>UQUG01000029.1 GCA_900544205.1 uncultured Collinsella sp.
CACGGAGACGTCTCCCTTCTCCGTGGCGGCACTTTTGTGCGACTGCTCTATAAGTTGCGGTGAAATACGGACTGTTTGGCGGCCCTAGGAGGCACAGCAGTCCGTATTTCACCGCAACTGAGTCGCCGATTCTTTGAGTTATCCTCGCAGGTAGGCGATGGCGATTTGGGTGCGGTTGCGCAGGCCCATTTTGGCCAGGATCGAGCTGATGTGGTTGCGCACGGTGCCTTCGCCCATGTAGGCGGTGGCGGCAATCTCCTTGTTGTCGAGACCGCGGGCGATGAGCTCGGCGACCTCGAACTCGCGGTCGGTCAGGCCGGCAAAGGCCGCAGGCCGGTGGGGCGTGCCTGCTTTGTCACCCATTTCGTCAAAGTCAATATCCTCGATTGCCTTGCCCTCAAGCACACGTTTGCCATCCATGACTTGCGCCAACGCTGGTGGGATGGCGGCGACATCGGTCTTGATTAAGTAGCCACGGGCACCCAGTTTGAGCGCCGACACAATGTACTCGTCATCCGAAAACGTGGTCAGGAACACCACGCGTGCTGCGGGGTCGCGCTCGAGGATCTCGCGTGCCGCCGAAAGGCCGTCACGCCCCGGCATCTGGATGTCGAGCAGCGCGATATCGGGTGCGTGTTCGGTGTAGAGCGCGACCGCGTCGTTGCCGTCGGCGCCGGTGCCCACGACTTCGATCTGCGGCTGGGCACCCAGGATAATCTTGAGCGAATCGACCACCAAGCGGTCGTCGTCGACAACAATGAGCCTCATCGGGCCTCATCTCCTTGCTGTTTTGGGACGGTGGCAAACACGCGCCAGCCGGGGGCACCGGCGCGTGGGCCGGCGGTGAAGGTTCCGCCAAGCGCCTCGACGCGCTCGCGCATGGAGCCGAGTCCCATGCCTTCTGCGGCGTTGCGGCTGTTCACCGGGGTCGCGCCGGCGCCGTCGTCGGTAACGATGAGCTGGTAAAACGACGGATGCTCCATGCATCGCACGGTCACGTTCTGAGCACGGGCGTGGCGCATGGTGTTGGAGAGCGCCTCGCGTAGGATCGCCGCAAAGCAGTTGGCGATGTTGGCGGGTGCATGCTCGGTTAAAACCTCAAGCTCAATCTGCGGCCCGCCATCTGAGCGCGCGCCCTCCACGATGCGCTCGAGCTGTACGGATAGATTGGCCGCGTTGTCGTTGAGCGCGTGGACGCTGGTGCGCACGAGCTGAAGCGCTTCGTCAACCGTGCGTTTGACGTCGGCGAAATCGGCGGCAACCCTGGGCTCGTCGGCGTGGACCACGCGTAGGGCTTCGGCCTGCAGTGAGGCGCGCGTGAGCTGGTGCCCTACGTTATCGTGGATCTCGCGCGCGATGCGGGCGCGCTCGGCGAGCGTTGCGAGCTCGACCTCGTAGTCCTGGCGGTCGGCAAGGTCGCGGTTGCGCGCCTCGGGCGCGAGGGCTCGTTCCTGCAGCTCGTCGCGGGTGCGACGCATGCGTTCCTGCTCGCGCTCCAGCTGGGCGGTGCGCAGCGACAGTAAGGTGGCGGCGACTGAAAGGATGGCGGTCAACAGCAGCGCACGGGTGGGAAGCGCGCCGGCGTGGGCATATGCGACGAGCGCGCAGGCAAAGATGGCGCCGGCGCCTAGCGCGACCCAGGCGTGCTCACGGCGCACGTATCGCGCGATGTCATAGAAGGCGAGGGGCGCAAACGGCACAAACGACGGCACAAAGACGGCCACCATAATGTAAGCATAGCTCGCGGCCTCACCGACGCGGCGGGCGCGTTCCCCTTGCGCAATTTCCGTAAGCGAGGCGACTGCGACGCCAAGACAAAACGCCGCGACCAAGCAAGCATCCACGGCAAGGCCCAGAGCGGCCGCGATGCAGCACGCCAACACGATCGATTTGTCGAATAGCCTGTTCATACGGGTATTGTACGCGATGGCGCGCGCGACAATTGCTCAGGTGCCGCAACCGTGACATTCCTCCCGCCCGCCCCCGCCGCACTTGTGACAAAGCTCACTGGTGCGCGCCGCCCGCACCTGCGATGATGCAATCGTACCGGGCCGAAATCAACAGAAGGGCCGCCTCATGACAGACATCGTCCACGTCGAAAACCTCGTCAAGCGCTATGACGACCTTATCGCGCTCGACCACTTTAACCTGAACATCGCCCCCGGCGAGATCTTTGGCTTGCTCGGCCCCAACGGCTCGGGCAAGACCACGTCCATCAACTGCATCCTGCAGCTGCTCACCTACGACAAGGGCACCATCGAGCTGTTTGGCGAGCCCATGACGCCCGCCCGCTACGACCTTAAGCGCCGCATTGGCGTGGTGCCGCAGCAGGTGGCGGTGTTTGACGAACTCACGGTGCGCGAGAACATCGACTATTTTTGCAGCCTCTACGTAAACGACCGCAAGCGCCGCCGCGCGCTGGTGGACGAGGCGATCGACTTTGTCGGCCTGGGCGACTTTATCAAGTTCCGCCCCGGCAAGCTCTCGGGCGGCCTGGCGCGTCGCCTCAACATTGCCTGCGGTATCGCGCACAAGCCCGAGCTCATCTTTTTTGACGAGCCCACGGTGGCGGTCGATCCACAGAGCCGCAACGCCATCCTGGAGGGCATCTGCCGCTTGCGCGACGAGGGCGCCACGGTGGTGTATACCAGCCATTACATGGAGGAAGTCGAGCAGATCTGCAGCCGCATCATGATTATGGACGGCGGCCGCGTATTGGCGCAGGGCACCAACGACGAGCTCAAGCGCATGATCCAGATGGGCGAGAAGATCGTGATCGAGGTCGGTGAGGTGCCGAGTGCGGCACTCGCCGCCGTTGCGAGCCTGCCACATGTCCTGGACCTGGCGGCGACGGCAGGCCAGCTCACGTTCTCGTGCGAGGCGAGCCCGCATAACCTGACCGACATCCTCGATACGTTGCGCTCGCATGACGTGCCGCTCGGCCGCATCTACTCCGAGCCGCCGACCCTCAACGACGTGTTCCTCGAGATCACCGGCCGCGAGCTGCGCGACTAGGGGGCAGTCATGTTCAACACCATCATCACTACGGTCAAGACGCTGCTGCGCCGGCCGAGCACGTGGGTCTGGGGCGCTCTCTTTCCCATCGCACTTTCCACGATGTTCATGTTTATGTTTGCGAATCTGAGCTCCGACGGCACGGTCGACCCGGTACCGGTTGCCGTCATAGCGGACGAGGCCTGGGACGCCTCGACCTTTAAGGAAGTGGCGACGTCGCTTGCCAAGGAGAGCGACAATCAGCTGCTCGAGATCCACGAGTGCGACGACGCAGCCGATGCGAACCGTGCGCTTAAGGCCGGCGAGGTCGCGGGCATCTATACGGTCGACGACGCAGGCGCACCCAAGCTCACACTGCTATCGAGCTACGACAGCTCGCGCGCATCATCGGTGCTCACCGATCGCAGCATCCTGGAGACGGTGGCAAGCTCGTATACACAAAATGCCGAGCTCATGTCCCAGATTGCCCAGGACAACCCGGCGGCACTCGCCGACCCCGAGGCGGTTGCGCGCGCCCTGTCGCTCGAGGGCGGCACCCGTCGCGTGAGCCTTACGCGCACCACGCCCGACGGCACGGTCATCTACTATTACGCGCTTTTTGGCCTGGTCGCGATGATGTCTGCCGAGTTTGCCGCCTTGAGCGTCGTCGATTTGCAGCCCAATCTGTCGGGCCTTGGCGCGCGTCGCTGCGTGGGCGGTCTTTCCAAGACGGCGTCGCTGGCCGGCATCTTCGTCGGCTCGTGGCTGGTTTCCTTCGCCTCGATGGTGATCGCAATCGGCTACGTGCGCCTGGTCGTGGGCGTCGACTTTGGCGGGCGCGAGGGGCTGTGCCTCGCGGGCGGCGCCGCTTCCGCGCTTGCCGCCACGGGCCTGGGACTCTTTGTGGGCACGCTTCCCGTTAAGGGCGGCAAGGCGTCCAAGTCCGGCATCCTCACGGGCTTTGCTACCACGTGCGCCCTGTTCGCTGGCCTCTATGGCGAGCCGGCGATGGCGCTTGCCGACGACGTCGCCCGCGCCTGCCCGGCCGAGTGCTGGCTCAATCCCGTCAAGCTTATCTGCGACATGTTCAACCGCCTGTATTTCTTTGAGGACCTGGGACCTTTTGCCGTTCGCGCCGGCGCGCTGGTCCTTATGGCGCTGCTGTTCGTTGCCGCCGCCACGCTGATCTTTGGAAGGAGCCGCTATGAGCACCTTTAAGACCGCGCTTCGCATGGCGCTGGCACACCCGTTCTACCTGCTCATCTACACGGTGTTCATTTCGCTGATGGGCGTATTCATCGCGGCATCGGTGAGCTGGAACTCGTCGCAGCTCACCGAGTACAAGCCCTACGACGCCAACGTGATCGTGGTCGATCATGACAACAGCGACCTTTCGCGGGCACTCACCAAGCACCTAGGTTCGCGGTTTGACCTGGTCACGGGCGTCGGCGATGACACGTACGACCTTGCGGACGCGCTCTCCAAGAGCAACAGCGCCAAGGGCAGCGCCGACTGCGTGTTCTTTATCCCGGAGGGGTTCGAGGACGACCTGGTCGCGGCTGCCCGCGCGGGGGAGTCCCTGCCCAAGCTCGATGTGACCTACGGTGCCGGCACCATGGCGGCGGCGCTTTCGTCTGCCGAGGCTTCGCGCTGGATCTCGCTCGCGGGCGCTGCAGCCGCACTTGAGCCCACTGCCTCCAACGGCGACGTTGCCAAGGCCGCCGAACATGCCGCTGCAAAGCGCGCGGAGGTCCAGATCGAGCGGGTCAAGGTCGACTCGGCTGCTGCCGCCACGCTCGAGTCGTACTTCAACTTTGGCGCGTACGCGATTATCTCGTCGGTCATCGTATCGGTGGGGTTGGTGTTCTCGGGCATGAACGAGCCCGAGCGCGTGCGTCGTATGGATGCCGGCCCAATCTCCGAGCGCCAACGTTCGCTTGCCGTGTTTGCCGCCGCCGCCGTGCTCACCGTCTGCATCTGGTTTGTGTCGAGCATGATGGGCGTCGTGGGCTTTGCCGGCGCGGTCGCCGAGGTCGGCGTGGGCCGTGTGTGCCTGGCACTGGCGGCGACGTTTGCCCTGGCGTGCACGCCGCTGGCCGTTGGCTTTGCCCTTTCGAGCCTGGGTGCGCGCGAGGAGCTGCTCAATGGCGTGGGCAACCTGCTCGGCATGCTCATGACGTTTTTGGGCGGCGCTTGGATGCCGCTGTCGCTGATGGGCCCGGCCGTGCAGACCGTGGCGCACTTTGTGCCGACATATTGGGTGAACGACGCGATCGGCAAGGCGCTCGCGTCGGACCTGACGTCTGCCATGTTGGGCGACATCGCCTGCGACCTGGGCGTCACCGTGCTCTTCGCCGCCGCCATCGCCGCCGTAGGCCTAGCCCTCGCACGCGCCAAATCCCGCGCCTAGTCTGAAATAAATCCTAGGCCTCGCCCCAAAATAGTTCGCCAAGGTTTACTATTACCTCATAAAGTAGTACGAGGCTAACAATGGGGGATACCATGGCAACGCAGGAAGCCTATGTCCAGGTCAAGGATCTCAAAAAGCACTACGGCGATGGGGATGCGCGCCTGACGGTACTCGATGGCATCGACACGTCCATCAACCGCGGCGAGATCTGCGTCATGCTGGGGCCCTCGGGCTCGGGCAAGTCGACCTTTCTCAACCTGATCGGCGGCCTGGAGGATGCCGACGGCGGCTCCATCATGGTGGACGGCTGCGACCTCACGGTGCTCAAACCCGCCGATCTGGGCGAGTACCGCCGCCGCGAGCTGGGCTTTGTCTTCCAGTTCTACAACCTGGTGCCCGACCTTACCATCAAGGAGAACATCGAGGTCACGGCGCACCTGTCCAAAAACCCGCTCAATGTCGACGACCTGCTGCGTTCGCTGGGCCTCTACGAGCACCGCAACAAATTTCCGCGTCAGGTTTCGGGCGGCCAGCAGCAGCGCTGTGCCATCGGTCGCGCGCTCGTCAAAAACCCGGGCCTGCTGCTGTGCGACGAGCCCACGGGCGCGCTCGACTACAAGACGTCCAAGGAAATCTTGCAGCTCATGGAGGACGTCAACCGCACCTACGGCTGCACCATCATCATTGTCACCCACAATGCCGCCATCGCGCGCATGGCAAATCGCGTGCTGCGCCTGCGTGACGGGCGCATCGTCGAGGACGAGCTCAACGAGTCGCCCGTCGCGGCCGCCGAGCTCGATTGGTAGGCGGCGCCATGACACCTCTCGCAAAACGTCTCCCGCGCGAGCTGCGCCGCAATATCGGCAAGTACCTAGGCATCTTTCTTCTTATGTGCGGAAGCATCGCTCTCACCTCGGGCTTTTTGCTCGCGGCGCATTCCATCGGTTGCCTTATCGACGGCATGCGCGATGCGTACACGATCGAGGACGGCCGCGTGACCACCTCCTTCGAGGTCACCAAAGACCAGCTCAAGGCCGCCGAGGACGCGGCCGACGACGTCGGCGGCGTCACGCTCTACAAGAATTTTTCCATCGACGCCATCATCAAAAAGACCGCCGGCGACGACGGCACCAAGCGCACGCTGCGCACCTATGCGCACCGCACCAAGGTCGATATCGCGTCCTACTGTGAGGGCAGGGAACCCAAGGCGGACGACGAGGTGGCCATCGACCGTGTCTTTGCCACCAATAACAACCTGTCCGTGGGCGATAAGGTCGAGCTTGAGGGCCGCACCTATACCATCTGCGGCATCATGACCCAGCCCGATAGCCAGGCGCTGTTCCTCAACAATTCGGACTTTACGGTGAACACCATCACCTATGGCGTGGCCGAGGTCACCGACGCCGGCTTTGCCGCACTCGAGGATGCCGGCGGCGCGCCTGCCTACACCTACTCCTTCACCTTTGCCGATCGCGACCTCCCCACCGCGGATCGCATCGATGCGGAACAGGATATGGTCGAGGCGCTGACCGACGCCGATGCGCGCGTGGACGATCTGATCGATGCCGATTCCAACCAGGGCATTGGCTATGCGCGCGACGACGTGGACGGCGACTCCATGATGTGGATGACGCTGCTCGACATCATCATCGTGATCATGGCGTTTGTCTTTGTGGTCCTTACCGACGCCACCATCGAGGAGGAGAGCGCCATCATCGGCACGTTGCTCGCCAGCGGCTATCGTCGACGCGAGATCGTGCTGCACTACCTTGCGCTTCCCGCTATCGTGGGCGTGGTCGCGGCGCTTTTGGGCACTGCGCTCGGAGTTGTGTTCTTTACCGAGCCCATGCGCAGCCTCTATTATGGTTCGTACAGCCTGCCACCTTTCCAGGTGTACTGGAGCTGGGAGATCTTTGTGAAGTGTGCCGTGGTTCCCGCCGCCGCGCTCATTCTCATCACGCTGGTGGGCCTGCTTCGCAAGATGGGCAAGACGCCGCTGCAGTTTCTTCGCCACGAGGCGAGCGGCAAATCGGGCACCAAGCGCGGCTTGCAGCTGCCGGAGCGCATGGGTTTTGTTTCCCGCTTCCGCCTGCGTATCTTCCTGCGTAACCTGGGTAACTTCGCCACGCTCTTTGTGGGCATTGCGTTTGCCTCGCTGCTGATGCTCTTTGGCCTGGCGATCCTGCCCACGATGACGCACTATGCGGACAACCTCGAGACAAGCCTGGTCGCCGAACACCAGTACACGCTCAAGGCGCCGCTGGAGCTCGAGGGCACTGCCGAGGAGCGCGAGCAGTGGTCGGCACTCGAGCGCCTGCAGTCGGTGGACGGTGCGCTCCTCACCGCCGCCCAAGATGCCGATGACGAGCTTGACGACGTGGCCGATGCGGCGCAGACGGCAGCTGATGCCGCGACCGCATCTCCGTCTGCCGAGAGCCTGGCCGCAGTGCAGGACGCGCTCGCCAAGGTCCAGGACAAGAAGGATGCGCTTTACGCGCGCCTTGACGATCTTGCCGATGCCCTCGGCTGCAACCGCGACGAGGCTATCGACCTGATCGACAAGGCCTCTAAGATCGACACTGACAACGACGACATTCACCCGGTTAACACGACCGATAACGGTGCAGACAAGATTGCGCAGACCGAGAAATATGCCGTTTACCAGCTGCAATACGACCGCGGCGATGGTAATGGCGAGGAGACGATTTCCGTCTACGGCATCTCGCCCGATTCGCGCTATTGGAAAGACCTCAACGTTGGCGATGGGCGCGTCGTCTTTGGCGGCGGCCTGCTCGACAAGTTTGGCTGGAGCGAGGGCCAGAAGGTCACGCTCATCGACAAGTACGAGGGGGAGCATTATTCCCTTGAGTACGCGGGCAAGGACTGTGCCTGGGGCTCCAAGTCGGACATGAATATCTATATGAGTATCGACGACTTTAACGAGCTGTTCGGCAACGACGCCGCCTACTTTAACGGCTATGTGAGCGACGAGAAGCTCGACCTCGATGCTCGCTACTTTGCCGGCGACACCACGCCCGACGACATGCGGGCCGTGGGCGACCAGTTCATCGGCATGATGAGCAAAATGATCGGAATGATGATCGGGCTCGCGGTGTTCATCTTCCTGCTGTTTATGTACCTGCTGACCAAGGCGGTGATCGACCACAGCGCCCGTTCGATCAGCTACATGAAAGTCTTTGGCTATCGCGATAGCGAGATCTCGCATCTGTACATCCGCTCGATCACGCTGTGCGTGGCGGCGTCGCTCGTGCTGAGCCTGCCGGTCATTATTGGCTCGCTCACGGCCATCTTCCGCTCGATGCTGCTCGCCTATAACGGCAATATCGAGATCTACGTGCCCGCCTGGTCCATGGCGGCATGTGTCGGCATTGGCTTTGCGACCTACCTGGTCGTGGCGCTGCTGCACACGCGCTCCGTCAAGCGCGTGAGCCTCTCCGAGGCGCTGAAGGTCCAGGAATAGAGAACCGCCCACACGCGGGGACACGAACCGAAGGAAGGGTGCCCCCGCGTTATTTGCCCGCCAGGCCCGACGTGGGCAAACGCGTGCAACGTCAGACTTCCCCGAACAGAAGGAGACCCATGGCAAGATCGGCAGAGGAGCTCAAGCAGCTCTCCATCAAGGAGTTCACCGAGGCGGCAAAGGTCTACGAATCCGGCCATGCCGGCATTTACGAGATGTGCAAGGACGACTATCCGCAAATGCTCGAGGAGCTTGAGCTCGAACCGTTCGAGGACGCGCTCGACGTGGGCTGTGGAACCGGAGCCGTCCTAGAACTGCTCCACGCCCGGTACCCCAGCAAGCACTTGACTGGACTCGACCTCACACCCGGGATGATCGACGTCGCCCGGGCAAAGCAGCTCGATAACGTCAGCTTTGTCGTCGGAGACGCGGAGGCACTGCCCTTCAAGCCCCGGAGCTTCGACGCCGTGCTCTGCTCTAACAGCTTCCACCACTACCCGCATCCGGAGAGGTTTTTCGCCGAGGTGGCACGCGTCCTTCGTCCCGGCGGGCGACTGGTCCTTCGCGACTATACCTCGAACGATGTCGCGGTCTGGCTCATGAACAACATCGAGCTACCGCTGGCACGCCTCTTGGGCCATGGCGACGTGCGCATCCTCAAGCTGTCCGAGCTACGCGCGCTCGTCGAGGAATCCGGGCTCACCCCGCTCAAGCTCGAGGCACAGAAGGGATTCCGCGCGCATCTGGTCGCGCGAAAGGGCTAGCGGTCCGCGCCAGGACGCTCCGTCACGCCAGGGCACGCCGTCAACGCCGCCAAACCAGGGCGCGCCATCAAACCAGATTGTGGCCACGCCAGAACGCGCCGCCAAACCAAGGCGCGCCGCCACAAACGTGACGGCGCGTCCCTAGCTGCCAGTTGGCGAGGCACTCATTTAAGTCCGTCCCCAATGAGTGGTTTCAGTCATTTAAGTCTGTCCCCAATGACTAGGTGCCATACTTGACTTTAACTCTGCTTTAACTGGTACCATCCTCTATGTCTGTAACGCCATATAGACCGAGGGGATAGATTTATGACCGCAACTGCACCCGCAGCACCCGCCAGGGTGTACTTCACCAACCTGCGCACGCATGCTCGCGAGAGCCAGCTCGACAAGCTCAAGCGCCTCATCCGTCACGCCGGTATCGAGCAGATCGACTTTGAGAACAAGTTCGTCGCCATCAAGATTCACTTTGGCGAGCTGGGCAACCTGAGCTTTTTGCGCCCCAACTACGCCCGCGCCGTCGCGGATGTCGTCAAGGAGCTGGGCGGCAAGCCCTTCCTCACCGACTGCAATACGCTCTATGTCGGTAGCCGCAAAAACGCGCTCGAGCACATCGATACCGCCTATCAGAACGGCTTTACCCCGTATGCCACGGGCTGCCAGATCATTATTGCCGACGGCCTCAAGGGTACCGACGAGGCGCTCGTCCCGGTCGAGGGCGGCGAGTACGTGCACGAGGCCAAGATCGGTCAGGCGCTCATGGATGCCGATATCGTGATCAGCCTCACCCACTTTAAGGGTCATGAGCAGGCCGGTTTTGGCGGCGCCATGAAGAACCTGGGCATGGGCGGCGGCAGCCGTGCCGGCAAGATGGAGCAGCATGCCGCCGGCAAGCCGAACGTCGCGGCCGAGCACTGCATTGGCTGCCGTGCCTGCGAAAAGATCTGCGCACACAACGCTATCTCGTTCGACGACACCCGCGAGCGCGAGCTTGCCAACGGCAACACCCGCACGGTCCACGTCGCTGCCATCGACCACGATCGCTGCGTGGGCTGCGGCCGCTGCATTGCGGCATGCAACCAGGACTGCATCAAGCCCGGCTATGACGCCGCGGCCGACGTGCTCAACTGCAAGATCGCCGAGTACACCAAGGCCGTCGTCGACGGCCGCCCGAGCTTCCACATCTCGCTTGCCATGGATATCAGCCCCAACTGCGATTGCCATCCCGAAAACGACACACCTATCGTCAACGACATCGGCATGTTCGCGAGCTTCGACCCGGTCGCCATCGACCAGGCCTGCGCCGATGCCGTCATGGCGTCCGAGCCGCTGCCCAACACCGAGCTCACCGATAGCGCGGCCAAGATGGAGCATAACCACGAGCATCTGGAGGGCGAGCAGGCGCACGACCCCTTCTGCATTACGCATCCCGACACCGACTGGCGCGTGTGCATCGCGCATGCCGAGAAGATCGGCTTGGGCACGAGCGAGTACGAGCTCATCGAGGTCAAGTAGCGCCTATCTATTGGACAAAATAAGCGCCTTTATAGCGTAAGTTGAGCAAAAGCCGCCCACGAGCACAACGCTTGCGGGCGGCTTTTCAGAAGTGCGGTGAAAAATCGAATACCGCCGACTACAAACCGATTTTTGGCAACAAAACCCCAGACGTTGCTTTTTGCCTAAAAATTCTTGTCGAGGAAGTTGTCGACCGTGTTCCAGTAGAGTTCGGGGTCGACCTGCGCGCTCTTGGCGTGGGTGGCGCCATGGATAGTGAGCTTTTGCTTGACCTTGCTGGCGCACGCGTCGTAGTTTTGGTCGAGCATGCTGTACGGTACAAAGGTGTCCTGGTCGCCGTGGATAAACAGCATGGGAACCGTCGCATGTTTGAGTTGCTCCACACTGCTCGCCTTATGAAAGTCGTAGCCCGCGCGCACGTTGCACACCAAGTTTGCTACATCGAGCAAGGGAAAGCTGGGCAGGCCGAACACATCCTTGAGCTGCAGAGAAAACTCGTCCCAAGCACTCGTATAACCGCAGTCCTCGATAATGCATTTCACGTTTGCGGGCAGAGGTTCCCCCGCGACGTTCATGGCGGTCGCCGCGCCCATGGATTCGCCAAAGACCAGGATGCGCGCCTTGGGGTCAGCCTGAACGATTCGCTCGATCCATGCGACGATGTCGAGGCGCTCGGGCCAGCCCATGCCGATATAGTCGCCGCCGGAGCGCTCGTGGGCGCGGGCGGCGGGTGCGAGTACGTTCATGCCACGGTCGTGGAAGCGTTTGGCGTATCGGGCCATACCGATGGGCTCGTTGGTATATCCATGCAGGCAGACGGCGTAGTCGTGCGTGCTCTCCGACGCAGCAAAATACCAGGCGGCAAGCTCGGTCCCGTCGTCCGCGGTGAGGTTGCTGCTCTCGCGATTCTCTTTAAACCATGCCCGCGCCTCGGTATCCTCGGCATCCGGCTGCTCACCTTCTTTGTCGTTCTTGCTATCCTGCATCATCTTCATGGTGTATGGCGCGCGGGGATTCAGCGCGAAGTCAAACAAAAAGTTGCCGGCAAATCCGAGCAGCGCAACGACAACCACCAGTGCAACGATGCCGGCTATCTTGAGCTTTCGATGGGAACGTGCGTTTTGAGCCATGCGGTATTCTCCTATAAGATGTTAATACATCAACATTTAATGCAAGCGCATTATGGACGTTCGCCGTTGATGCGTCAACAGGCAAAGAATGGGTAAACAAAGAGTCACGTATGGTGCAAATTTCGCACGTACCTAGACGCTTTGATATAGTGTTGAGAACTCTTTACGTTGGAGGATGTAACCGGCATGTCCGATTCGAGCGACAGTTCTAAGCCGCGACCCAAGACCGCGGCCGTTCCACACTACACAGTGGGCGAGGAGATCATGAACTCCGTCACCCATGGTGTCGGCTGCCTGCTGGGTATCGCGGGCCTGGTGCTCCTGATCGTATTCGCCGCCCTGCGCGGCGGAGGCCCGGCCCATATGGCCGCGGCGATTGTCTATGGTGTCAGCATTATCCTCGAATACCTAGCCTCCACGCTCTACCACGCGATTCAGCCCGCGCGCGCCAAGCGCGTGTTTCGCATCATCGACCACAGCTGCATCTACCTGCTCATAGCCGGCAGCTATACGCCGTTTTGCCTTATCACGCTCGCAAACGACGGCGGCGCTGTGCTGTTCTTTGCCGTATGGGCCATCGCCATCATCGGCATCGCCCTCGAGTGCTTCCTACGCGAGCGCCAGCCGCATTGGGTAAGCGGCCTGGTCTACCTGCTGATGGGCTGGCTCGTTGTCTTTAAGCTGCCCGAACTTGTGGCGCTGCTCAACCCCGTGGCACTTGCCCTGCTCGCCGTCGGCGGCGTGTGCTACACCGCGGGCGTGCCGTTCTATATCGCCAAAAACGTGCGCTACCTGCACAGTGTGTTTCACTTGTGGGTGCTCGCCGGCAGCATCTTCCAGTTCATGGCGGTGATCCTCTTCGTAATCTAGCGACCATGCCTGCGCGCCCGCGTTCTCGTTTGGGCGCCGGTGCAATTGCCGTATCCGCCATCAACGTTTTAACCTGACGTCCCGAATCTTGGAGGTTCGAGAAATTCCCGATGGACATAACCATCTCCCTTATCACCACCCTCGTTTTGACCCTCATCAACGGCTACTTCTCTATGTCCGAGATGGCGCTCACCACGGCCAAGCGCGCCGTGTTGGAGCACGAGGCCGAGGAAGGCGACAAGCGCGCCGAGCGTGCCATTAAGCTGGCTGCCGACTCCGACCAGCTGCTCGCCACCATCCAGGTTGCCATTACGCTCGTGGGCTTCGCCTCGTCCGCCGTCGCCTCGACGAGTCTGTCCGACCCGCTCGCCACGTGGCTCATGAGCTTTGGCATCGCGCCGCTCTCCGCCATCGCGCGCGGCCTGGCGCCGGTCATCATCACCGTCGCGGTCGCCTTCGTGTCCATCGTGATCGGCGAGCTCGTCCCCAAGCGCATCGGCCTGGCCAATGCCGAGGGCGTGTCCAAGCAGGTCGTGGGACCGTTGTCGTTTTTCCAAAAGATCGCCCGTCCGCTCGTGTGGCTGACCGGCGCCTGCTCCGATGGCCTGGCCCGCATCCTGCGCATCAAGAGCGCCGACGACCGCCAAAACGTCTCGGAAGAAGAGATCAAGTACATGGTCTCGGAGCAGGACGACCTGCTCGACGAGGAAAAGCGCATGATCCACGAGATCTTCGACCTAGGCGACACCGTTGCCCGCGAGGTCATGGTGCCGCGCGTGGACACCACCATGTGCGAGGACGACGAGACGGTCGCCGACGTGCTGTCCACCATGCGCCAGACCGGCTTCAGCCGCATCCCCGTCTATCACGAGGATCCCGACAACGTCGCCGGCATTGCGCACATCAAGGACCTGATCCAACCTGCGCTCGACGGCAAGGGTGACCAGCCCATCGCCGGCTTTTTGCGCGACGCCACCTTTGTGCCCGACACCAAGGACATCCTGCCGCTGCTGTCCGAGATGCAGACCTCGCACGACCAGATCGTGGTGGTCGTGGACGAGTACGGCGGCACGGCCGGCATTATCACCATCGAGGATATCGTCGAGGAGATCGTCGGCGAGATCGAGGACGAGTTCGACCCCGACAACAAGTATCTCACGCGCCTTTCGCGCCGCGAGTGGCTCGTTGATGGGCGTTTTTCGTGCGATGACGCGATTGAGCTTGGTTGGCCGCTCGAGGAAAGCGATGATTATGAGACCATCGCCGGCTGGATTTTGGAGCTTTGCGACTCGGTGCCCGACATCGGAGAGGTGTTTGAGGTCGCGGGGTACAAGTTTAAAGTGCAGTCGATGCGTGGCCAGCGCATCTCGCTCATTCGCGTGATCGCTCCGGTCGAAACCGATAAGAAGGATTCCGAGTCTTCGGTAGACGAGCCGACGACGTCGGGTGCGGGTTCCGCGAATCCGCACGACGGCGACGAGTAGGACAAGGAAGAGTAGGGGAGAGTTATGGCAGGCCTGTTCAACATCCTTAAGGTCACCGTCAGTGAGGACAAGATCTGCGCGCATGTGCTGGTGAACCCCGGCATGCCGCTCATGACCTCGGAGGACATCGAGGCCACGGCGCGCGTGTACTACCTGGTGCCCGCGATTGCCAAGCACCTGTGCCTGGGCGATTCCGGCCGCGAGTTCCAGGACTGCATGGGCCAGACCGAGCTCTGCCATCTGCTGGAGCATGTGACGGTCGAGCTCATGAACGAGACCGGTCTTGCCGGTAGCATCTCGTGCGGCCGCACGCGCGTAAGCGAGCACGACGAGCGCGTCTTTGAGGTTGAGCTTTCGTGCCCCGACGACGCGCTGGCCATCGGTGCGCTGTCTTCGGCCACCTTTATGATG
Organism: uncultured Collinsella sp.; assembly: GCA_900544205.1. GTDB lineage: Bacteria > Actinomycetota > Coriobacteriia > Coriobacteriales > Coriobacteriaceae > Collinsella. Next base: position 15,057 of record UQUG01000029.1, read on the forward strand.
GACTGGGCCTATCTGCACGCCGACCAGCCTGCCCCCGACGTGGAGGGCACGGTCGCGGGCCTGCGCAACCTGGTACTGGGCATGCGCGCCGAGGCCGAGGGCAAGGATCCTCACGAGGCCGTCGCCGCTGCGAACGGCGAAGATGCTACCGAGGACGAGGGCGCTGACGAGGGCGATATGCCGGTCGACGCCGAGCCCGTTGTCGATGCGACTACCGAGCCCGTTCCCGCCGAGCCCCAGGGCGTCCCCAACTTTGACGACGAGCCCCAGGTGGCGATTGATACCGAGGGCGCGGTTGCCGAGAACCACGAGGCCTCCGCTGCCGTCTTTGGCGGTGCGGCGACGGTTCCGGCAGGACCTGCGCATGAGGGCGGTCTGCCGCTCGTGGACGGCGCCGGCGAGGATCCGGGTGCCACGGTGGCCATGCCGGCTATGCCTCAGGAGTAGGTCTACGCGTTTATCACCATCACGTACCTGCGCCTTTGCCGTACGCAGATGAGCGGAGCGGCAAGTGATGCGCTGCGGGTATAATGGACAGCATTCAAACGGTGGGCACCGACGTGCCCGCAGGAGAGGAATGATCATGGGTAAGACTTTCAGCTTTGTCTCCGGCGCACTTTTTGGTGCCGCTGCCGGCGCTATTGTCGGCGTTGCTCTGGCCCCGCGCTCGGGCGCCGAGACCCGCGCCATGGCTGCCGATATCGCCAACGACGCCTGGGACAATATGCGCGACACCTACGAGCACAGCGCCGAGGAGGCCCGTGCTGCGGTGAATGACTTTGGCCCGATGGTCGACGCCAAGACCGACGACCTGCGCGCCAAGGTCGACCTGGCCCGCGAGCGCATGGACCAGCTGCGCGAGCAGCTCAACGACGCCATTTCGGGCGGCAACGTGACGCCTGCCGCCGACGTCGTGGTCGAGAACGCCGTCGAGGCTGATACCGAGGCTGCGGAGCCCTCGACCGAGGCATAATGCGCGCCGGGGATTTTGTCGGCGCCAAGATCTATCGCAAGCCTACCGAGGACAAGCGCACCAAAAAGGACGGCACGCCGCGCAGCCCTAAAAAGCTCGGAAAGATTCACTTTCCGGTCTTTACCCCGGGCGGTACGCGCGTGGTCGGCTTTATGGTCCGCCAGTCCGATATCGCGGGTATGATCGAGCGCCCCGACCGATTCGTAGCGCTCGACGCCATTGGTGTCTACGAGGGCGCCATTGCGGTCGATGACGTCAAGGACACATACGATGCCGCCGCCGCCAAGCGCCTCGACATCAACCTGGACGATTGCATCATCTGGGTCGGTATGGACGTGCGCACGGAATCGGGCGACGTCGTGGGCTATTGCTCGGATGTGGAGTTCAAGCCGCGTTCGGGTATCGTGCAGGCATTCTATGTGACCGCCGGTGCTGCTTCGAGTGTTTTGGTTGGTGACACGCAGGTGCCGCCGACGATGCTGCGCGGCTATGAGAACGGCGCGATGGTCGTCTCGGACGAGGTCAAGTCGCTCGGGTATTCGGGCGGTGCGGCTGCCAAGGCCGCCGAGGCCAGCGTCGTGGTGGGCGACAAGGTCAAAAAGGGCGCCAAGGTGCTCGACGACAAGGGATCGGTTGCCGTGGACAAGGGCAGTCGCGCACTGGGCAAGCAGCTCGGCAAGACGCGCGGCATGTTCAAGGCCTTTAAGGACGAATACCAAAAGGCGAGCGGAGGCTCGTCAAAAGCTACAAAATAGCGACGTACCAAATGATGGGAGGCAAGCCGGAGACCTGTTGCTCCGGCTTGCTGTGTTTATGGGGGAGGGCACATGCGCCAAAACGGATCCAACTTAAACGGGCGTTCGGGCGCGCGTCCGACGGCGCGCCGCGATCTGGGGCAGCTACCCAGCGGTCAGCGCCGCCGTCGCCGTAAGCCCGGCGCGATGTATCTCAACCATAGCCGCGGCTTTAGCGACCGCAGTGCGCGCATCGGCAACAGCCGTACGCCCCGTCGTTCGTCTCGCCTGCCCTACGCGCTCATCGCCGTGGGTTGCGCGCTCGTGCTGTTTATCGCTGCCGTCGTGGGCTACGTCAACCGCAGTGTGGACGTGGAGCTCAACGGCCAGAAGACCGCGGTGCGTGTGGGCTCTACGCTGCAGAATCTCATCGACGACCAGGAGTTGACTGACACCTACGACGCAGGCGACCTGCTGGCCGTCGATGACAGCGTGCTCAAGCGCCATGGGGGCGAAAAGCTGTCGGTGAAGGTCGACGGCAAGCGCGTGAAGCAGGGCAAATGGGATAGCCGCGAACTCGAGGGCGGCGAGAAGGTGACGGTCAAGGATGGCCGTAACACTTACGAGAAGCACGAGGTTCAGGCTACGGTTATCGAGCCCAAGCTCAAGGTCGAGGACACGGGCGCTATCGAGTATGTGCAGACATGGGGTGTCCAGGGCCGATCCGAGGTGTGGGTTGGTGAGCAGTCAGGCAAGACGCAAGACCGCGGCGAGGTTGTGCCCGCCACCGATTGCGTTGTTGCGTGCGCCAGCGTGGCGCCCAAGGGCAACAAAAAGTACGTGGCACTGACGTTTGACGAGGGTCCGAGCGGCGCCACCAAACAGATCTTGCAGGTGCTCAAGGAAAAGGGCGTCACCGCGACGTTCTTCCTTTCGGGCGATGCGGCCGAGGCCTCGCCTGCCACGGCCAAGGCGATTGTCGACGCCGGGTGCGAGATCGGATCCAACAGCTACAGCGACGATTCGCTCAAGGGTCAGGACCGTGAGGCGGTACGCGAACAGATCACGAAAGGCACCGACGCGATTAAGTCGGCGACCGGCGTGAAGACGATGCTGCTGCGTGCTCCCTACGCTGCCTTTGACGAACAAAACTGGATTGATGCGATGGACCTGGTCTCCGCCGTGGTCTCGTGGAATATCGACTCGGGCGACTGGCTGCTAAACGGTGCCGACGAACAGGTCTCGACAGTGCTCGATTCGGTGACGCCGGGCAATATCGTGCTGCTCACCGATAGAGACGAATGCGCCGAGCAGACACTCGAGGCGCTGCCGCAGATTATCGACGGCCTCATTGCCGACGGCTACAAGATCGTGACGCTCAGCGACCTGGTCAAGACGGACACGTCGCTGAGCAAAAAGCTCACCTCGCTGACGAAGGTCACCATGCCCAAGGACGCCGTGTTTCCCCAACTTGCCGAGGACGACGACACCACAGAGTAGTCATTGGGTAGTCGTTTAAGAACGTCCCCAACAGCTATGTCACGGATGCGTCAGCGTTTGGTATGCCTGCAATGTGCAGCGCATAAATTCGATGCCGCAGGGCGATGCTGATGCTATAGTTACTGCGGTTAATGAGGGTCAAGAGAAAGGTTACAGGTGAAATCCAAACCTCGACCATACAGTCGATGACCCCATGCAGGTGCTTTTTGCGCATGCACGGGGTGTAAGCGTCGAGCGGCGTGCCGCCCGCGCATGCGTATACATATCCAGAAGCCCCCGGACGCCGCACGCGCGGCCGCGTCCGGAGGAATTATGATGGGGAGCACCATTGAATTATCTGAGTGAGATGCTCAAACTGCCGGTCTTGGACGTCGATGGCGAAAAGCTCGGCGTTGTGAACGATTTTGGCATTGCTACCGGCGAAGTTTTTCCACACGTGACGTCGCTCGCGTTCCGCGGTCCCGGCAAGACGCCGTTTATGATCAGTTGGCGCAAATGGGTCGACCGTATCGACGAGACGGGTGTACACCTTAAGACGTCGGCCACCGAAATCCGTTTTTCGTACCTGCAGCCGACCGAACTCTTGCTTGCCCGCGACGTGCTCAACAAACAGATTGTCGACACGCAGGGCATGAAGGTCGTGCGCGTAAACGACATCAAGTTTTCCATGTCGGGCGAAAACCAGCTGCGCCTGCTGGGCGCCGAGGTTGGTGCTCGCGGTCTGCTACGCGCCATCAGCCCCGCGCTCGAGCATATCGTCGAAGGCTTTATGAAGCACCTGGGCAAGCCGCTCAGTGAGGACATCATCGCTTGGTCCTACATGGACCTGCTCGACCGCTCGACCAAGAACATTCAACTCTCGGTGTCGCACAAGACGCTCGGCGAGCTGCACCCTGCCGACATCGCCGACATTATCGAGCAGCTCGACCCGCGCCTACGTGCGCAGGTGTTCGCGCAGCTCGATACGGCACAGGCCGCCGAGGCCATCTCGGAGTTCGATGACGACGAGCTCATGACCGAGATGCTCGAGGGCCTGTCCGATACCGACGCATCGTCGATGCTGGCCATGATGGACCCGGACGACGCTGCCGACCTGATCGACGAGCTCGATTATGAGAAGGCTGAGAAGCTCCTGCGCCTGATGGGCGTCAAGGAGGAGAAGGCGATTCGTAATCTGTTGGGCTACGAGGACAACACCGCCGGCCGCATCATGACCTCGGAGTTTGTCTCGCTGCCCGCCACGGCGACGGTCGGTGATGCCATCGAGGCGATTCGCAAACTCGACGAGGACTTTGAGAGTGTCTATTACGTCTATACCGAGGATCCGAGCGGCATGCTGACCGGCGTGCTTTCGCTGCGCACGCTGATTGTAGCCGACCGCGACGCCACGCTGGGTCAGCTGGCCTATCGCGACCTGGTCTATGTGTCGCCTGACGAGGACCAGGAAGACGTGACGGACGAGATGACCAAGTACGACCTGGTTGCCATCCCTGTCTGCGACGAGAACCGTCATATCCTGGGTATCGTAACCTTCGACGACGCCATGGACGTTATCGCCGAGGAGCATCAGGAGGACCTGCAGATCGCCGGTGTCGGCTCGGGCGATAGCGCGTCGGACGACTCGACGAACGTGCTCAGCTGGTTCGTGCATCGCCAGTACTGGGTTGTTGTATGGGGCATCGCGTCGTGCATCATGGCAACGGTGCTGGGGACGGCGCTCGGCTCCGCGCATCTGGTGGTGTTCCCCATGTGCGCCATGCCACTCGTGCTGTTGGCGGCCTCGCGCATGGTGTCGTTCGTCAAGAACTACTTCCTGGAGTATGACGGTCACGACGACGAGCCCAAGCCGTATCTGGGGTTCTTCTTCCAGAGCACGGGCATGGGCCTGATTCTGTCACTCGTGACCTACCTGTGCGCCCAGCTGGTGCGCACCGCTGCGTTCCCCGATGCGCCCATGTTTGAGGAGCAACTCTTTACCGGGTGCTTTAATATTGCTGCCATCATTTGCCTGGTTGGTAACATGAGCGCCGTGATTTACCTGATGGTGCTGTTCTGGCGTGACGAGCATGACCTCAACACGTCGGGCACTGCCATGAACGTTATTGCCGTCATGATCTCGTGCGTAGCGTACTGCGCCGCTGCGGTGCTGCTCACCATGTCGGTCATGGGTTAGGTGGTCGCGTGCAAAATACCAAGCAAAAGTCGGGCACCAAGCAAAAGTTGACCATCGCGGCCATCTTTGGCGCTATGGGCCCCGGTCTGCTGGCGGCGCTTTCGGGCAATGACGCCGGCGGCATTGCAACGTATTCCAGCGCGGGCGCCAGCTATGGCTACAAGATGCTCTGGATGCTTCCCGTCATGACTGTGCTGCTCATCGTGACGCAGGAGACCGCGGCGCGCTGCGGCTGCGTCACGGGCAAGGGCCTGGCATCGCTCATTCGCGAGCGCTTTGGCGTGCGCAAGAGTGTACTTGCTATGGCGGCGCTGTTGATCGCCAACACGGCTGTGACCATTTCGGAGTTTGCGGGCATCGCCAGCGGCCTTGCTCTCTTTGGCGTGCCGGCGAGCATCTCGGTGCCGTTGGTGGCGCTGCTGGTGTGGATGCTTACCATGTCGGGTAGTTTCCAGCGCATCGAGAAGATTCTGCTGCTGGTGAGCTGCGTGTTCGTGACTTATATTGTCGCCGCGTTTATGGCTGGCCCCAACTGGGGTGAGGTCGCGGTCGACCTGGTCGTGCCTAACATTCAAAATGATCCCAGCTACGTGTCGCTCGTGGTCGCAACGATCGGTACCACCATCGCGCCGTGGATGATTTTCTTGGCGCAGAACAACGTGGTCGATAAGAACGCGGGCGAGGACGATATCGTGCTGCAGCGCATCGATACCGTGAGCGGCTCGCTTGCCGCCGATGTCATTGCCGGCTTTATTATCATCACGACCGGTACGGTGTTGTTCCCGGCGGGCATTCAGATTAGCGATGCTGCCGATGCTGCCCGTGCGCTGGAGCCTATTGCGGGTCAGTGGTCCACGGTACTGTTTGCCTCGGGCCTGGTCGCGGCGAGCTTCTTGGCTGCCTGCGTGCTGCCGGGCGTTACGTCGAGCGCTATCTGCGAGGCATTTGGCTGGGAGCGCGGTGCCGACCGCAGCTGGGACGAGGCCCCGGTCTATCGCGGCATCATTACGGCCATCATCGGTATCTCTGCCGTGCTGGTGCTTATGCCCGGCGTCGATCTGTTCCAGATTATGATGACCTCACAGGTCATCAATGGCGTGCTACTGCCCGTGGTTCTGGTGTTCCAGGTGGTTATCGCAGCCGACCGTCACATTATGGGTGCCAACCGCAACGGTCGCGTGTGGAACATGCTCACTTGGGCGACTATCGCCGTGATTACGGTGCTCACGGTCGTCATGTTTGTCCTGCAAGCGATGGGCTACAGCGCTTAACGCCCACTTTTGCTTCCGAACAGGCCGCAGCGATGGTCGCGCGCGCAGACGTGGTGTAAGAGTGTCCTGAGGTCCGTCGCTGCAAGTC
>UQUG01000030.1 GCA_900544205.1 uncultured Collinsella sp.
CCTGAGCCCGCTATCGATCGGCCCGGTGCACCGGGCCGCTGTCCTCGAGCCGGCATCAGCTTGCCGGTCTCAAAACGTATGCCGTCCGGTACGACCAACAGCCGAGTCTTGCGCCCAGTTCGAGCAGCGCCAGAACCCCGTGCCGGAACCCACGCAGCCGATGGCAGGGGAATTCAGCCGCGGCCATCGAGGAGCCGACCCAGGGACGGCGCCCCCAGTCCTCGAAAGATTTCCACCGCCCCCTACAGGCCTGGATTGATTTAACAGTTGATTTAATCCGGCTGAACAAGCCGAGCATGGGCCGGTTGACAAAATGTAAGGTAAAAAAGCAGATACGACCGTACGCCGGTGCGGGGTTCGGGTGATGTGATAGAAAGTAATACACGTATTACATCTAACCGGGAGGTGCATCATGGCAACCGCCACCGCAGCCCTGAGAACCCCCGAGGACCTCGCGAACAGGTACGACCGCCTGGCAAAGTCGACGGGCCGCACGAAAACCTTCTACATGACGGAGGCGCTTGCCGCAGAGATAGGCAGGCTCGAATACGAGTACGGCCTCATGAATTATCCGGGAAGCGTTTGGTTGCGAGGTATGCCAGTGTGAGGGCCTGATTCGTCAGGCCCCGCACAGGGGGACCGCGATGGTGGCCACCGCGCCGCCCGAGGGGCTGTTGGCGAGCGAGACGGAGCCCCCGTGGGCGCTCGCGGCCTCGGAGGCGACGTGGAGGCCGAGCCCGTAATGGCGGCCTCCGTCGCGCGAGGAGCGGGAGGAGTCGTCTGTGAAGAGGCGCTCGCAGCCGCGTTCGAGGGCGGCGGGAGAAAAGCCCGGTCCGTCATCGGCGACCTCGATGACGAGGTATCCACCAGCGACGTCGCAGGAGACCGCCACGCGCGAGCGCGCGTGCTCGGCGGCGTTGGCCACGAGGTTCGCGGCGGCTCGCGCCAGGGTGGTTCGGTCGAGTGGGGCCTCGGGCGCGCCCGCGACAGCGGGGCCCGTGGCTGCGTCGAGCGTCACGCCTGGATTGGCAACACCTATTTGGACGATTCCGGGAGGGACAGCCCCGCCTCCCTGAACTCGACCGGAGACATGTAGCCCAGCGTCGAGTGGATCCTGAAGTTGTTGTACCAGTGCACGTAGTCCGAGAGCTTGGCCCGGAGCTCGCGCGTCGTGCCGAACGTCTCGCGGTGGACGAGCTCGGCCTTCAGTATCCTGTTGGTCGACTCGTCGACGGCGTTGTCGTAGGGGCAGCCCTTGGCCGACAGCGACCTCTCAATGCCGAAGGCCTCGAGCATCAGGTCGATCTCGGCGTTGTCGAACTCGCTGCCGCGGTCCGTGTGGAAGACCTCGATGTCCGAGATGGGGAAGGAGAGCGTCGCGAACGCCGACTTGACCAGCCGGGCGTCCTTCCTGGGCCCGGCGGAGTGGCCGACGATCTCCCTGTTGTAGAGGTCGACGAGCAGGCAGACGTAGTTCCACGAGGCCCCGACGCGCACGTAGGTCAGGTCGCTGCATATATGGGTGCGCGGCGCCCTGCCGCCGAAGCCGCGCGCGACGACGTTGGGCACGTCGGCCTCGTTGACCGCCCCGGGGTGCACCTTGAACCTCTTCCTGCCGTATGCGCTGACCAGGCCGTTCTCCCTCATGATGCGGCAGACCCGGCGCCGGCTGACGGTGACGCCCGACCTCTCGAGCGACGCCTTTATCTTGCGCGAGCCGTACCGGCCCTTGCTGGCGGCGTGGGCCGCGACCACGGCCGGCGCGGCGGGGTCCGGCGCGGCGGGCCGGTCGGCCCGCGAGCGCATGGAGTGGTACGTCGACCTCGCGACGCCGAGGAGCCTGCACTGCGCTGATATGGGGTAGCGGCCCTCGTTGGCCGCTATGGCCCTCACTTTCGAGCGTATATCAGCGCCGCTTGTTTTAAGACGTCGACCTCCATCCGGAGCCTGCGGTTCTCGCGCTCGAGCTCCAGGATCCGGTTCTGCTCGGGCGTGCGGTTGCACGCGGCGCGCGGCGAGCCGGTCGCGTTTATCGACTTGATCCACCTCTCCACGGTGCTCTTGCCGAGGTCGTACTCGTCCATGATCTCGCGCTTGGGCTTGCCGGCGTTGTAGAGGTCGACTATCTGCCTCTTGAACTCGTCGGTGAAATGCCTCGGGTGCCTGGGGTCCCTCATATACGGCCCTCCCGTCTCCTGCGCCCCTCCCGGAACTGTCCACATCAGTGTAGCCAATCCACGTCGTTCACCTCGCGCACGTTGGTGCTGCCGACCGCGAAGTCGAGCTCCCCCGCGCCGACGCGCCCCGCCGCCTCCGCGAGCGGCGCCATCTTGCGCGAGATCACGCGGCTCGCGCGGCGCGCCACGAGCGCGAGCGCGAGCGCGCTTCCCGCCGCGGCGCCGACGAGCATGAGGTTCTGCGGGTTGGGAAGCAGGCCGGCGAGGTCGCGCGAGACCCACTGCGGCAGGTACTCGCGCAGGTTCTCGCGCGCGGTGAGGTTGGGGTAGAGCGGCGCCTCCTCGATGAGGCTGCCGATTGCGTAGAGGTCCTCGCGGCGCCAGGCGTGCCCGGCAAAGAGGATCTCCCCGGCCGTCGGCCGCAGCATCCCGCAGATCATCTTGAGCGTTGTCGACTTGCCGGCGCCGTTGGGGCCGAGCAGCCCGTACACCTCGCCCTCGCGGATATGAAGGCTCACGTCGGCCACGGCGTCCTGCGCCTGGTCGCCGCAGCCGAAGCGCTTGGTGAGCCCGCGCGTCTCGAGCATGTAACCCATGGGTTCGTCCTTTCTCTTCCGGGCGCGCGGGCCGAGTCGCCGTACCCGCGCGCCTTACCTTTCGGGTTCACCATCCATGGTGGGGCGCGTTTCTAACGAAGCCGTAACGGCCGATGGGCTCTTTTGGTGCCAGCCAATCTCGACCCGCACGCATTTGCTTAAAGCAACAACTTTCTCGATCGATGTAATCACCGAATCAAAACGTGTAAACCAGCCATCACAGAAGCCGAAAGATGTCGCTTTTGGAGGCTGATGTACACAAATGCAGAATCCAGCGCAGCCCAGAGGCGCCCTCCACATGTCTGGACTCTCTATGGCTGCGCTGGATAGACATCGTCGGAACGGGTATACTATCGAAAGTTTTGTCGTTAACCAGCGGGGGAGTCCTGTGGGCATCAAAAAGAAGATCAAAAAGGAGCTTATCGGCACTTCCGATTACCCGTCGAATAAGATCTTTACGATCTCCAATTTCATCACCTTTACGCGCCTGATCCTCACCCTGGTATTTCTGTACCTGTTTGTGACGGATAACAACCGCGTCATCGCCATCGCAATCTACGCCGTTGCCGCCTCCACCGACTGGATGGACGGCCAGATCGCCCGCATGACTAAGACGGTCTCGTGGCTCGGCAAGGTCATGGATCCCATTTGCGACCGCGCGCTGCTGTTCACCGGCGTACTTGGACTGGTGGTTCGCGGAGAGCTGCCCATCTGGGTCTGCGTGCTCATTATTGGCCGCGACATCTATCTGGGCATCGGCACGCTTATCGTTCGTCATTATCACCGTCGACCCATCGATGTCGTCTTTCCCGGAAAGATTGCCACTGCGCTGCTCATGACCGGCTTCTCGCTCATGCTGCTCGGTTTCCCCGTTATTGACGGCCTGCATCTTTTACCTTCAACCCTTAAGGCCTTCCCGGGCCTCAACGGAAGCTCGGTGCCCCTCGGCATCTTCTTTGTGTACGGCGGCGTGATCTTCTCCATGCTCACGGCTGTCATCTACTCCATTAAGGGCGGAGTGGCCATTAAACAGGCTCTCGCGCATCCCGAGGACGAGGACATCGACTTTCTGAACCCTGAAATCGAAGACTGATTCGTTGGGGTATGATTACGTACGGTTCATTATTTGCGGCACGTCCGCGATAAGTTAGGGGTTGTCATGGACAACATGGTTAACAATATGCCTCAGAATGATAAGACTGCTGACGCCACCTGCGTATTCCGCGTGCCTTCAAGCGACGTCACCGTTCCCGACCTCATGGCCAACGTGCGCATCACCGCCCCCGTTCTGTCCATCGTCAAGGGTCCGCAGACTGGTGCCGCCTTTGAGCTCGAGGACGACGTGACCACCATCGGCCGCGATCCTGCGAACGGCATCTTCCTCAACGACATGACTGTTTCGCGCAGCCACGCGCGCATTATTCGCGAGGGCCTCGGCGCTCACATCGAGGACTTGGGATCGCTCAATGGCACCTGGGTTGACGGTGCCATCGTCAATGCAGCCCCGCTGCACGACGGTTCTTCCGTCCAGATCGGTACGTTTACGCTCATCTACCACGAGAGCACGCCGGAGCGCATCGAAACCGGTGAGTAGGGCATGGCCGAACGCAACTATCTGAGTATCGGCCAAGTCGTCAACCTACTTCGAGGCGCATACCCCGATCTTTCGAACTCAAAAATTAGATTTCTAGAGGATGAGGGGCTCATTACCCCTCATCGTACGCCTAAGGGATACCGTCAGTACTCCAAGGAGGACGTTGATCGCCTGGAGGTCATTCTGCACTTGCAGAAGACTCGCTACATGCCGCTCAACGTAATTAAGCAGCGCTTGGAAAACGCCACGGACCTGTCAACGCTCGCCTACGAGGTGGGCTTGCTGTCCGATGTTCCACTCAAGACGGAACCCAAGGAGACTAAGCAAAAGCTACATCCCATCGAGACCATTCCCGATATGCTGGGCGTCGAGATTTCGTTTATCCGCTCGCTCGCCGAGAACGACCTCATTCGCATCATCAAGAGTCCGCAGAATCGTGAGCTCGTCGATGGCCGCGATTTTCCGATCATCCGCTACTGCTCCGAGCTGTCGCGCTTCCATATCGAGCCCCGCAACCTGCGTCAGTACGTGTCTTCCGCCAACCGCGAGTCCTCGATGTTTGAGCAGGTGCTCGTGAGCATGCTCGGCATGGACACCTCCGATGACGAGCGCGACGCCAAGCTCGAGCGTGCGTTTAAGAAGCTTCACGACCTGACGGAGGGCGTGCACACCGCGCTGCTCAAGAACCGCGTTTTTGAGTCGCTCAACGCCGTGGTCGAAGACGCCGACATCGATGCACTCGATGAGGAAATCACTCGTTCCGAGTCCACCAAGGCCAAAAACGAAGAGACAGCCGCGCCGGCTTCGCACGAGGATTCTCTCGTAAAGCCGCTCAAGGTCGTCGCCCCTTCGCAATCCGGCACCGTCACCGCGGGCAAGTAACAGCTGCCGCTTATCCGGCAACCCATTGAAAGGTCATGCAATGTACGACTTCGAATCTCAAATCGTCGACATCCCCGACTATCCCGAGCCCGGAGTCATCTTTAAAGACATCACGCCGCTCTTCGGCAATCCCGAGGCGCTCAAAGCCATGACCGATGCCCTCGCCGAGCACTTTGCCGGCATGGGAATCACCAAGGTCGTGGGCCCAGAGGCTCGAGGCTTTATGGTTGGCGTACCGGTGGCTGTAGCCCTTGGCGCCGGCTTTGTTCCCGCACGTAAACCGGGTAAGCTGCCGCGCGAGACCGTGAGCCAGAGCTACGAGCTCGAGTACGGCACCGATTCAATTGAGATCCATGCCGACGCTATCAGCTCTAAAGATACCGTGTTGATTCTGGACGACTTGGTCGCGACGGGCGGAACCGTCGAGGCAACAGGTAAACTGGTGCGAGATATGAGCGCAAAGCTTGTCGGTTACGGTTGTATCCTTGAGCTTGCGTTTCTCAACCCGCGCGAGAAGCTCACGCCGTCTGATGACGATGTGGAGCTCTTTAGCCTGGTGACGGTAGACTAGCCGTTACCCTTAGTTACTGGAAAGGAAGCTACATGCGCACAGCAAACACGCATAAAAACATGGCACGCTGCGCTGCTACGGCAACCCTCGCTTGTGTTTTGGGCTTGGGCCTCGCGGCTCCTGCCTACGCCGATACCGCATCCGACCTTGCCGCTGCTCGTACGAAGCTCGAGCAGATCGGTACCCAGACCCAGCAGATTTACGATGAGCTCGCAACGCAGACGCAGGCGCTCGATCAGACTGCTGGTGAGATCACGCAAAAGCAGCAGGAGATCGCCGATGGTCAGGCCAAACTCTCGACCTATGTCGCCGGCGAGTACAAAACCGGCGGTCTGAGCCTGCTTCAGGTTTTGACGGGTGTCGATGATCTGAGCGATATGCTCAACCGTTTGTTCTACTACGGCAAAGTTTCCGATAAGCAAGCTCAGACCATTCAAGAGGTCAAGGAGCTTAAGCAGCAGCTCACCGATAAGCAGGCCGAGCAGGAGAAGAACGTCGCCACCACGCAAAAGAAGGTCGACGAGCTTAACGCCCAGCAGGCCGAGGCTCAAAGCGTCGTGAACTCCTTGGACTCGCAGCTGCAGGCCGAGCTTGCCGCCGAAGCCGAGGCGAATGCCGCGCTGCAGGCCGGCATCAACGCCAGCACCGCCGAGAAGGCCACGGTCAATAACGAGACTGCCGGTACGACCGAGAACACCAATGACAACCAGGGTGGCGGCTCGAATCAGCCCACTCCGGCTCCCACTCCGGCACCCGCTCCGACCCCCGCTCCCGCTCCCGCTCCAACTCCTACGCCTTCTGCTCCGAGCCAGTCCGTTGACGGCGGTAGCGTTGTATCGCGCGCCTACAGCAAGCTCGGATGCGCGTATTCCTGGGGCGGTATTGGACCGAACAGCTTTGACTGCTCTGGTTTTGTGAGCTACTGCCTCACCGGCCGTTATTGCCGCCTGGGTACTACCGGCACCTTTATGGGCTGGACCCGTGTGTCCGATCCGCAGCCGGGCGATGTCGTGGTCAACTCGTACCACACCGGCATCTACATCGGCAACGGCCAGATGATCCATGCCTCGGACTACAATACGGGCGTTATTATCAGCTCTGTTGCCGCTGGCATGAACAACAACTACATCTTTGTGCGCTACTAGTTGCAGCTTACGGCGAACGAATCAGACCCCGCAGCTTTTTGACTGCGGGGTCTATTTTTTGCGAAAGTCATAGGATTTTTCAGAACAACAAGTCTATCTAGTTTTGAATACTAGATGCTCGCCTTGTCACGCGCACAAGTGGCTATAATTGTTGTGGACTATTAGAAAGGAGCCTCCATGAGCTGGGCACTTATTTCCGATTCGAGTTGCAACCTTCGCGATTGGCATCCAACCGCCCCCAATACCACCTTTGCGTTTGCCCCGCTTAAGATACGGGTGGGGGAGCGCGAATTTGTCGACGACTTATCCCTCGACGTTCACGAGCTCAACGTTGCCATTCAGTCGGAATCGAGCGCGTCGTCCAGTTCTTGCCCCAGCGTAGGGGAGTGGAGCGAGCTCTTTAAACTTGCCGACAAGACAATCTGCATGCCTATCTCGGAGGGTGTGTCTGGCAGCTACAACGCCGCTGCAACTGCGCGCGATATGGTGCTTGCCCAAGAACCCGAGCGCCAGATTCACCTGGTTAACTCGCGTGCCGCTGGCGGCAAAATGGACCTGATCTTTTTGCTGTTCGACCGTTATCTTACGAACAACCCCGACATCTCTTTTGAAGATGCCTGTGCCTATTTTGATGAACTGGAGCAGAACAGCAAGATTCTCTTTAGTCTGTGCAACTACGAGAACCTTGCCAAGGCGGGCCGTATCCCCAAGGCGGCTGGCATCATCGCCAACAAGCTCAATATCCGCATCCTGGGAACGGCAAGCGAGGCAGGCGAGATCAAGCTGGTAACCCACACCCGTGGCGAGAAGAAGATGATCGGCAAGATCATCGAAAACATGGAAGCCGAAGGCTTTACCGGCGGTGAAGTCATTATCGACCACGTCGAGAACGAGTCGGGCGCCCAGGCGCTCGCCGACCGCATTGTTGAGCGTTGGCCCGGCTCTAAGGCCATCATCATGCCTTGCAACGGCCTTGATTCCTATTACGCCGAGATGCACGGCCTGATCATCGGCTATGGCATGGGCGTAGCCTCGGGCCGATAGAGCATGAACGTTGGTGGGACAAAATAATCAGTAGTATTTGTCCCAGGAGTGATAGCGAGTTCAAGCTAGTTTCCGCTATCGACCCTGGGACTAATACTACTGATTATTTTGTCCCACCACACCGCAGCTCCGCTAGCTGCTAAACCCGTTGAACTTAAGATAACTCATCAGGTACGCCTTCGAAACGAAGGACGATACCGCGCTGCGAACAAGCAGAGACTCACGCGTTACCTGATGCGCAGTATCGGGAACAGGCGTCTGCTCGACGGAAAACGCCGAACGAATCGATGCCTCAAGCTGATCAACCACATAATCGAATGCCGTCGGGGCATCGTAGCTCAATCGCTGGATATTAAAGAGTGCCTGGACCGCGGCAATAGGTAGCACCTGTTTAAAGATGCAAATGGCAATCAGACGCGCAATCTGCTCGCGACCATACTGCTTTTTAACGGGGGCGGGAACCAAGCCAACCTTTACATAGTTATTGATCATCGAAGGCGTAATAACGGGTTGCTCAACACAAATAGAAAGCGGCTCCATCCACAGCGAGACATACTCAATCACCTGGTCGCGATAGAGCGTCACATTGGGCAGCTGATCATAGCGCGGCAGGCTCAACGTATTGAGTTTACGCACGATATCGGACTGGATAAATGCATCGGGCAGCACCGTTGGCTGAATATCCTCAGGCTTAATGCTGACCGACGTATCGGACATCGGAATGACGTGTTTTACATGGTTCATGAGGACCCTCCGTTCATTATCTATATTGTATTCTAGATTATCTAGTTTTGCATACCACGTATTACGAAGCCGCAGCATAAAGATGGGGTCGATGCGAACGTGCATCGACCCCATTATGTTAGAAGATAACAACATTACATAAGATATATTATCGTACTTATCCGCGGAGAAACGCGTATGCGCTGGTTGCCGCTATGGCTCCGTCAGAAACGGCGGTCACAACCTGGCGTAAACGCTTGGAACGGATATCGCCAGCGGCAAATAGACCTGGCGTGCGGGTCGCCATGGATTCATCAGTCAGAATGCCGCCATCAGGCGCCAGATCGACTAGATGCTCAACAAGTTCGGTATGGGGTTGCGTCCCGGTATAGACAAAGATGCCAAAAGAGCCGGGTTCAAATGACTCGGTATGAATTTCCCCGGATGAATTGTCCTTAAAGGCGATCGTCGTTGGCATGGCTTCGCCCGAGAGCTCCACAATACTAGTTTGGTACCTAACTGTAATATTGTCCTTTTCGAGCACCTTCTGAACAACACCATCAGGCGCACGAAACTGATCGCGACGCAGCACGATGGTCACGCTGCTGGCGATTTCTGACAAGAACAGAGCTTCCTCGCAGGCGGCATTGCCGCCGCCGATGACAAAGACCTGCTTGCCGCGAAAGAACATGCCGTCGCACGTCGCGCAATACGAAACGCCGCGACCGCGATACGTATCCTCGCCAACAAAACCAGCAGATCGCGGCGTGGCACCCATGCAAGCGATAACGCTCGAGGCCAACGTATCGCCCAAATCGTGATGCACCGTAAACAGCGCTGTATCGGCATCGTAATCGATACCCGTAACCATGCTCCATGTAACCTGTGCTCCCAGGCCCTCTGCATGCTGCTGAAAACGCTCGCCAAGTTCGGCGCCACTCAAGAGCGGAATGCCCGGATAGTTCTCGACCTCATTGGTTGTGGCGATCTGTCCTCCCGACATGCCCTGTTCAATCACGGTCGTCGTTAGGTTGGAGCGCGCAGCGTAAATGGCGGCAGCATAGCCCGCGGGGCCGCCACCGATAATAGCAACATCGATCGGCTGATGGGTAGTCATGAAGAGACCTCCTGTCGAAAGATTGGCGTTCTTTGCGCTCATACCCAAATTTACGTGAACATGACACTCATGCACTACAATGATAAATCGCGTAACAAATCTGAAGGGGAGTTATCGATGGATCAAACGCAGACGAGCAATAGCGCTCCCCTGCCCATGCAAGCCACTCCCCAACCGGAGCAAATGACCGTTTCACCTGCACAAAAACCCCTAGTAACCATTGTGCACGCATCGGTTGGATCGGGCCACAAAGCCGCCGCCAACGCGATTGCACAAGCATTGGACCTTATCCGCGGCACCAAGGGAATCCCTGAGGATGTTGAGATCGAAGTCCTGGATATCCTCGATTTTGGACGCATTAGGTTCGATGGTAATAAAACAGCAGCTTCGTTTACCGGCGCCACGCGTCCCATATATGACCTAACCTGGCGATACACGTTTACGGGACATCTGCTCTGGGGCGGAGGCACGGCATGGTCACGTATTATGTTCCCTGCCTTCAACGAATATGTCCGCACCCGCAGGCCCATAGCCGTGGTCGCGACACACATCACGGCGGCCAACGTCGCTGTGGGTGCCCGCGTCATCACGGGTATCGATTATCCGGTCATCTGCGTACCAACAGACTATGAAGTCGAAGGCTTTTGGCCCCACAAGGACACCGACCTGTTCTGCGTAGCCAACGAATTTATGGCCGAGACACTTCGCCCCCGTAAAGTTCCCGAGACCAAAATCCGCATTACAGGCATCCCCATTCGCGCCGGGTTTGATACGGACTACAATCGCGAGGAAGAACTCGAGAAGTTCAATCTCCCCGCTGACAAGACCGTTGTGTTGGTGATGGCCGGTGCCAGTTTGCCTCAACCGTACGTTCGCTTTCGCGCGGAGATGGACCGCACACTCCCCTTCCTGCGCAGCTTCGAGGACATGCACTTTGTCTTTTTGCCGGGCAAGGATGAGGAATACGCCACCCGCCTCAAGATGCTCTTCGACGCCATGAAGCTCGAAAACGTCACGGTTCTGGACTACGTGGACGACATGGCGGCCCTCATGCACGGCTGCGACCTCGCAATCCTCAAATCGGGCGGACTCACCGTCACCGAGTGCCTGTGCGCGCATCTGCCGATGATCCTGTTGGGCAAATCATACGGTCAGGAAAAGGCCAACACCACGATGCTCACCGGCATGGGCGCCAGCATGCACGTCACCACAGCACGAGAGCTCATCGTGACGCTCCGTCACCTGCACGACCACCCCGAGTCACTCAAAGCCTTACTAATCAACGGCGAAGTGCTACGCCGCCCCCACGCAGCCGAAGACATAGCCATCGCAGCCATGGAGCTCGTAGGCAAACCCCAAAAGCGCAAACGAGCCTTCTGCCGCTTCTACTGGGGCGAAAAACCAGCGCATATCCGCTAGCGTCGGACTGTCCGCTTGCCTATGGGGGCCTATATATCATCCCGTGCTCAAACATTCTCGCTACGCTGCGAAACTGCGCGCGGAACGATATATGGGCGGCTCCCGCTGAACAGCTACGTTTACTTACTAGCAGCTACTTCGGTATCCCCTCCATTAGAACCTGCAAAGGTAAAACAGGAAAATAAAAATAGAGTTAGTCGATGCGACAAAGGAGGCATCCCTTTATCGCATCGGCTAACTAGAAAGATTGTTTTATGTCAAGCATGTAGCCCTTTCGCCTGAGCCCCATACATATCGTCCCGCGCGCAGTTTCGCAGTGAAGCGAGAATGTTTGAGCACGGGATGATATGTATGGGGCTCAGGCGAAAGCGGGATCCGTGCGCCCCTGCGAAGCGAGAATGTTTGAGCATGGAATGATATGTGTGAGAGGCGGGCGAGAGGGATACAAGCGTCCCTAGGCGACGCCGCTGGAGCCGAAGCCTCCGTTGCCTCGGTCGGTTTCGTCTAGTTCTTCTACTTCTACGAGGTTGACCGTGGGGACTTCTTGGATGACGAGTTGGGCTATGCGGTCGCCCTTGTTGATTTGGATGTTGTTGGAGGGGTCCAAGTTGATGAGGATAACCTTAAGTTCTCCTCGGTAGTGGGCGTCGATGAGGCCCGGCGTGTTGACTATAGACAGGCCCTGCTTAATGGCCAAGCCGCTGCGGGGCTGGACAAAGCCGGCGTAGCCATCGGGCAGGGCGATGGCCAGCCCAGTAGACACCAGACGGCGTTCGAAGGGCTTCAGGACGCAGTCCTCGTTGGAGCGCAGATCCAAGCCGGCATCGGTGGGATGGGCGTATTTGGGAAGCTCGACGGTTGGATCGAGACGCTTTATGTTGAGGGTAATGTTGGACATGGAATCACCTTAGCTTGTCGAGCTCTTGCAGAAACTCATCGACGTCTTTGAAATCGCGGTAGACCGAGGCAAAGCGGATGTACGCCACCTTGTCGATCTTGGCCAAGCGCTTGAGCACCATGTCACCCAACTCATGGGACGTGACGGCCGTCAGCGTACGAGAACGCAGCTCGACCTCGATATCGTCGATAATCTCATTGAGCTTCTTAGTGTCGATATCACGCTTGATGGTGGCGCGCATCAAGCCGACGAGCAGCTTATTGCGATCGAACCGCTGCTTAGTTCCGTCCGACTTAATGACCTCGATTGGGTCTTCGCATCGCTCGAACGTTGTAAAGCGGTAATTACACGAGCAACATTCGCGACGGCGCTTAATGGTGTTATTTGACTCCTGCATACGGGAATCAACGACGCGGGTATGTGCCTTGCCGCATTTGGGACAGCGCATGGTACCTCCTCTTAAACGATAACAAGGGTACCATGCGCAGCGTGATAATGATTACGAACGAGTAGGAACCTTAAGATGCGCACCGGCGGCGAGCGAACCATGCTCCAGATGATTGACGTTACGGATCATGTCGGAAGTCTCTTGCGTGGAAAGGCCTTCGATTGGATATTCCTCGGCAAGCGACCAAAGAGAATCACCAGGCTGAACGCGAATGGTCTCGTAGGTAACGTTGGAAACGGACTCGGCATACGCGGCGTGACGAGCGCTAAAGACAGACGTAGCGAGGACAAAAAAGAGCGTGAGCGCAACGGCGACGGCAACAATCGTCGAGACCTTCAGGGCAGCGGGAGTCGGCGCGGCAACAGCATACTGAGTGCGAGCAGACTTTACGGGCAAAGGCTGATAACCGGAACGTCCACCCTTGACAACAGTAAAAGCGGGCGCGGCAGGCGTCTCGAGCTTAAGGGCGAGGTTTCCCTGGACCATATTCGTTGCGTTCATCATGTTCTCCTCTCGCGTGTTTTGCTGAGAACAGTTTTATCAAGCCGCGCGGACAAAAATGTCTAGCGCGAGAACGAATGTTCGGTTATTATTATCTTCGAACAGTTGTTCCTGTCAAGCAAAATTCGAACATTTGTTTGACATGGGTAGAGAGGATGCCCTGATGGCTCGCAAAATTACCAAGCGTCAGCAGCAAATTTACGACTTCATCAAGGAATATCAGCAGGAGAAGGGTTATCCGCCCAGCGTGCGCGAGATGGCTTCTGCCGTGGGCCTTTCCTCCCCCAGCACCGTGCACGCCCATCTATCTGCTCTGGAGGCGCGCGGGCTACTCAAGCGCGATGCCACCAAACCGCGCGCCCTGGAACTCTTTAACGAGGACGGTTCCTCTGTCTCAATTTCTAAATCTGACGAGCCCACCGCACCTCGCGGAACGGTCTCGCTACCGCTCGTTGGTCGCGTCGCGGCTGGGATTCCCATTCTGGCCGAGCAGAATATCGAAGACACTTTTACTATCCCGACCGAAATCGCCACCGATCAGGGTTCCTTTATCCTTGAGGTGCATGGGAGCTCAATGATCAATGTCGGCATCTTCAATGGCGATTACATCATCGTCCGTGAACAAAAGAGTGCCATGAACGGCGAAATTGTCGTGGCCATGATTGATGGTTCAGCGACCGTCAAGACGTTCTACAAGGAGCAGGGACGCGTGCGCCTGCAGCCCGAGAATGACACCATGGAGCCTATCTATGCAACGAATCCCGTTATCTTGGGCAAAGTCGTCGGCTTGATGCGCCGGTTCTCGTAATGCAAAAACGCATCACTATCTTTGATACCGTCCGCGGGTTTACGATGATTTCAATGGCAGGTTTTCACGCTTGCTACGATCTCGCCTACCTGTACGGCTGGGATATGCCCTGGTTTACCCAGACTGTCTTTCAAGACATCTGGCGCGCCAGCATCAGCTGGGTATTTTTGTTTATCGCGGGTTGGATGTGCACCCTTTCGCGCAACAATATCAAACGTGCCGCCAAATACGCCTTAGCAGCACTCGTCGTCTGGTTGGCAACAACACTTGTCTCAGTAGACGATTCGGTTAATTTTGGCATCATCTACTGCATGGCCGCATGTACCGGCATCGTGGCGTTGACCGATCCCGTCCTTAAGAAGATATCGGCGAGATGGGGCATGTCCCTATGCCTTTTGTTGTTTGCCCTCACCTGGAGCATCCCCAAAACGATCTACCCTGTCCCCCACCTGGCGTGGCTGGGATTTCCGAGCCCTGGGTTTGTCTCAGGTGATTACTACCCCATCATCCCGTTTTTCTTTATGTATCTTGCAGGATACTACGCCGCACACATAGCGAAGGGAATCGATAAGACCGTCCCTAGCTGGGCCTACGCCAATCCCGTCCCGGCGCTCGCCAGCCTTGGACGTCACGCACTCCCCTTTTATCTGCTGCATCAGCCCATTATTCTGGGCTTTTTGGAGCTCGTCTACTCGGTGCGATAACGCTTGAGCCGCGGCGCGATACGAACCGGCAGCTTCGCCACAATACGAACGCCGTCCTCAAGATATTCCTCGTGCAAAAGGGTTCCCTGCTCATGCACCAGCGTGATGAGGGCGCCCTCACGATACGGGATAACAGCAGAGAGCAACACATCGGTAGCAGCCGCCTCACGAGCAATACGGTCGACGAGATCGTCGAGTCCCTCGCCTGTCTGGGCCGAGAACAGCACGGCCTCGGGATGGCGACGACGGAAGCTCAATCGATCGACGCTATCGAGTAGGTCGATTTTATTGAACACCGTAAGCGTCAAACGCTCACCGGCACCGATCTCGTCAAGAACGCGATCGACTGCCTCGAGCTGGCGCTCGTAGTCCTCGTCAGAGGCATCCACAACTTTAAGGATCAGGTCGGAACCAAGAACCTCGGACAGTGTGGACTTAAAGGCATCAACGAGACCATGCGGTAGCTTTTGAATAAAGCCAACCGTATCGGTAATGGTCATACCACGACCGCCGGGCAAGCGATACGAGCGCGTCGTCGGATCGAGCGTGGCAAACAATTTGTCCTGTGAAAGCACTGTAGACCCGGTCAGGCGATTGAGCAACGTCGACTTACCGGCATTGGTATAACCGGCTAAGGCAACGCGAAACGCCGGTGACTCGATACGACTCTTTGACTGGACATCCCGGCGCTGTTCAACCTGCTTAAGCTCGCGACGAAGCGCAGCAATCTTGTTGCGAATCAAACGTCGGTCAACCTCGAGCTGGCTTTCGCCCTGGCCAAAGCGCGAACCAATGCCGCCGCGTGTCTGCTCTTTAGCAAGATGGCTCCACATACCGCGCAAGCGGGGCAACAGATACTGCAATTGGGCTAGCTGCACCTGCAGACGGCCCTCACGGGTCTGAGCGTGCAGGCCAAAAATATCGAGAATCAACGCCGTACGGTCGATAATCTTCACCGGTTCGCCCACGGCTTTCTCCAGATACGACTGCTGCGAGGGCGTTAAATCGTCGTCGAAGATAACAACATCGGCATCCATACGATGCACGAGCCCGCAAAGCTCCTCAACCTTACCGGAGCCGATAAACGATTTTGGATACGGCTTAACCAGACGCTGTGACAAACGTGCCACGCACTGAGCGCCAGCCGTATGGGCCAGGCGCTCAAGCTCGTCAAGCGAGCGATCGAGCGGCCAGGCGTTATCGCGCCACTCAACTCCGACAAGAACGGCACGTTCGGGCTCAGGCGCCGTAGGGACGAGGGGAAACCGAGCCATTAGGCCGCCTCGATACGATGAAGGATATCCTCAACGACCTCATCGATCGTAAACTCGCCCATATCGAACCACACAATGCGGTCATCGCGTTTAAACCACGAAAGCTGACGCTTGGCATAGCGACGCGAACGCATCTTGATGAGTTCGCGAGCCTCATCCATAGAAATCGCGCCGTCAAAGGCATCGATAATCTCTTTATAGCCAATCGCCTGCATCGAAGTCAGGGCATCTCCCAGCCCCTGGTCCATAAGACCGCGCACCTCATCAACAAGACCCTGCTCAAACATCAGATCGACACGCAGGTTAATACGCTCGTAAAGCGCCTCGCGATTACGCATCAATCCAAACCACAGAGCGTGATAATGCTCGCGCGGAACACTGAACTGCGACTTTTGCTGCGCGTAGGACACACCATCATCGTGCATTTCGAGCGCGCGAATCACGCGGCGAACATTATGGGGGTGGATGACCGCAGCGGACTCGGGGTCACGCTCGGCAAGCAGCGCATGCAGCGCTTCCTTGCCAATGCGTTCGGCAAGCTCCTGATAGCCCGCGCGGCGATCGTCCTCAAGCTCACCCGAGGGAAAATCCATCTCATCCAGGGCGGCCTTGAGATACAAGCCTGTACCCCCGCAAAACACCGGTAGGCGGCCCTCGCCCAGCAAGCGCTCAACATGCACACGAGCGTCTGCCTGATACAGCGCTGCAGAATATGCAACACCGGGTTCAACAATATCGACCAGGCGCAGGGGCGCACAACATTCCTCAGGCGCCATCTTTGCCGTGCCGATATCCATACCTCGATAGATTTGCATCGCATCACACGACAGCACTTCGGACGAAAGGCGAGCCGCCAAACGATCTGCGACATCACTTTTACCAACCGCCGTCGGACCGACAATCGCAACGGCGGAAAGACCTGCCCCGGGAGAAATCATTAGCGCGGCTCGCCCACAACGGATCCGGACAGATACCACGTCTTGGCAACATCGATGTCAACATCGACAATCTTGCCAATCAACTGATCGATGCTGTAGCCCTCGGGAATCGGTGCATGAACGGTCTGATTCTTAGGACTCTTGCCCAGCAGCACCGCGTCATTCTTTTTGCTCGTACCCTCAATAAGCGCCGGCACGACGGTGTGAAGCTCACCCTGGTTATACTCGTGCGCGGTGGTCTCGATAACCTTCACCAGACGGTTAAAGCGCTCAAGAATCACCTCATGCGGCGTGGGATCGTCAATCTCGGCGGCCGGAGTACCGGCGCGCTTGGAGTAGATAAACGTATAGGCCTGAGCATAACGGACCGTCTCGGCGAGCGAGAGCGTCTGCTCAAAGTCTTCCTCGGTCTCGCCGGGGAAACCCACGATGATATCGGTCGAAAGCGCGATATCGGGCATGCGATTGCGGATGCGATCGACCAGGCCCAGATAATCCTCGCGCGTATAGCGACGATTCATCTCTTTAAGGATGCGCGTCGAGCCCGACTGAACTGCCAGGTGCAGCTGCGGCATGACGGCAGGCGTCTCGGCCATAGCGTCGATAGTCTCGGGCAGCAGGTCTTTGGGGTGCGAGGAAGTAAAGAAGATACGCTCTACACCCGTATCGCCCACGGCGCGCAAAAGGTCGGCAAAGCGCGGCTTACCAAACAGATCGCGACCATAGGAGTTGACGTTTTGACCCAGAAGCGTGACCTCACGCACGCCCTGGCGTACGAGCCCGGTCACCTCGTCGACAATCTCCTCGAAAGAGCGGCTCTTTTCGCGACCACGCACATACGGCACGATGCAATAAGTGCAGAAGTTATTACAGCCCGTCATAATGGGGACCCAGGCGTGATACTGGGTCTCACGATGCCACGGCATGCTCATAGCATCCGTGTCCTCGTGCTCATTGGTGCGAATATGACGCTTGCCGTCCAAGAATGCCTCGGCAATGAGCTCGGCCACATGCGCGATGGAATGCGTGCCAAAGATAACATTGACGTTATCGACATTGGTGAGCAGGCCCTCGCCGTCTCGTTGGGCAATGCAGCCGCCCACGGCGACCACGCGCTTGCCCGAGGGCGAAGGCGGGAGGCTCTTACAAGAGTTGCACTGACCGTACAAACGGGTGTCGGCGGCCTCACGAACGCAGCACGTCATGAACACGACAATGTCAGCATGCTCTGGATCGAGCGCCATGAGGCAACCATACGAGTCGAGCAGGCCACTCACGCGCTCGGAGTCATGCTGATTCATCTGGCAGCCAAAGGTGCGGATAAAGTAGGTTTTACCGGCAAGAATATCGCGTACGGAACCCTGGTCCATGTGTATAAGTCCTAACGAGGTGGAATAAGCGGGATCAAAGAGGGCGGGCAAAGAGTAAATACTCTATGCAACAGGCTTAACGTCGTCCATCACAACGTTATCCATAGCAGCTCGATTAATCTGATGAACGTAAATAGAAAGACGGATGGCCGTGCGCGACTCACCGTTGATGAGGATATCGGAGAACACCGGCGCACAAGAAATATCAAACCCGGTCGGAATCAAAAATCCGCGTGCAATGGCCACAGCCTTAATGGCCTGGTTGACGGCACCCGCGCCGACGCACTGAATATTGACGGGAACGCCATCTTTGACCATGCCGGCAATGGCGCCGGCAACGGACGCGGGCGATGATTTGCTTGATACCTTCAGGCAATCCATGAAGAAACTCCTGCGTTTAAAAGTACGTTTTAACTGCAATAACTGTATCGTACCGAACGGACTCGGTAAAGATGCTATTCCTCTTTGGCAAAATCGAACGTCACAGTGATGCGATCACGCGAAACACGAATCTTGGGGTCGCCGCAAAGGTTGAGATAGTACCGCGATGCAAGATCGTTAAAGTCGCGCTCCACGGCTCGCGAGAACTGCGCCATGTCGTCCTTGGCGATACGCAGCCCGCGACGATCTTTGGCAAGATCAACCGGAGCAGACGCATGTGAGGACGAATCGCGCTCGCGTAGCAGGCGTGCGGTCACACCGCGAACGGGCTTAATCTGGCCCGCCAAGATACGATGCGCAGTACGCTCGGACATCTCAAGGCCCAAACCAGAACAGATGCGGATAAAGTCTTCCGCATCCGAAGCAAGACCCAGACGATCGACCACGGGAAGCTCGGCTTCGTCGTCGATAAACAAAAGACGAGAAGCATCGAGACGGCTGGAGGCCTGTGCATGCAGCGTCGCGGCGATCTCGGACGGAGACCCCAGATAGACATCACAGGCGCGCAGCTCCTCGAGGGCAAACTCACAGGCGGCGCGAATGATGTTGTGAGGGCCGCGGGCGCAGACATAGTGACCGTCCTCGTCCTTCACGGCCTGAGGCCAGCTGGACTGATCGGCGCGCTCGCCAAGGCGGTCGGTAGCGACGCTCACTTTAAAAACCGAGCCAAGGTCAACATCCGACGCGACAACACGTGCCTCGTCGGTATTCTGCTTAATCGAGAACAATGCCATGCCTCGACCGTGAACGCCCCAACGATCCATCTTCATGCTCTCGAGCTTGGAAGTAACGCGGGCATCGAAGATGCGCTCCTGCATATCCTGCGGCACACCCGAGCCGTTATCCAGAAAGACGAGCGTACGGACGCCATCTTCCTTGGTCGTAGCGAGATAGACCTTGTCGGCGCCGGCATCACGAGCGTTGCGCAGCATTTCAATGACAATATCCTCGACATGCTGAATGTCGTGCTTTGCCTGGCGCCGTTCAGCCTCCGAAACGCGGAGGCGGACATACCCCTCGCCAAGGTTCTCCTCGACGCGAAGGTTGCCCTCCCCCGACATCGACGCGATAAATGAGATGAGCTCGTTCGCGTCGTTCATGTTATTTAGCGATATCGACAGCGCGACTCTCGCGAATCACGACGACGCGCACCTGACCGGGATACTCCATCTCTTCCTCGATTTGATGGGCGATGTCATGAGCCAAGACCGTGGACTGAGCATCGGAAATCTTGTCCGGCTGAACCATGACGTGGACCTCGCGACCAGCCTGCATGGCATAGGTACGCTCGACGCCGTCATGGGAATTGGCGATCTCCTCGAGCTTCTCAAGGCGTTTGATGTAATTCTCGGCCGATTCGCGACGGGCACCGGGGCGAGAGGCAGAAACGGCATCGGCAGCCTGGACCAGAACATCGAGCACCGTGTTGGGGTCGACGTCGGCGTGATGGGCCTCGATAGCGTGAACGATAACGGGCTTCTCGCCATAGCGACGGGCGAGCTCGGCGCCGATAACGGCATGCGGACCCTCGACGTCATGGTCGATAGCCTTACCAAGATCGTGCAGCAGGCCGGCACGCTTGGCGGTCACAACGTCCAGGCCAAGCTCGGAAGCCATCACGCCACACAGGTCGGAAACCTCGAGGGAATGCTGGAGCACGTTCTGACCAAACGAGGTGCGGTAGCGCAGAGCGCCCAGGGTCTTAACGATCTCGGGATGCAGATCGTGGATACCGGTATCGAAGGCAGCCTGTTCGCCAGCCTCGCGCACGCGCTGCTGAACCAAGTCGGCGGCCTTGTGATACATCTCCTCGATACGGGCAGGATGAATGCGTCCGTCAGCAATAAGGTTCTCGAGGGCGACGCGGGCGGTCTCACGACGGACCGGATCGAAGCTCGAAAGCACGACGGTCTCAGGCGTGTCGTCAATCACAAGGTTGACGCCGGAAACCTGCTCGAAGGTGCGAATGTTACGACCCTCGCGGCCGATGATGCGACCCTTGAGATCATCGGAAGGAATATGCACGGAGGTAACGGTGACCTCGGCGGTGTGATCTGCGGCGCAGCGCTGAATCGCCAGGGACAAGATCTCCTGAGCGGTCTTGTGGCACTCGGCGCGAACCT
Organism: uncultured Collinsella sp.; assembly: GCA_900544205.1. Taxonomy (GTDB): domain Bacteria; phylum Actinomycetota; class Coriobacteriia; order Coriobacteriales; family Coriobacteriaceae; genus Collinsella. The sequence goes on from UQUG01000030.1 coordinate 20,774, forward strand.
GCTGCTCGGACTCACGGATGATCGTGGCGGCCTCGTGGGTAACCTCGCCACGAACCTTATCGAGAAGCTCCTTGTGAGCATCCTCGCGGGTCAGGTCGGCGATGCGCTCGAGCTCCGAGGTCTGCTTGGCGCAGAGCTCCTCAAGCTCGCGGGAGCGCTTCTCGACCTGGCCAGCCTGGCTAGACAGCTGATGCTCACGCTTGTCGAGGGCATCGTTGCGGCGATCGAGAGACTCCTCACGCTGCATCACGCGATTCTCGAGCGTACGAATCTCACTTTTACGCTGCTTGTCCTCGGCCTCGGCAGCCTGCTTGTTCTTGATAATCTCTTCCTTGGCCTCAAGCAGAGCCTCTTTTTTGAGGGTCTCGGCTTGACGCT
>UQUG01000031.1 GCA_900544205.1 uncultured Collinsella sp.
AGTTCCGCACGCAAAGAAGGCCACTTAATGTGGCCTTCGTCTTGCGCAGGACTGTTCGAAATTTTGAGGAAGCACCCGCCCTGCCGGGGCTCCCGGGTTCCCGTTTACGAGAGCGCCGTTCTCAGCAACTCGTTGAAGAGCTTCGGGTTGCCCTTGCCGCGACTCGCCTTCATGCACTGGCCCACCAAAAAGCCGATGACCTTCTGGTTGCCGTCACGATACTGCTGCGCCTGATCGGCACAGTTTGCCAGCACCTCGTCCACGATCGGCTGCAGCGCGCCGGCATCGCTCACCTGGCGCATACCGCGCTCATCGACGATCTTGTTGGGGTCGTCGCCGGTCTGGGCCATGGCCTCAAAGACCTCGTGCGCCTGGTTGGAGCTGATGGCATCGGTCGCCAGAAGCTTGGCAAGCGCCGCCACCTGAGCCGGCGCAATGCCGGACTCGGTGAGCGACACGCCCGCACCCTTAAGGTAGGCGATCATCTCGTTCACCAGCAAGTTTGCGACCGTCTGGGCCTCCTTGCCAGCCATACCGGCAGCGGCAGCCTCAAAGAACTCGGCAAACTCGGGGTCGCCGGCAATCTGCTCGGCATCGGCCGCCTTAATACCAAAGTCGGCCTCAAAACGGGCGCGCTTGGCATCGGGCAGCTCGGGGATCTCGCCACGGCAGCGGTCGATGAACTCGTCATCCAGATCGAACGGCGCCAGGTCGGGATCGGGGAACAGACGATAGTCGTCAGCCGTCTCCTTCACACGCATGACCACGGTGCGCTTGCGGCTGGGCTCCCAGTGGCGGGTCTCCTGATAGATGACGCCGCCCTCCTCGAGCACCTCGGCCTGACGGCAAATCTCGTAGGCAAGGCCATCGTGCAGGCTCTTAAACGAGTTGAGGTTCTTGAGCTCGGTCTTGGTGCCCAGCTTGGTCTCGCCGCGGCGACGCAGCGACACGTTGCCGTCGCAGCGCATGGAACCCTTCTCCATGGAGCAGTCGGAAATGCCCAGCGTCACAAAGATGCGACGGAGCTTTTCCATAAACAGGCGAGCCTCCTCGGGCGTGCGCAGGTCGGGCTCGGTAACGAGCTCGATCAGCGGCGTGCCGCAGCGGTTGTAGTCGACGAGCGACTCGGCCGCGGCGGTAATGCGGCCCTCGGCACCGCCCACGTGCACCATCTTGGCGGCGTCCTCCTCCATATGGATGCGCAGGATGCGGATGGGCACCGTGTAGGAGCCGTCCTCGCGGCGCTCGGGCATCTGCAGGTTGGACGCGTCATAGCTGGCAAGATGGCCGGCACGCTGATTGCCCTCGCGCATGGTCGACGTCATGGACGTGGACAGGCCCTCGGCGTTGGCCGAGGCGCTCGCCAGGCTCTGGGCCTCCGCCTCGCCAAACGCGCAGTCGGGGCGCTCGGCGGCACCGCGACCGGTCACGTCCAGATCCAGGTGGCCGTACATGGCAAAAGCGACCGGACCCTGCGTGGTCTGGAAGTTCTTGGCCATATCGGGATAGAAGTAGTGCTTGCGGTAGAACATCGAGTGGCGCTGGATCTCGCAATTGGTGGCGAGACCTGCCTTGACGATGCTCTCGATGGCGCGCTTGTTGGGCACCGGCAGGGCGCCGGGCAGGCCCAGGCACACCGGGCACACGTTGGCGTTGGGCTCGTCATCGTGGCTGAGCTTGCAGTTGCAGAACATCTTGGTATCGAGTGCGGTGAGCTCGGTATGGATCTCCAGGCCGATCACGGCCTCCCAATCCTGCAGGACCTCGGAAAGCTCCTTCATTACAGCTCGCCTCCCTTCCCGGCAAAATCGGGCGCGACGGAAAGCGCGGGCGCACCCGTGGCAGCATCGGCAAAGCCGCGCTCCAGGGCGCGGGCAAACGTGAGCAGCTGACGGTCCTTAAAGGCCGGACCCACCAGCTGGGCAGAAACGGGCAGCTTGCTGTCCTCGCCCAGGCCCAGCGGCACCGAGATACCGCCGTTGCCGCAGATGTTGAGCGAAATGGTGTACAGGTCGGAGAGGTACATCTGCGTGGGGTCGCTGATCTCGCCAAACTTAAAGGCCGTGCGCGGCGAGGCGGGCATGAGGATGGTGTCCACCTTGGCATACGCGGCGTCGTAGTCCTGCGTGATGAGCGTGCGGGCCTTTTGCGCGGCGTAGTAGTACTTGTCGTACACGCCCGAGCTCAGCAGGTAAGCGCCGAGCATCTGACGGCGCTTGGCCTCGGCGCCAAAGCCATGGGCGCGCGAGAGCGAGCTCTGGTCGGACAGGTTGGCGCAGCCCTCCTCCTGATAGCCGTAGCGAATGCCGTCGAAGCGGGCCAGGTTGGAGAACGCCTCGGCCGGGCCGATGACGTAGTAGGCGGCGATGGCGGCGTCCAGGTGCGGCAGGTCGACCTCGACCAGCTCGGCACCCTGGTTCTGCAGCTCCTGGGCGGCGCGCTGAACAGCGGCCTTGACCTCGGGCGTCAGGCCCTCGGCCTCCATAAACGCGGGGATGATGCCCACGCGCTTGCCCTCGATGCTGTCGTTGAGGTGCTCGGTAAAGTCGACGGCGCAGTCCTGACTGGTGCAGTCGTACGGATCGTGGCCCGCACCGGTGAGCGCGTTCATGGCCAGCGCGACGTCCTCGACCGTACGGCCGAAGGGGCCAACCTGGTCGAGCGACGAGCCAAAGGCCACCACGCCGTAGCGGCTCACGGCGCCGTACGTGGGCTTAAAGCCCACCACGCCGCACAGCGACGCCGGCTGGCGGATGGAGCCGCCGGTGTCCGAGCCCAGCGAGAGCGCGACCTCACCCGCGGCGACGGCGGCAGCAGAGCCGCCCGAGGAGCCGCCGGGCACGTGCTCGGTATCCCAGGGGTTGTTGGTGCGGTGGAAGGCCGAGCTCTCGGTAGAGCTACCAAAGGCGAACTCGTCCATGTTGGCCTTGCCCATGGGCAGGCAGCCGGCGTCGAGCATGCGTTGGACGCAGGTGGCGGTGTAGACGCTCTGGTAGTTCTCGAGCATGCGGGAAGCGCAGGTGGTGTGCGTGCCCACGAGGTTCATGTTGTCCTTGATGGCCAGCGGCACGCCCGCGAGCGGGGGCAGCGGCTTGCCTGCGGCGCGGTCGGCATCCACGCGCGCAGCGGCCTCGAGCGCAAGCTCGGGCGCCACCTGCAGGAATGCCTGGACCCCGCCCTCGCGCGCCTCGATGGCGGCAAGGGAGGCCTGGGCCACCTCGGTAGCGGTAAAATCGCCGGCGGCAACGCCCGCGGCAATCTGGGCGGCGGTAAGGGAATCGAAGCTCTGAGCCATTACTCGCTCTCCCCCTCTCCCAAAATGGACGGCACGCGGAAGTAACGGTCGCGCGCGCTTCCGGCGTTTTCGAGCGCAACGTCGAGCGGCAGATCGCGCTCGGGCTCGCGCAAGTCGTCACCCATCACGTTGGACAGGCTTCCGATGGGATGGAACGTGGGCTCCACGTCGGGCAAGTCATATTGCAAGACGGGCTCGAGCATCTGGACGGCATCGTTCATGTAGGACGTCATCTGGGTGAGCTCGTCATCGGTCAGTGCGATCTTTGCGTACTCGGCGATGCCGCGCACGTCTTTCTCGCTGAGTGCCATAGGCGCTCCCTTCCGCATAACAGTTAAACCGCTCTAGTATACAGGGCAACGCCGGCTTGGAGCAGGCGCTTTACCCAAATGCAGCGAAAACGTAACGAGAGCGGCAGACTGGCAGGCGGCGGGCTGGCGGTTCTGCAACGAAACCGCACCGTCCATAGCGAAAACCGTCCCGCCCGAAACGAGAACCGCGCCGCCCGAAACGAAAACCGTCCCGCCCGCAACGAAAACCGTCCCAACATTCGACGTTTTTCGGCAAAATCGCGATTTTCATCGAATGTTGGGACGGTTTGGAAGCCCCCGACCACCACAAAGGTACCTGTCCCCATTGTGGTGGTTCTGGGTGACGTCCTATGCCGAGGCCTTGGCCTTGCAGCGTTTGCGAATCGCGTGGATCACGATGTCCAGCAGCAACAGCAGGATGGCCACGACCACGATGAGCACGGCGAACTCGCGCTTGCCCCAGTGGCGGCCGGCCAGCGACTTTTGCTTGTCGACGTCCTTTTTGTTGTACTTGGTGCGCACGCAATGCACCAGCAGGCGATGGTCGTTCACGCCGTAGGGCGTGCAGGTGACGAGCGTCACCTTATCGGCGCCGGGTTCGATGGTCAGCGACTCCATCTCCTCGGGCAGCACGACCTCGGAGTCCACCATCTTGTAGGCAAGCGTCTTGTTCATGGTGTGCAGCAGTACCAAGTCGCCGGGCTCCAGCGAATGGATGTCGTCGAACATGCTCAGGTTGCGCATGCCCGAGTGCGCGGTGAGCACGCAATGCGTCGAGGTGCCGCCCACCGGCAGGCTCGTGCCCTCCAGGTGGCCGACGCCCGCCATAAGGACTTCCTCGCTCGTGCCGTGGTAGATGGGCATGCTCACGTCGATGGAGGGGATCTCGACCCAGCTCATCATGGGGTCGCGGTCAAAGATAAGCTGCTGAGCGTAGGGCTCGATCTGGTCGGCGGGAAGCTCGGTGGCCTCGCCCGCCAGCTGCTCGTTATAGGAGCGCGCCTGCAGCAGGATGCGCTCGCGCTCCTCTTCCGAAAGCGCGTCCACGGTGCTGGACACGGTGCTGATCTGGTTGAACACACCCGAGGCCTCGAGCCGGTCCAAGATCCACGGCCAGGTCATAAGGCCAACGCCAATAAGGATGATAACGATGGTGATGAGCCGGTCGGCCCAGCGCGGCAGCCGCTTGCGACGGCGCTTGGGCTTTGGTTGAGGTTTGGGCTGAGGGCTTGAGCCACCGTTGCCCGCGGCGTTATCGCTCTTCATATGTTTGGCGCCCTGCACCATCGCCGGTCACTCCTTTACAGCTCAGGTTGTCTAAACAAATAATAGCCGATTCGCGAGCCCCTACCCCGGACAACGCAGCCAGGACCGAAACACCGCCTACGGTCCGAATTCTTGGAGACCTTCTACAGCGCTTCCCGCCATGGATATTCCTTTCCAAACATGTGATCGAGTTCAAGCTGAATTCGCTCATCGTCGATTGCCGCCAAAGATAGCGCAAGTGAAATGTCGTCGATACGGGAGGACTCGGCAAACACAGGCGCATAGCGCCACACTTGGATCATCGCCGTTTCGTTGTCTGGCAGCTCCCCGTCTGCGACTTCAAGGTCACGCAGGTCACGCCATGCACTTCTTAAGACGGCCTTTTGCTCTATGCCCGGCGCAGCGAGCATCGAACGCGTAGCGAGCGCCGTCTCCCCAGCGTCAGCGAGACAGTCGACCTGTGGTGCCTTCCTTGCAAAAATAACCTTTGAGACAGGCGAGGAAAGCTCTGCCATGTGCTCACTGAGCAGAAGATCCACGGCAACGGGAAACACAATGACACGTCGTTCGCGCCGCTCGCGCCTTGCGAGCCCCCTGTCTACAAGCTCGGTTATGGCCTCACTCGCGCGGCTTGCCGAAATCCCAAGCGCACGACAAAGGTCATCGGGATGATATGACTCCTGCCCTGCTCCCCAGATTGCGGCAGCCTGCGCGTTGGATGACATCTTGGTCGCGCGATTATGAAACCGGACGCTGCCTCTCTCTGTGAAGGCAGCGCCCATAAATGGAAGAAAAGCCTGTCTACCGGGGCAAACAAAGGGGATCCCTTGTGCGACCAATGCTTTGCGCTGACGCGCATCGGCATCAGGAAACGAAACGACGACAGGAGCCTCCGCACGCAAGGCTAGCTGGCTATAGACTCTCTTAGCCTCGGGAAGCCCAACGCCAGTAGGCAAACTTGCAAGCAAAAAAGAAAAACCATTTGCGTCAACGGCGCGGACCTCAATCGACCGCAGATGCAGCGGCAAGCGTGCGGATCCAGGCCAAGTTTTAGCCTTGGCGGAGAGGCCCAGTGCTTCTTGTAAGTAGGCAAGCGCTTCGTTCATTTCCATCTTTTTCGCTTAATTCCAGTTAATATTGGAATTATACATAATTTTAGGAAATAACGAGATTTCTATCAGGCATAGGCCCGTATTTGAGTTTTCAAAATATCTCGGATCAACAGAAAGATTCGGGATACAATGTTTATAGAAAACGACGCATCCCGCGTAAGTGTTAAGGAGCGCGGGCAGCCTAGTTTTCTAACGTGTTAAACGGCCGGGCTGCAACCCCGGCCGTTTTTATTTGCGCTTGCGGCGCAAACGCCGAGAACTGTCCGCACCGCGCGAGCGCCTACGGACCTTAAACCGAACCTCATACGAGTCAAAAAACGCGATGACGAACGTGCCCACCGCCGCGAGGGCAGCGAGCGCGTTAAGGAATTTCAGCATTTGGGGACCTCCGATCGAGTCGTCGGCCGCCCGCGCACGGGATGCGTCGCAAGGGTATTTTACCGCGAGCGCACGCACTTACAGCTGGTAAACGCAATATTTGCAAACATTTGTTCGATGGTTACACACACGATCCTTTAAGCAGCGGAGCCTGGCGGCATTGCCCGGTCAGGTAGAGGCCCGTATTTGCGTTTTCAAATTATCCCAGATCGCTGGGGCGATTCGGGATACAATAGCTACAGGAAACGACGACTCCCGCGTAAGTGATCGAAAGCGCGGGCGGCCTAGTTTTCAGCTTTTGTTAAATGCCCGGGCCTCTAACCCCGGGCATTCTTGTTTGCGCTTGTTGCGGCGCAAATGCCTTCCACCGTCCGCACCGCGCGTGCGCCTACGGACCTTAAACCGAACCTCATACGAGTCAAAAACGCGATGACGGATGAGTCCGCATCGGACGGTGGAAGCTGCCTGTGTTGTCCAAAAAGAACGGGGCAGACTCCAGTGCGGAGTCTGCCCCGAAAAAAAATGGCAAAGCAAGAACGTGGATGGACGAGAAAAGTGTCCGCAAGTCTCATGGCCATCACATCCCACCTGCCAAAAGGATGGGTGAGCGAGCGTTACTCCTGCTCGGACTCCTCGGCCTGCTTACGGCTGCGGATGAGGTGCGCCACGCCGATGCACAGCACCGCGCCGCCAGCAATCCAAGTAAAGGTCACGCCGTTGAGACCGGTCAGCGGGAGGTTGGAGCCCTTCTTATTCTCGACGGTAAGGGTGACGGTACCATCAGTCTGAGTATCGTCATTAAGGATAACGAGGTCGGAAGTCTCCGCCGTCCTGGTGACTGTCACGGTCTGTGCCTCTTCCTCGGTTTTATGAAGACTGTCTGCACTAGACGCCTGAGTCGAGATCGTGAAAGTGAAGTCCTTCAGCGAATTGTAGTTGCCGAGGGCAGTCTGCTCATGAACGGTGTAAGTACCGGCGTCAAGTCCCTTGATGTAAATTTCGCCATTTCCATCAGTGAAGAACTCATGCGGCGTTTCACCAAGGTTGCCATGTTCCTGAACGTATTTGTTCTTAGAAGCGCTGCCGTCCGCATTGTCATCAGGAACGGTAGCCTGGATGGTAAATCCGACATTCTGGAGCTTGTTCTTGCTTTCGTGATCTTGCTTGACGAGTTTGAGCGCATAGGTGTAGTCGCGAACAGTATCGGGCACGGACTCACCCCTGCCATTGCTCATGGGGTTGTTGGAGTAGATGAGCTTGACGGTATTCTCGTTACCCTCGCCGCCAACAGTAACCATCTCAGCCTTCACGGGATCGAGCATGGCGGCATACTCGACGAAAATCTTCGTGTCCTTGGTGAGGTTGGACACGGCGGTCTTGAGGTCATCGAACTTAACGGTCAAGATTTGACCCGCGCCGTTTGCACCGCCCGTGAGTTCGGGAGTGCATGCAGAAGTAATATCCACAGCGCTGTCGCGATTATTGCCAGCATATACCTTAATGGAGCCCTCTTTAACCGTCAGGCCAGCAGAAAGCTCATCATGAAACTCGTAGTAGTAGCTATCGAACGAGGCCACGTTTTCGGCAACGGTGCCGGTTAGCTGATATTGAACATTCTGACCAACCTGTGAGTCAGCCTTGTCGGCCCAATCGCTGTTGGGTTTGTCGTCCTTAATCTTCTTTGTAACCGTAGGAATGCCGGTCTTCTCGGTAACCTCAACAGCACTGCCGCCCACGACAGCGAAGATCGGCGACGTACCAGTCTGCTTTTTGCCGGAATGTTCATCCGCACTGCCGATAGAGCCAGCGTCAGTCAGGAAGAGATAGTAGCCAGGGTTCTCAAAAGAAACTGAGGTATCTGCGGCGAAAGCAGCGCTAGTAGCCCCCTTTGGCTTGGTAGGTGCAGTGTTCTTGAGCAAGTCGGCAATCTTATCGAGCAAATCGCCATTGTTCACAACCCAAGAAGCGTTCTTGAGATTCGCAGCCATCCAGTCAGCAACATCCTGCGCGGTGGGATTTTCAGTGGGAATTTTCGGATTAGTGGAATCATAGTCAGTGCTGCCCTGAATAGCAGCAATGATGGCGTTCCGGGTGTCAAGTGTCACATCGGCGTTCCATTCGACATCAGAAACGACCTTGTTGCCTGAGTCAGTCCCATCAACCACCTTGGCTTTAAAAATCTGATAGGCAACAAACTGAGTCTTTTTTTCCGGATTCGCGGCGTCCGTGTTATTTTCATCTTGCTTGATCGTGATGCTATTGGTCGAACCCGCCGCATCATCAGCAAACGCCATGGTCACCGGGGCCATGACTCCACCGAAGCTCAGCGCTGCTGTGAGGCCGGCGGTTACTGCCAGGCGTGCGATGTTCTTGCTCATGCTCATCTTCTTTTCCTCTGCTTTCTGCCCGAATTCCATTTGATCTAAATCTGTCTGTCTGTGTCTTAGCATCTACTTCGCTACGTCTCGCCCCGCTCTCTGTGGGGCTGCCAGCTACTCTTTATGGCTGCCACCTCCCCGCTTGACCAGGAGCGCGACCACGATGAGCGCGGCTCCGGCGACCGCTGCGGCGGCCGCGGCGTACATTGCCATATCGCCAGTCGAGGGCATAAAGCCTCCGGTGGTAATGCTAGGGGGCGTGCCGGTGGGCGTGTTGATGAGCGACGCCTCCAGGCTGCCCGTCGACCCGTCCGCGCTGTCGGCGCGCAGGGGCGACTCGGCCGTGACGGTGAGTTTGGGCTTGGCGGCGGTCACCTGGTCGACGTCCAGGCCCTCGGCCGTAACCGTCACCGTACGTTTGCCCTCAAAGGCGGTGTAGCCCTTGGGCGCCTTGAGCTCGCGGACCTCCAGCTTGCCCGAGTCCACGCCCGAGACGGTCACGCGGCCGTCCTCGCCCGTGGTGACGGTGGCCTTGTCCTCCGCATCCCACGTGCCGTCGGCCGCCAGCGTGCGACCGCGGTCGTCGGCGATGCTCAGGACCGCCCCGGCAAGCGGCTTGTCGCCGTCGCTGCCGCGCTTGGTGAGCGCGAGATCCCAGGTGTAGGCGCACGCATCGTCGCTCGGCGTGCTGGTGAAGTCGGCGTCGCCGGACTGGTCGGCAAAGGGAGAGCGCGGGTAGCGCAGGTAGGCCTCGTTGGGGTTGCCCTTCGCGATGCCGTGGTTGCACGCGCTGTTGAGCGGCGCGTTGTACACGGCGACCACGCGGGCGCCCGCGGTAAAGGCGTCGGCCCCGCCGAGCGCGGCAATCAGGTCGCCGGTGCGCACGGTGAAGGTCTTGCCGTCGACCGCTACCTTGGTGGCGCACTGGGCCGTGATGTCGGCCCAGCCCTTCGCGGGCTCGGTGCCGGCGCGGCCGTCCTTGCCGGTCTGGACCGCGTCAAAGCCGCCGTCCGCGCCCGCCGCCACGTACACGCGCACGCTCGCGGCCACCTTGGAGGGGTCGAGCCCCGCGCTCATGGTGTCGACGAACCGCACCATGTAGGTGTCGTAGGCGGTGAGCCCCGCCGGGACCGTGGCAGAGAGGCGCCAGTACAGGTCGTCGGCAACCGTGGCGTCGGCGGCCTTCTGCCATGCGGCGGTGCTGTCCTCCAGCACGTGTTTTTGGACCTTGGGGGTCGCCGCCTTGGGCTTGACGGTAACGGCGCTGCCGCCGACCAGGGTCATGATCGGCGCGGTGCCGGCCTCGCCCTGGGCGATGGCGTCGCCGTCGGCGACGATGAGCCAGTAGCCGCAGGGCAGCTCGGCCGCCGTGCCCGCGTTAAGGGCCACGAACTCGGCGCCAGAGCTCTGGAGTGAACGAGCGAGCTGTGCGCTCAGCGCGCTCGTAAGGTGGGAATCGGTGTTGAGCCACTCGGCAGCTTCCTGCGCGGTGGTCTGGGAATTGGGCATGCCGGCGCTGTGCAGCACGGGCAGGGCGGCGTCGCGCACAGCGTCGCTTGCCCAGACGAGGTCGGTGGCAATCTTGGCGTCGCTGTCGCCGTCGACGACGTTGGCGCTAAAGATCTGGTAGGCGTCGTAGCTGCTCGCCACGGTGCCGCTCACCGTGATGGAACCGGTCGAGGTCGGCGCGGCCTGCGCGGATGCGGGGAACACAACCGCGCAGGTGCCGATCAGGAGGGCAAGCAGCGCAAACAAGATCGGGAAGGAGCAAACTTTTTTATTCACGACGCTTACCTCCCTTCGCATTCGCCTTGCGACGAATGTGCATCCAGGCCGCAGCAGCGCAAAGCACCGCCGCGCCGGCAAGGTACGTCAGAGTGACGCCCGACATACCAGAAAGGGGCAAAGAAGTGGAGTAGGTGTTGGTGAAGGTGGGGGTGGAAGTGTCGGTGAGGTCGTGGTCATCGGTATCGGCGTTTTCCCACTCACCTTTGGAGTTAACGGTTCCCTTCCTGTAGGTCACTTCACATTTAATCGTCTTATCAGGCTGAACAGTTGCCTTGGCCGCAATCTTGTAGACCGAATGGTCGTACGTGTAGTGCGAGAACTGCGAACCGTCGGTTTTCTCGCGCACATAGTACGTAAAGGTCTTGAAAGGGCCACCCGTGGAGCCGCCCGGGTCGTCGGGATTATTCCTGATATCAGAGAGCGAGTACTTGAGCTCAATCGTTTCATTGCTTTTGTCCTTGAACGAAAGCGTCTGCGTCTTCTCAGGACCAGAGGTCACGGCAGTACCGATGATGTTTTTAAATTCGCTGTCTTTCGCAAGTTGAAGCGTAAACGCCTTCATCTCGCCACCCTCAACGACCTTAGTCGCCTTAGGAGTCCAGGAGACGGGAGACACGATTTTGTTGGTAAAGGTCGGTTTCTTACTGTTACCGATAGTAACCGTAGTCTTCGTGCTATCTTGTGAGCTATCTTGTGGGATGTCAACGGAATAGCTTCCGGAACCAAGTGGTTTGAAGTCGGGATCCTTCTCTGTCTTTTTAGAAACGGTTATTTCTTTTACCTTGTAATAATTAATAGGAATCGACATGAGATATTTAGTGTCGGATGGATTGTCCTCAACTTTTACCACGATCTTGTAAATGGTCTCGTCGAATTTGGTATTCGATTCGTTTTCGCCGCTGATGGGTTCCTCAACTAGATAGAAAACGTATTGTCCCGAAGAATAGTCCTTGCCAGAGTCGAAGGTGATATTGCCGTTTGTTTGATCAACAGGCGCCTCGCCCGCAACACTGCAATCGCCCATATCAAATGTGTCGTCATCTTTCCAAGAAGGCTCGATGTCACCATCCTGGCGCAGCAACTTAAATCTGTAATTGTGCGTGCTAAGGCCTTGCGAGATTCCCTTTTCATCTTTAAGCACCTTGGTGGCATTGAGCTTCATGCTCGGATAAACACTCAGATCCTTGACCTCGCCAACGACAAGATCGCCGTTGGTCATGATGCCGCCACCGTGGGTGTAGGAATAGTTGCCACTGATAATGGTCGTAGCCGCTGTCTGCGCCTTTCCCATGGCATCGGCAGTCGGATGGGCCTCAAGACCGAACATGTACTTGGCCTCGGCGCCGCCATTTGGCTCAATGGTGATCTTCTCGCCGTCGCAAGTGCCCTGCCAACCAGCCGAGTCGCCGCCGAGCATCTTGCCGAGCACAACTGCAATTGTCGAGTTCGCACCATCTTTTTTACGCACCAGGAAGAAATCCTTATGGCCGAATTTTTTGAAGGGCTCGGTAATGTACTCGGAGTTACTATCCTCGTTCTTCCCATATCCGCCGGCAGAGTAGTGTTCACCATTATTATCTTTATTGTTATAAATAGCGGCACCGTTGGAATGCGAAACGATTGTTTCGCCCGTAGGGCAAGCGCCAACGCCGCCGCCCCAGCCGCCAGCCTCATTTTCGGCAATCAACGTCTTTACGATATTGAGCTTGCCGCCCTTCTGGATAAAGACGCCACCGCCGCCCCAGTCGCCGCCGCGATCCTTACCCGTCATAGTCTTGTTGTTCGTAATGTAAATCTTGCTGTTCTCACCAGCGCTAATTGTTGCCATCGTACCAGTGTTGTCACCGCCAGCGATACGCAAACCGCCGCCCTCAGCGTTCTCCGCCACGTTGCCGGCAATCGTGCCGCCAGTCATTTCAAACTCGATGGTCTGGTTGTAAAAACCAGCGTAAACGCCGCCGGCAGCCTCATGGGAGTAGTTAGCAGTAACTGAGCCACCCGTTATACTGAGCTTGCCACCATTTACACATGCAATGCCACCGCCACCGAGCAGGCCATTGTTAAACGATTCAGAGATATTGGAATCGACACGATTGTTAGTAATGCTTGCCGAATCGCTGATACTAACGCAAGCATTTTTGGTAAAGACGCCGCCGCCATAACCATTTTCGGGACTGCCGCCGCTGTTGCAAGTGTTTTCATACGTAGCGTTGCCAGAGATAATTCCGCCCGTAAGCTTCAGGGTGGCTCCCTTGTCAGCATAGATGCCGCCGCCAGAACCCGACTTGTTTCCCGCGACCACGCCGCCTGTCATTTCGAGACTGGCATTCGCGCCCGCCTTCTCGCCCGTTATGCACAGGCCACCGCCGTTGCCATTGGTGACGTAACCGCCTTCGATTTTGACTTTACCCTCAGAAAAAATCACATGGCCGTCATCGCTCAGATTGGCGGCCGTGGTAATCATGCCGCCCTTGAGATCGAGCGTGCCGCCCTCTTTAACGGTGACCACATGCTTTACGGAACCGCTGTCCGATGCCGCATCAATAGCGCCAAAGCCCGTAACGACATGCCTGATCGTAGTCTCGGTTGTGCCGAGTCCATCTTGATTGGGCGTGCTCTTGGTCTCAAAGTAAGTAAGACTCTTAGGAGTGCCACTATTTGAGCCGTTTCCTGTTTCCCATTCCATAGACGCAAGATGACCCGCCGTCGTTTCGACCAGGGTCTGTTCGTCTTTTGTTTTACCTAAATCCTCGATAGTGAGTGTGGCTCCATTTTCGACCACAAAGAAGGAGTCTTTGTTGCCGGAACCACGGTAGAGCATGTGTCCCGCAAGATCGATAGCAGTGTCTTTGGTGATGGTGATCTGCTTATCCGAATAGGCAAAATCCGTCAGTCGGAACTTGCCGCCATTGGTGAACGTCTCAGCAATATTACCTTTCACCTCGTTATAGCCATCGGCACTGACGGTAGCGGGAGCGATAGCGTTTTCATCGTTAGTTTCATCATCAGAAGGCTGTGTATCGGAAGGCTGCGCGGCGCCCTTGGCCTCCGCGTCGTCGGACGGCAGTCCCGCGGCAGCGGCGTCTTCGCTCGCGCCATTCTCGGCATCATCGCTAATCTGCTTTTCGGCACCCCCGTTAGTGGTGCTGTCTACACCAGTAGACTCACTTGAGGAACCCCCCCCCATCACAGTTTCTTCGGTAGAAACCGTCTGGGCATCGTTGGCAATGGCCTGCGAGATCGGAGGCATGACGAGCGACAGTACCAGGCTCAAAACGGAGGCTCCGCACAAAACGCCTGCCAGTACACGGCGCGTCGCTTTATTACTCTGCTTAGATTTGTCTGAATTCGCTTTCATCGATGTCTCCTCCCCAAGAGACCGCGATCTTGCTCTTTCACTATCAAACGTATCTGCGGAACCTGTAATTACGCACGCTTAGTAATCCATATTGTAACGATTGTTTGAACATCCGAGCAAGAAAACCAATAGTTTTGTAGCGAATTCTTAATTCTTAATTCTCTTGACATTTGCTCAGATTTACCTTCGTTTATTCGCTATCTAATTTTTGTTTCTACTGGTAATTTAGTTGCCCATCATTTTTTAATGGCATTAGATTCATTTGCACAGCATTTTGCTCAAGAGCAAACATCCCGCTCACAGTCGAAAATCGACCGTGAGCGGTGGGTCATTAACCGGAAGGAATAACCTACCAAATTGATGAGAATATCTTTAACCCATCGGTGGTTAGAAGTATGATGTTCAGACAACGTTATTTGAATTTTCGCGCAGATTTTAGGCATCAATTCGCCCAAATCGCCTGAAGCCACCGCAAAGCGCCTGCTCCCTTTGTGGTGGCTCTCCCCCGGCGCTACAGTAGATGCTCCTCGATAAAGATCGCGATGCCGTCTTTGTCGTTGCTCGCGGTTACAAAATCGGCGGCGGAGCGGGTGGCTTCGCTGCCATTTGCCATGGCCACACCCACGCCGGCGTCGGCCACCATGCAGGTGTCGTTGTCCGCATCGCCAAACACGCAGATGTCCTGGAGCTCCATGTCGTTGAGCTCCGCCACACGCACAAGGCCGCGCGTCTTGGACACGCGCGGATCCATGAACTCGTAGAGCCGTTGCGTGGTTTGCAGGGCCGCCGCCTTGACGGTGTCGTCGACAAACGTCGATGCTCGCTCGATGACCTGCGGCATTACCTCGGGCGCCATGGTAAACATCACCTTGGGCTGCGGCTCGCGCAAGAACTCGGCAAAATCGACCACCTGATAGGGCACGCCGTCGACGCGCGACAGATGCTCAACGCACGCGTTGCTCTCGGGCACGTAGAACACGCCGTCTCGGGGGCAGACGGGCGTTGCCGGAAGGTCCGCCATGTGCTTGCAGATGCGCGCGATGGTCTCGCCCGGCAGCGGATAGCTCAGCTCGTTGATGTCGTGCGCGCGGTCGATGACCTCGGCGCCACCGCAGCCCACGAGTACGTCCACCAGGCCTTCGATGCCCCAGAGCTCGTACATGGCCTCGGTCGCGTGGGCGTCGCGCCCGGTGCACAGGCCAAAGAGCACGCCGCGCTCGCGCAGGGCGCGGATCGCCGCCACGGTGCGCGGGGACACCGTGTGCCGGCTCGTGAGCAGCGTGCCGTCGATATCGCAGAACACGGCTTTGATGTGGCTGAAGGTGGTGTCCATGGGAGCCTTTCTGGGTAGTGTGGCGGTGCTGGGTGTATTCGTAAGCGGCGTACATGGTATACCAATGCGCGGGTCGTTGTGGCGGCTTGTGGTGCTCGGGTCTCAGCACAACCCATCACAACATTCGACGTTTTTCGGCAAAATCGCGATTTTCATCGAATGTTGTGACGGTTTCTTGCCGTCCTGCAGCACGATCCAAATGCTTGCGTCCAAACAGCAGCAGCGCCGCAGGGACAGCCGTCACGACTATGCCCGCTCCTACGAGCGTCTGCTGCACGCCAAACGTCGCCGCCAGCCACGGGGCAATCGCCAGCGGGGCTACGCCGGCGAACATGTTGCCAAAGCCCATGACCGAGTTGACGCGGCCGAGCTGCTCGAGCGGGGCCGTCGTTTGTACGATGGTGTTGTGGAGCGGGTTGACGACGCCCCAGGCCACGCCCAGGGCGATCTGGCCGACGAGCGCCACGCCCACGTACGGCATGCCCACGTAGAGTAGGCTTCCCAGACCCACGGACATGAGCGCCACGAGCAGCGTTTTAAGATTGACGAGGTGCGGCGGCATGCGGAGCGCGACCACAGCGCCCAGCACCGCGCCCACGCCTGATGCCGACGAGAGCCAGCCCATCCATTCGACGCCGACGTGCAGGACGTCGCGATAGAAGAACGACTCCAGCGGGTCGAAAGCGCCGTAGCCAAAGTTCGAAAGAAAGATGATGCAGAAGAGCAGGGCGAGGACGCTGTTGGTGAAGACGGTCTTGATGCTGGCTGCGAAGGTGACGCGAGCGGACGTGCTGGGGTTGGGGCTTTGGCTTGCGCACCCGGCGACGCGACCTTCCCGTGACTTAAACCCCCAGCCGGCGATAAGAGCCAGCAGGGTGAACAGCATCATGAGCACAAACACCGCGCGCGACGATGCGGCCGCCGCGGCAAAGCCGCCCAGCGTGGGCCCGACGATAATGCTCACGTTGGAGAACATGGTGATGGCGGAGTTGATGTCTTTGAGCTCGACGGGGTCGTCGGTGAGGTAGGCCGGATAGGACGTGGCGATGGGCTGGGCGAACCCCATTACAAAGCCCAAGAGTACCGCGCCGGCAAGGACCGTTCCGGTCGCGCTGCCAAAGGCGATGATTGCCACGCCCGTTGCCAGCGTGCCGACGATGCTCAGCAGAAAATGACGGCGCGGACCCCAGGCGTCGAGTGCCGCGCCACCCGCAAAGGATCCCAGGATCACGAAGACGTTCATAAATAGGACGGCCAGCGACGTCGCGACGACCGAAGCGCCGTCCGCATAGGTGAGCGTTCCGATGACGCCGATAAAGTAACTGGTCTGGAATCCGGTATAGATCAGAAAGCGCATCGCCACCAGGCGCTTAGCCTGAGCAGACAACGACGAGTTGGTTTTTGAGAATAGAGGAATGGGCATAAGAGCTCCTTGTTGCATACGAATACGGGCCGCGGGCATTGACCGCCGACCATCGACTCAATCTTTCCGTATGCAACGTTAAGGACGCATCGGGCCCCTTCTCTCCGTTTTTGCCAGCACGAACTACTTGGTAGATTTTAAGGCATGTCCCAAACATCTACCAAAGCAAAAACCACCACAAAGGTGCCCTTTGTGGCGGAAATGACGTTTGCCCAGATAAAACCTGCCAAAATAAACCTGTCCCTTTTTGGCAGGTTTTAGGCGAGATAGTCTTGAATCAAATCGCAAATGGCTCGGGCGTCGTTGATGTTGATGGCTCGGGTCGCAAAGCCGGCGTCGAAGGCCTGGCGCGCCAGGGCCTCGTTGCAGGCTAGGGCCAGTGTGCGGCCGTCGACCAGATCGAGCGAGCTCTTGCCACGCAGACGGTCGACACCGGAGCGCGCGACCACGATATTGTCGAAGCCCTCGGTCTTGTAGCCCTCGATGATCACCACATCGACGTCGTTGTAACGCGACAGCAGCTCGCGCGCGGGCATCTCGTCCTCCTCGCGCGTGTCGGCGTACTCCGCCCAGCGCGTGGCGCAGATAAGGCCCACGTGCTTGGATCCGGCCTGGTGATGGCGCCAGGTGTCCTTAGCGGGCACATCGATATCAAAGCCGTGATGCCCATGATGCTTGAGCGAGCCCACGCGCAGGCCGCGGCGAGTGAGCTCGGCGATAACCTTCTCGACGAGCGTGGTCTTGCCCGAGTTCTGGTAGCCGATAAACGCGATCGCGGGGACGGTCGGGGCCGGAACTGCGGGCGCGATGGCAACGGGTGCGCTCGCGGGCGCGGCACCGTCAGCGGCCACGGCCTCAACAGCAGCGGCCTGACGCTCTGCACGATCCCACACGCCCGAGCGGCCACCCTCCTTGTGCAACAGGCGCACGTCGACGATCTCCATGCCGCGATCGACGGCCTTGCACATGTCGTAGATGGTCAGACACGCGGCACTCGCGCCGGTCAGCGCCTCCATCTCAATGCCGGTCTTGCCCGTCACGCCCGCCGTGACCAGCACGTGAAAGCCAACCTGCCCGTCCGCGCGCGCCGGCGCCCAGCCCTCGGGCATGTCATCGACAGGCATCCCCGCCGGAGCGATGGGCGCAATGTCGCACTTGCTCTTGGTAATGAGCAACGGGTGGCACATGGGAATGATGTCGCTCGTGCGCTTGATGGCCATGATGCCCGCCACGCGCGCGCAGGCAAGCACGTCGCCCTTCTTGGCGCGGTCCTGCAGCACCATGGCCTGCGTCTCGGGGTGCATAAGGATGGTGCCCTCGGCGATGGCGATGCGATGGGTCTCGGCCTTGTCGGACACGTCGACCATGCGCACCTCGCCCTTGGCGTCCACGTGCGTCAGCTCGTCGCGACGGGCGTCGCGGGCGGGCTCAGTAGCAGCGCTGGCAGTCGGCTGCGCGGACGCGTCGGCGTTGCCAGCATTCGCCGCAGCCGTGGCTTTATGGGCAGACATCGCGGCCCTGCGAGCGGCCTTGGTGGCATCGGCGTACCTGCTCTTGGCCATATGATCATCCTCCGATTTGGGACATAAATCGTTGCGTGCCCTCAATTATCGCGTGTTCCTGCGGTTTGTGGGCCACGGCATCGCGCCAAATCGAAAGTACCTGCATATCATCACCACGGCGCAGGGCGTCGCGCACCGAATACTCGGCATCGCTGAACAGGCACGGACGCACGTTGCCATCGGCCGTCAGGCGCAGGCGGTTGCAATTCGCACAAAAATGGTTGGACATGGCGCTGATAAAGCCGACCGTTCCCGCCGCGCCCGGAAAGTGCCAGTAGCGCGCGGGGCCCGCGCCGGCAGGAGCGTCGTTGATGTCGAGCGGCTCAAGCTCGCCCAGTCCCGCCGCGGTGGCCCCGGCATTGATGCGCGCCCGCAGCTCGTCGCTCGGCACGGTATCGCTCGCGTCCCACAGCTCGGGATTGAGCGCGGGCGCATGCGGATCCACGGCGCAATGCGAGCTGGTGCGCTCGTCGCCGATGGGCATGTATTCGATAAAGCGCAGGTGGATGGGGCGGTCGACGGTCAGCCGTGCGAGGGCCGCCACATCCTGGTTGAGCCGGCGCACCACAACGCAGTTGACCTTAACGGGCTCAAAGCCCCAAGCCAGCGCCGCGTCGACGCCGGCCATGGTCTGCTCGAGTCGACCCAGGCGCGTGATCTTTCCAAACAGCTCGGGGTCGAGTGTGTCGAGCGAAATGTTGACGCGGTTAAGCCCGGCATCCTTGAGCTGCGGCGCTAGCTTGGGCAGCAGGGCGCCGTTGGTGGTGAGCGAGATGTCTTCGATCTGCGGAATCGCGCGGATGTCGCGAATAAGCGGGATGATACGGCGGCTGACCAGCGGCTCGCCACCCGTCAGGCGCACGCGGCGAATGCCCTCCCCCGCCACCAAGCGCACAAAGCGGGCGATTTCCTCGGCGCTGAGCAGCTCGTCGTGCGCACGGGGCGCCACGCCATCGGCCGGCATGCAGTAAATGCAGCGGAAGTTGCACTTGTCGGTAACGGCAATGCGCAGGTAGTTGATATCGCGGCCAAAGCCGTCATGTTGCACGCGCCCGTCCACGCAGCCTTCCCCTCACGCGGCGTTTTATTCTTCGGAAAACATAATACCCCACGAGAGAATCATGCCGACACCCGTACGACAGGACAGGTCGCTTCGAGCAAAACCGGCTTCCCGAGCCCATCCTCAACACAGACCATCACAACATTCGATGCTTTTCCCGTTTTTGGCAAAAAACGTTGAATGTTGTGATGGTTTGTCTGCCCACGGCACCCCGTAGAAGGGCCGGAACGCCCCTAGAGGCCGCCGTCCCAGTGCCGAATCACGAATTCTCGCAGGTCGTTCTGACGTTTCTGGAACGCTTCGCTTCGATCGCACTTGAGACCCATAGCGAGTGCGATGGCGTTCATCGCCCGATGCAATTGCAGCTGGTGGGCAAACTGAGTCCCGGTGAGGACGATCATCCTAAAGCCCAGCGCACTCAGCACGGTCATACGCTCCGCATCCGACGCGCTGCGCTGTTTATCAAGATGGTCCGAGCCGTTGTATTCAATCCCTGTACCGCTTGCAGGCGCATATACGTCAATCTCGAAATACCCGGCCTTTGCGAGATACTTGAACTCGTTGGGAACATCGACCCGATGGTTGAGCTCGATCTTGGCGTATCCCAGCCCGCCCTGGGAACGTTTTGCTACGACCATGATTGCGGTGGCCGTCTCCATGGGCGACCGCGCGCCATCGTGCACGCGCTTGAGCACAGCGGCCGCGCGTATAGCCCCCTGACGAGATCGGTTCTCATTGCAATAAGCAATCAAGTCGGCAACGGTATACCTCTGCCCCATCTCGATATAATCGCCTGTCGACAGATGATTCAAATGGTATCGGGCACAGATTTCGTAGCCATATTCCAGCTGCTCGGACTCGCTCATCCACGAGCCCGCCTGGACAAAGCACATGGCCTCATCAACCACTAGAAGGCCCTCTGCCACCTCGATAAGATGGCCTGGAGGTACCGGCGTTCCAAACACGTGGCACCTAAATCCAGCCGGCGTCGAGCGCTCAAAATCGAAGTTGACGAGCGTGTCGATATGATCGAGCTCTTCTCGTGGAATACCAAGTGAGACCAGATAGTCGGTAACGATCCCAACTGCCGTTGAAGCCCTCAGCCCCTTGGCATCGAGTCCCAATTTGGGCAGGCTCGCGGTCGGCTCCGCCTCGTTAGCAAGCGAGTCCTCATCGTATAGGCTGCTTGCTCGCGAGAGCGGCTCGGACGGGCGCGCCACGTTGTGGTACAGCCAGGCAGTCTTATGGGACAGGACGATCGGCAGGTCCATGAGCCCTCCAATGGAGTCGGATAACCAACCTTATTCCCCTGCCCACGGGTCCGCACACCTTCGTGCGCAAGAAAGCGATTCCACCCGGTCGAGTGGCAGAAAAACCATCACAACATTCGATGCTTTTCCCGTTTTTGGCAAAAAACGTCGAATGTTGTGATGGTTTGAGGTGAGGTGAGGGGCACGGAGGGGTCAAAGCATCGTGCTTGGAGCGTGACTTTTTTTCGCACCGTCGTCATCAATAACCTTGACTCTACAATCGTTGTAGGGTTTTCACTACACTGGTAGCTAAACGAAC
>UQUG01000032.1 GCA_900544205.1 uncultured Collinsella sp.
GAGGCGGGCACGGGCGTCGGCAAATCGATGGCCTATCTGGTGCCTTTTGCCGAGGCAGCACGCCGTAACAACATCACGGTTGGTATTGCGACCAAATCGAACAATCTTGCAGACCAGCTCATGTACCATGAGCTGCCAAAACTTGCCGAGCAACTGGACGGTGGTCTGTCATTTTGCGCTCTCAAGGGCTATGACCACTATCCATGCCTGCGCAAGCTTGAACGCATGAGCCGCAGCCAGGTCGAGATTACCACCAAGCGCGATCCGGCGGACACGCTCACGGCGGTCGCGGTCATTATGGCGTACGTCTGCCAATCAGCCGATGGCGACCTCGACTCGCTCGGCATTCGGTGGCGCAGCGTCAACCGTCCCGACTTTACGACGGCCTCGCGCGAGTGTGCTCGTCGCATCTGCCCGTTTTTCCCTGATAAATGTTTGGTCCACGGTGCTCGCCGTCGTGCAGCGCATGCCGACGTGGTGGTCACCAACCATTCCCTGCTGTTCCGCAATGTCGCGGCCGAGGGCAGGATTTTACCTCCGATTCGTCATTGGGTAATCGACGAGGCCCATTCCATCGAGCGCGAGGCGCGCCGTCAGTGGGCGCGCGTGGTGTCGGCGGACGAATCACGCGTTCTGTTTGAGCGCCTGGGTGGCTCGAGCACCGGTGCGCTAAGCCAGGTTTCCCGTGATTTGGCAACCTCCGAGGGCTCTACGCTCTATCTGGGCCTTACTGCCAAGGCGACGTCGACGGTTGCGCGCGCGAGCATGGCAATCGCCGACGTGTTCGATGGCGTTCGCGAGCTCGGCCGCCGTGCCCGTGGGGGTTATGACAATGCCAATCTATGGATTGGCCCCGAGCTGCGCGAATCTGACGACTGGCATGATTTCTTACAGTCGGCCTGCACTGCCATCGACGCATTGGAACAAGCTGACAAGAGCGTCGACGCGCTGGTACAAGCCGTCGCCGCCGACAAGCCCGAGGTTGTTGTCGACTTGGGCGATATCTCGCGCCGCCTGCACGAGCTGGCCGAGAACCTCAAACTCATCATCGACGGCACCGATGAACACTACGTGTATTCGCTGCAGGTCAATCGCAGGTTGCGTGCCGGCGGAGAGTCAATGACCGCAGAGCGCATCGACATTGGCGAGGCCTTGGCAACCGAGTGGCTGCCCGAGGTTCACACGGCTATCTTTGCCTCGGCGACCATGACGGTGTCCAAAAGCTTTGAACACTTTAACCACGCGGTCGGCCTCGATCGCATCGGTGCTTCAACATCCTCATCGCTGCACTTGGACTCGAGCTACGACTTTGATTCGAACATGGCTGTAGTCGTTGCGGGCGATATACCCGATCCGCGCGATCGTGAGAGCTATCTTACGGCGCTCGAGCGCGTGCTGGTCGACGCCCATCTTGCCATGGGCGGATCGGTGCTCACGCTGTTCACCAATCGGCGCGACATGGAAGACCTGTACACCCGCGTTGAGCCCAAGATGGCCCGTGCGGGTCTGGAACTCAACTGCCAGCAGCGCAACTCATCTCCTCGTCGCCTGCGCGACCGGTTTATCAACGAGCCGACCTCGTCGCTTTTTGCGCTTAAGGCCTTCTGGGAGGGATTCGACGCCAGCGGCGAGACGCTGCGCTGCGTCATCATTCCCAAGCTGCCGTTCTCGAGCCCCACGGACCCGCTCTCGTGCGAGCGCAACTTGCGCGAAGACCGCGCTTGGGCGCGCTATTCGCTGCCCGAGGCGGTGCTCGAGGTCAAGCAGGCGGCCGGCCGCCTTATCCGCTCGTCGACCGATTGCGGCGTGCTGATTCTGGCCGACCCGCGCCTGGTGACGAAGGGCTACGGAAAGAAGTTCTTAACGTCGCTGCCCACGAGCTCCTACCAGCGCATCGAATCGGCGCAGATCGGGCACTATCTGCAACTGTGGCGTGCACGCCACGAGCGGCGGCGCTAAAGCGGACAAACGAGGGTTTTTGCCATATCGCACAGACGCTTTGACAGGGCGGGGTCATCCAAGATGCGGATGGCTCCGCCCGCTGCGATTACCTGGCTCAGTAGCCAACGCTCGGAGCCGTAATGCACGGTTACCATTGCCATGTCTGCCCCGCTGCGCTCGATTAGGGTGATGCCGGCCCAGTCCAGATGTTCCGCCATATCGAATGGCATCAAGAACTTTGCGCTACGCTGCGTCCGGGCAAGGGAATCGTGGAGGGATGCGACGTCCGGTGCGTGAGACACGACGGAGTCTTCCGTCAAGGTGAGTCCCTCGATTTTATCCATGCGATAGGTGCGCTGCTCGTCGACTGCGATGTCCCAGGCAATCAGGTATGTTCGGTCGCCGTTTGCCGTAATGCGCAAGGGGTCGACCAGACGCTCGCGTGGCCGCGCATCGTCCATCGAGCGATACGAGATGCGGCAGCGAACGCCGTCCTGAATGGCGCAGCTCAGCTGCTGCCAGTGCGACCCGTGGTTGACGGTGTCAAAGACGCGCTGGTTATAGCCGAGCTCTTCGGGTAGAAGAGCATGCCGAATCCGGGCTGCCGTCTGTGGCTCGATCCCCAGCGATTCAAGTTCGTGGTTGAGCACAGCGCCCTCGGCGGCACTCAGGCGCAACGGTAGCACGCGCCCGGCGTCACCAGTGAGGGCCACGCGCTCGCCGCGGCATTCGCAGATGATGCGCGCGCCCGATTCTCGGTCCGCGAGCGTCGAGACGATCTCGAGAATCTCGTCGAGCGATACTCCCGTGATGTCAAAGCGGCTGCAAATCTCGGTTCGTGTCATGCCGCTCTCGCCGGCGGCGTAGAGGGCCTCCATGATGTCGATGGCGCGCGAGAGTCTCTGCTCGCTGGTGAGTTTACGCACGGGCATACTCGTGCACCGTCCTTTCAATGAGGTGGTTCCACGCCTGCTTGAGCGATTTGGGGGCCATGGGCCTCATGCCGTCCGTGGCGTGGGCCATGCAAAATGAGGCGGCGGCTTCAAGGTCGCGCACGTCAACGGTCCAGATCCATCCCGCATCGGTGTGTGTGAGCTCACCTCGCCCGCGCGTGAGGCCGTTGATCATATCGATCTGCGTCTGAGGGGCGAACGAGAACGTGGCTGCAACGGGCGGTCGGTCGGCGAAATCGAATTCAAAGAACAGATAGTCGTTGAGATTGAAGTCCGCAGGGATGGCGTAGGCCTTCGAAGGACGCCAAGCGCGAACGATACGGTCGCAGCGGAATGTCCTGATGTCGTCGGTGACATTGTCGAGGCCGCAGAAGTACGCCACGCCCTCGCGTTCGAACATGCCGTAGACGCAGACGGTACGTTCTTTCTGCTCGCCGCGTCCGTTCTGATATAAAAATCGCAGCGCGCATCGCTCGGCAAAGGCGCTCCATACCGCATCGACGGTGGGAGAGCGGCGGATTGGTGCTTCGTCCACCGTCGTCCTACCGGTGAGATAGGCAATCTTGGAGCGGATATCGGCAAGCGGTGCGGCAAAAGTGGATGAGCCGGCCGCTAGTGTCTGGTCGATGGCGTTGAGCAGGATATCGGCGTCGTCTGCGGTGATGAGGCCGCCTGCTGCAAAGGTGTGCTCGCGGTCGATTGTCCACGAGCTTTCCTCGGTCTCCTGCGCACCGGCGGGGCGAACCTCCTTGATTAAGATGCCACGCTCGAGCAGTTTGTCACGATCGCGCCGAAACTTGCGCTTATCCGAGTCGATATTGCCCGAGCCATATCCCAAGTCAGAATCCAAGACGATCTGCTCGGTCGTCAGCGGTTCGGGAGAACTGTTGAGTACAAAGAAAAGGTTGAGGATGCGCTGAGCCGTTTTATCGAAACCGGGCTCGGGTGCCCCCTTTTTAATTGTCGCGGTCGCGTCGCTTGCCGTCATAGAGTCCTCGCATGAGAAGGTGGTTTGCTGCCATGATTTTAGTCCGATATGGAGATTAGGCTATATCCTTGTCCGCTCGAGGCGTTAAGATGGCCCGAATTCGGTCGTTTGCGCTCGCTCGGGGTATACTTTCGACTATATACGGTTCTAATGTGCATGCATTGGGCCTATTTGTCGGATTATGGATGTGGAGCGCACATGGCGAACACCCAGAACTATATTAACCACCTGCTGCAGAACACCGGCATTACGCCGGCATGCAGCGAAGAAGAGCGCTTGGCTGCCGAGGATATCGCTCAGATCTTCCGCAACCACGGCTTTGACCCCGAGGTTCAGGAGTTCAATGCCCCGGCGCCCAGTAGATTGGCATTTGCCGTTACCGGTATTCTTGCGTTTGCCGGCGCCCTGCTGATGGGCATCGGCGGCGGTATCGGCTTGGTCGGCACCTTGCTGGCCATTGTCGGCGCCGTTCTTTACGTGCTCGAGCGCACGGGCCACCCCGTGGTTTCGCGCCTGGGCAAGACGGGCGTGAGCCAAAATGTCATCGCCTACCACAAGGCCTCGGGCCCGCTCGCGTCTCCGCGCAACCGCCCGGTGGTCGTTGTCGCACACTACGACTCTCCCCGTGCTGAGCTGCTCGCCCGCGAGCCCTATGCTTCGTATCGTGCGCTCATCGCCAAGTTGTTGCCCGTTGCCACGATTGCCCCTGCTGCCGTTGCCATCCTGCGTATCCTGCCGCTCCCCGGCGCGCTCAAGGTTCTGCTGTGGATTGCCGCGATCCTCGCTTCCCTCGTTGCACTTGCCAACGCGGCAAACATCATCTCTAACCGCCACGTTCTTCCCTATACGTCCGGCGCGGTGTGCAACAAGTCTTCTGTCGCCGCTATGCTCGGCGTTATGGACAACGTTGCTCCCTTCCAGGGCGAGAACGAGTTTCCCGACGATGTTCCGTTCGATACCTATTTTGGGGAGCAGAAACGTCGTGCCGAGGAAATGGCGCGCGCGGCGGCGGAGTATGCCGCGGCCCAGCAGCAAAACGACTACGGCAACACCATCGAGTACGAAGAGCCTACCTACGCCGAGGACGAGTTCGGTCAGCCGATTGCTCCCGACGCTCAAACCGAGCCCGAACAGGGCGAGGCTTTTGACGAGCAGATTGAGGGCTTTGAGGGTGCGTCTGCCGACGAGACGCTGATTGGCGCCATCGTGCCCGAGGATCAGAATCAGGCTGTCCAGGCCGAAGAGTTCAATGACGAGGTTCCCGCTGCTGAGCCGGCGGAGGAGCCTGCCGCGGCCGAGCCCGAGCCCAAGCTCTATCGCAACGCCGCCGGCAACATTCGCTTTGGTTCGGATGCCATCCGTGCACTCGGAATGCTTCCCGAGTCCTGCACGCTCGATTACGAGGAGGGCGAGGAGCCGACGTTTGAGCCCGAGCCTGCGCCCGTTGTCACTGCGGATGATGAGTCTGCCGCGGTTACCGCTGCCGTTGCCGAGCCCGAGGCGGTGTCCGCGATCGATCCCGCGGCAGGACTGGACATTTTGGCTCCCGCCGCGCCGGCGCAAGACGTTGCGGACGAGTCTGACGACGATTACGTTGAACAGCCGAGGCGCGTGTCTTACGAGAGCGATACTGATTTCTCTGCCGAGATTCCCGCGGCAACGCCCCATGCCGATATTGCATCCGCGTTCTCTTCGATTGGCGCCAGCGCTTCCAACTTCTTTAAGGGTGCGCTTGCAAAGGGCAGGAAATTTGTCGACGATTTCGAGGAGAAGCGCGCTGCCGCACGCGAGGCTGCCGAGCAGGAGGCTATCGCTCAGCAGCAGGCAGCCGAGGCGGCACGTGAGCGCGCGGCGCAAGAGTTCGAGCAGAACGAGGCTATGCAGTCCGGGCCCGTCGACGCTGCCGAAGCTACGACGTCCTTTGAGTCCCAGCAACCGACGTCAGCGGATGTTGTTGAGGCAACAACGTCTTTCGAGGCTCAGCAGCACGTCGATAGCACCATGTCGTTTGATGCCGCGCAGTTCGATTCCACGATAACGTTTGAAAAGCAAGGCACCGCAATTGCCGAGCCCCTTCCTGTTTCCGATGAGCAGGGCGACGCGGCAGACGATGACGAGCCCATTGATGCTGCCGAAATCCAAGATGCCGCCGAGGACGAGTCCGTCGAGGCCAACTCTGACGAAGAGCAATACGCGGCAGCCGATCAAGGTGATTCGACCGAGGTCGAGCAGGAGGAAGTGCCTGCGGTTTCCGAGACTCCCGAGACGGATGAGTCGAGGCCTTACTCCACGCAGATTTTCACCATGCCGACCCCGAGTGGTTCCGGTGCCACGGTTGCCAATGTCGCTCCCACCCAGGACGAAACGGTCGATTCCCTTATGGCCCAGATTTCCTCCCAGGCATCGCCGCGTCCGCAGATGAATGTTCCCGATCCGGCGTCGGCACCGTCGCCTGCACCTTCCTCGTCTCCGCTGGCTTCGGCCCCCGATCCGTCGCTGCCGTCTATGAAGCAGGCAAACGTTGCGTCTCGCACGTCGCTGTTCGACCTTCCCGATCCCTCTGCCCAGGTCAACGACCCCTTTGCTACTGCCCAGGGTCCCGAACCCACATCGGCACCCGTTGCGCCTTCTATGCCCGTTGCGTCGGGCGCGCAGCCGATCGAGACCATTTCGGCTCCCGCCCCGGCGGCACCCAAGTCTCGCAAACGCGGCCTGGGTGGCCTGTTCGGTCGTAAAAGGAAAAACGAGCAGGACAGCATGAGTGATTGGCTGGGCGTCGAAGACGATTACGATGCCAAGAAGTCCGGTCGCGGTATCGGTTCGTGGGATAACTTCGAGGACGATAACGATGGCTGGAAGGGCGGCGCTACGTCTTCCGATGGCGCTTCTTCCGAAGATATGCTCTCGGCTGTCGCCTCTATGGGCGATGATGAGCTGCTCGGTCACGATATCTGGTTTGTGGCAACGGGCGCCTCGGATTGTGATGGCGCCGGCATGAAGGCCTTCTTGGCTTCGCATCGCGATAAACTCCGCGGCGTATTCTTCATCAATCTTGAATCCGTCGGCGCCGGTAGGCTTTCGGTGGTGACGGTCGAGGGCGAACAGCAGCTGCTCAAGGGCGATCGCCGCATCATGAACCTGGTCAGCAAGGTGTGCAAGTCGTTCCATGTCGATTGTGGCGCGCTCGAGATGCCCTATGCCAAGACCGATGCCTATGCCGCGCTCGAGGCGAGCCGCCGAGCCCTCACCATCGCCGGCGTGGACGGCACGCGTCTGGCTTGCGCTCGTACCGAGGACGACCTGCCCCACAATGTCAACCCGACGAACATTGCCACGGTATCCGAGGTCGTGACCGAGGTTATCCGCCGTTCGTAGACGGAGCTCTAAGGAGTCAACGTGTTTTCGTATATTAAGCGCCATTGGCCTGTCTACGTGATTTTGACCTTGATTGCCATTGCGTTAGGATTTGGGGCTGCCTACATCGTGGGTGCAAAGGGCTCGACCCCCGCCTCCGCAATCAGCGAAGAGGTGGAGCAAGAACAGAGTACGGGTGCCGATGGGATTCCTGAGTCCGAGCAGGCAATCGTTGATGGTGGATCTTCGTCTGCAGAGTAGATACGGCGATTTACATGATTGAAAGCGGGCGAGCCAGGGGACTGGCCCGCTTTTTCATCGCGCTAGTGCTTCTTTGGGGTCGACCTAAGGCGAGCGAACCATAGGGCTGCGGCACCCGAGGTCAGGAGCGCGGTGATGCAAGCGGCGATGGGAACTGATTCTGTTGCCGGTAGGTCCTGCAGTAGGGTACAGCGTTGAATGACACGGTCCTCGTCATGTGACTCAAGTTTATCGCCGCCGCCGTTGCGGCAAAGATCGACGCGTGCGCTGTTGGTGAGTGCGGTTTGGGGCGTATAAGCCGATGTTGCCTGCATGTGCACGACTGCGCCCCGAGCGTCTGTGCCAAGGATTGCTTTGGCATCGTCAAGGTCGTCGTGCTCATCTTTGAGATCATCGCGGGTCCAAGAATCCGCATCGCTTCGAGTCGTAAAGTCGGCGGCTACCGCACCGTATTCAATTCGAATGCCCGTTACGACGGTATTGGGTGTAAGGTCGAGCTCTTCCGCCTCGAGTGTGGTGGATTCCGTGGTCGAGACATCCGCCTTCCAGAGGCGCCAGCCGTCGTAATCGACGAGGCGACAGTCCTCACCAAGGCTCTCTTTTACTTCGTCGGACTCAAGCCAAGGATTTTCGTGTCCATCGTCAAGTGTCGCGTTCGCCGGTTCATCGACGTCTGTCGAGTCAAACGGCGTCGTGCGATACCACACGTTGCACAGACCGTTGAGGTCGCCGATGGCGACGGGGGTTTCGATTGAGATGAATCTCGCCGTGCCGTCTTTGGCGCACTCAAGATCATCGGTAATCGTAAACTCATCAACCCAAGTAGCGGAATCGTTTCGAGCATCGATGGTATAGGAGAAAAGCCCATCACTATTGGTTTGCGTCGTGGCGCGGTTTTTACCATCGCCGTTAGCCAACAGGCCCTTTTCGATAGGTTGGACAAGTTCCTGACGCTTGTCGACCTGCCCCTTGATCTCGATGGGCGCATCCTTCATCGCGACGGATTGGACTTCTCCCGTATCTTTTATTTCAAACGTTATCTCCTCGGCAAGGTCATAGGTCCGCGGAGACATCATTTCGCGCAACGAGTAGGTGCCGGGTGCAAGATGTTCGACGCGGTGTGGCTTGTCGGATGAGGTCCAGGAGTCTATTTCGGTTTTATTGGGACCATATAAGGTGAGCTGTGCGCCTTCCACTTCCTGCTCGCCGCTTGCATCGACCTTGGAGATATCTACCTTGGTGTAATCGTCGGATACGTTAAGCCGTGCTTCTACAACGGGTGTTTTCTGGTCGGCATAAGTAAGGTCGACAATATGGGATGTCCGATCGAGTAAGAAGCCTGCCGGCGCTTGAGTCTCGACAACCTCGTAGCGTGCGGTGCCAGATCCCAGCGGGAGGTCGTCCGCGCGTGCTTCTCCAGTTTCATCCGTCGTGACGGCAGCGACAGTCTCACCGTCGAGCGCGGCAATGCTACCGTCGGGGCGCACGATATCACCCGAGGCACGGATCTCAAAGACGGCGCCCGTGAGGCTGCTGCCGTCTACGGCATCGGTTTTAACGATCCTGATGTTTCCGGTCGCGGCGTGGTCATAATACGAGGCGATTACAACGGGCGTTAGGTTCATGTCGGCGGGTATGTTTACCTCGATCTCTTCGCCGACAAGATAGGGCTCTTTGGCCGAGGTTTCGCGTACATAATAGGTGCCCGGCACGAGCGATTCTGGCAGTGTGACGGTCCCGGTCGCGTCAGTCGTAAAGGTGTCCATTACGTTATGTGCTGGATACCAGCAAGTTTGTGAGACAGGTTCGTGATTGCTGTCGAGGAGTTGGAAGGTGAATCCGGCTAGTGGAACAGAAGCGCCTGTTTGGGCATCGCGTTTTACAATCTGGAGATGCGTCGACAGAGCGTGGTTGTCCACGATATATTGAAGCTCGGCGCCGTTGGAAATCTGATTGGCCCCGACGGTCCATTCCCCTGCACGTTTAAAACCCTCGGGGACGGTTTCCGGAACCTCGCGAATCGTGTAGCCGGCACGGTCGTATGGGACGGCTCCGTGGACACCGGCGGGTCGCTTGCCTGTGCCGAACCATGCTTCGGGCTGATCTTTGGTGGAGGCAAAGCCATAGATGTTTGTGGTCAATGTGCCAACAACCTGCTGAGAGCTGTTGCTGACAACTTCAAAGACAACACCACCCGCCGGCTGCTCCAGGCCGGATTGGTCGCTATTGCCGTAATCCTTGAATTTGGAAATCTCAAGGTCAAACGCAATGGGGATATCGGAAATGCGAGATTCGATCTCGACTACGCCTGAATCGCCGAGCTGGTCGGCTCCAACGGTATAGGTCCAGCTGTCGTTGGATGGCAGGTAGCCCTCGGGGGCTTTTGATTCGTAGATGGTAAAGGTTCCTAAGGGGACATCGACGAGGGTAGCCCGACCGCTTTCGTCAGTCGTGAGAATTTGCGCCCATCCAGGGGTTGATTGCGACACACACGTGAACTCTGCTCCTGCGAGTGAAGATCCCGCCTGGGGGCCGGCATTCGTCGCGGCATCGAGTTTTACGATACGCAGATTGATGGTGCCGGGCTGTTCATCAATGGCGACCTTTCCACCGTCATTCCCCGTGGTAAAGGCGATGCGATCGCGACGGGGGACATAGCCGGCCGGCGCCTTCGTTTCAACTAGGTAGTATGCCGTGTTGGGCAGAAGTGTTGCCTGCGCTCGACCGTTGCTGTCCATCTGGACGGTGCCGACACGCGCGCCGCTGGTGCTCTCAAAAACATCGAATGTTGCCCCGTCAAACTGATAAGTATTGTTTCCGCTGGTAATGGCAGCGTTTGCAGACTGCTTTTGGAAGGAAACAGAGACCGCCGGCAGTACATAGAGCATGTCCTGACGTTTGCTGCCGCCCGATACGGCCCCTAGATAGCGCCGCGCGCGGTGCGGAGCGGCTTTGATGCTTCCTGATTTTGCGCTGTCGTGGAGCCACCGCGCCGCCGCCACGACTTCATTGTCAGTGATAAAGTGCCCACTCTTGGTTTTGCCCTGAGCGGTCGTGTAAGAGTAGGTACCGTCGACATGGGTAGTGCCGTTGAGCATCCATACGGCAAGCTGGGTTGCGGCGCGGGCACGATCGGGTGAAAGATGGTAACCGCCAAACGACGTGGCGGTAGGATATCCGTGACAAACGATTGCCGCGAACTCGTCGTCGAGCCACACCCAGCCTTGATCAAAGTTGAGCCATGGGCCGCCCGGCTTGGTGGGGCCGGGGCGCTCCTGGTTCATGCAGTAGGCAATCGAGGCGTCTTGAGCTTCATACTTGCCGATGAGGAAGGGCCCACAATCATCGCTAATAGTGCGGAAGCCGAGCTGGTCGTAGCCATCGACGGCAAATGCGGCTCCCGGTGTCAGGCAGCCGAAAAGCAGGAAGAGGAGCAGGAGCAGCGGACCTGTTGCGATTGCGCTGTGGACAGAGTGCGTGGGTGCGTTGGACATGGCTGCTCCTTATCCCTCGTGCGCCGCATGGGGAGGTTGCGACGCGTAGGATGAGGCTACCCCCGAGGTTCATGCGGGTAAGTACCGGAGCCTGACCAAAAGCTTGCCCGATTTCTGACAAATCGAGCTCAAATACAACAATCAGATAAAAGTGCAGGCAGAAGATGGTAAGAAAAGAAAGACAAAGGTCCTCATCTCCACAATTGGCGCGGTTTTCAAATGATTCTCCACAGCTAAAACAAGCATCGACACCCTTGTATCGAACAAGACAACCGCGTTATACTATCCCCCACATATGCGGGCATCGCCAAGTGGTAAGGCATCAGCTTCCCAAGCTGACACTCGCGGGTTCGAGTCCCGTTGCCCGCTCCATTCGAATTTCAGGCACGGTAACGTTTCGTTACCGTGCTTTTTTCAATAAAGTGCCGGGACTCGAACCCGACAGGGTGCGAGCGTTAAATAAACGCGAAGCGTTTATAGCGAGCAGGCAAGGTCGCCGATAGGCGGCCGCAGCCGGTGCGGATTTGCGAAGCAAATACGCAGACGTCCCGTTGCCCGCTCCACCGGGCACGGGAGACTTGGGGACGGCTAATTCAACAAAGTCTTCCCCTTCGGCTTCGTGAAGCTGAGGGGCTCGCCTGAAGCCGGTGCGTATTTGCGAAGCAAATACGCGGATGTCCCCATGGCCGCTCTTGCGGCAAAATGTTAGGTTAATGCCTACTGCCCATACTTGCACCCGCGCACGGTACAATGGTTGGGTTACGACCAACGTGCCAATAACCAAAAAGGAGCCGCTATGATCGATCGCTATACCCGCCCAGAGATGGGACACATCTTCTCCCTCGAGAACAAGTACGCCATTTGGCAGGAGATCGAGGTCCTGGCCTGCGAGGCCCAGGCGGAGCTCGGCAAGATCGGTATTTCCAAAGAAGAGGCCCAGTGGATTCGCGACCACGCCAACTTTGAGAAGGAGAAGGTTGACGAGATCGAGGAGGTCACGCGCCACGATGTCATCGCCTTCCTGACCAACATGAAGGAGTACATCGACGCCGACGTCCCCGAGGGCGAGCCCAAGCCCAGCCGCTGGGTTCACTACGGTATGACCAGCTCTGACCTGGGTGATACGGCTCTGTGCTACCAGCTCACTCAGGCTTGCGACCTTATCATCGAGGACGTCAAGAAGCTCGGCGAGATCTGCAAGCGCCGTGCCTTCGAGGAGCGCAACACGCTCTGCGCCGGCCGTACTCACGGTATTCACGCCGAGCCGATGACCTTCGGCATGAAGTTTGGCTCTTGGGCTTGGGAGCTCAAGCGCGATTTGGACCGTCTTGAGGATGCCCGCAAGAACGTCGCCTTCGGTGCCATCTCGGGCGCTGTCGGCACGTACAGCTCCATCGAGCCGTTCGTGGAGGAGTATGTCTGCGAGCACCTTGGTCTGGTTCACGATCCGCTGTCTACGCAGGTCATCAGCCGTGACCACCACGCCTACCTTGCCGGCGTGCTCGCTACCACGGCAGCTACCTGCGAGCGCATTGCGACCGAGGTTCGCAACCTGCAGAAGACCGATACGCTCGAGGCCGAGGAGCCGTTCCGCAAGGGTCAAAAGGGCAGCTCCGCCATGCCGCACAAGCGCAACCCCATCACTATGGAGAAGGTCTGCGGCCTTTCGCGCATCGTCAAGTCCAACGCCCAGGTCGCCTTCGACAACGTTGCCCTGTGGCACGAGCGCGACATTTCGCACTCCTCTGCCGAGCGCGTCGCCCAGGCCGATAGCTTCATCGCCCTTGACCACATGTTCCAGTGCCTCATCCGCGTCATCGACGGCCTGCAGCTGTACCCTGCCCGCATGATGGCCAATCTCAACAAGACCCGCGGCCTCATCTTCTCCTCCAAGGTGCTGCTGGCTCTCGTCGATACGGGCATCACCCGCGAGGATGCCTATGCCATCGTGCAGGAAAACGCCATGGCCACGTGGCACGAGGTGCAGGATTGCGTCTCCGGTCCTACCTTTAAGGAGCGCCTCGAGGCCGATCCGCGCTGCACCGTCAGCCAGGAGAAGCTCGACGAGATTTTTGATCCGTGGGACTTCCTCACCCGTATCGACACAGTCTTTGATCGTCTGGAGCAGCTGAGCTTCGAGTAGGTTCGGGCATAACGTTAGCTTTTTAGGGCGCTTTGCTGGTAATGTGTGTTGCCGGCAAAGCGCCTCGTTGCATTTAGGGAAAGACGGGGATAATAGTCGTCTCGAATAACATTCTGAGAGGGGATCGCATGATTTCGTTTGATTACAAGCCTCAGGGCGTGTGTGCTCGCAATATTCACCTTGACCTTTCCGATGACGGCAACAAGGTGATGGGCGTTGAGTTTACCGGCGGCTGCGATGGTAACCTCAAGGCCATCTCCAGGCTGGTCGAGGGTGCTCCTGCCGATCGGGTAATCGAGGTTCTCGCCGGTAATACCTGCGGTATGAAAAAGACTTCCTGCGCCGACCAGCTTACGCGCGCTATCGAGGCCGCTCGCGCCGAGATCGCCTAATGGGTATCGCCGATCACATCAAGAACGGAATATCGCGTCGCGGCTTTGTACTCGGTGGGGCTGCCGCGGGCGCTGCCACGGTGCTTGCCGGATGCTCGAAAAAAACGGGCACCAGCGATGATGCCGCCGGCGAGCCGCAGGTTATCAAGGACGATTCCAAGATCATCTCGATTACGGATGAGTACGAGGCAGTCGACATCGATCTTGAGCCGGCGGCGTCGTGGACGCTGCCTCTGGGTACGCTGCTGTACTACTGCGACGGCGATTACGCCGCGGCGATGATGGCGCCCGCATCGGCGCTGCACGCCAACACACTCGGTGTGCTCAACCTGGGTGATGGCTCGCTTACCACATTAATCGAGGATCCTATCGAGGGCACGGGATATGCATTCTACGATGTCCGTGCCGGCGACGGCGTATTCGCGTGGGTTGAGATGAACTTTGCCAATTCATCGTGGAAGCTCTACGCTCAAAATCTGTCGGGCGCTTCGCTCTCTGGCGACGTGGTTGAGCTCGATCGAGGTGGCAAGGACTACGATCCGCCCCTGTTTACGGCGTTCGGGTCATCGGTCATCTGGTATAAAATGCCTTCGGCAGGCGGCAATAAAACGAGTAGTGATTCGTTTTGCTATCGTCGCTCGCTTGATGAATCCAAGGCCGAGGTAATTTGGAAATCGACGGGCCGCTTTGCATCGGCCCCGCGCGCGAGCGACGGCATTTTGACCATCTCGCCGCGTGTCCGCAACGACGAGGGCGTCTACTACGGCATAACGGCAATCGATCTGACCGACGGCAACAACACCAAGCGTGCCCAGTTGGTCCTCCCTTCGTCAGTTTCGCCTTTCGAGGCCGTATATATGGGCGATACCTTCGTGTTTTCTATCGAGGCGGCCTATAGTGGCGTGGGCAGCCTGGGCAATATGGGCACGTATATCGGTAATGAGGGAGGGCCGTACCTCTTCCTGTCACGCGAGCCGCTCGCATGTGCGGCTGGCAAGAAGAATAAATACCTTGTTAAGGTACAGGCGTCGCATTTCCTGATCGACACCTCTGCCAAGACCTATGGCTCGCTGCTGTCGCCCGACCGCGCTTTGGAGTATGGCGATTATCCAGCTACGGCGGGAAAATCGGACTCATTCCTTACGTACGCCACGGTGCGCAACAGCCAGGGTATACCAGAGACGGTCACTGCACGCCTATTCTCTCTTTAAGCTTAGAGGGGTTAAAAAGGCGCCAACAGGGGAATAAACGCGTTGTAATTGTGAGTACCGCCCGCCGAGCTGCCGCGTCATAGCGGCATCTGGCGGGCTCAGGTGCGTTAAAATGGGCTTGTTCTTAGCTAATTGAGACAGGGGGGCCGTGTTATGGCTTCAGATGCAAAAAAGATTCTGCTGGTCGAGGATGAGAAGGCAATCCGTGACGCCGTCGCTGCCTATCTCGAGCGCGAAGGCTACTGGGTTGTGGGCGTCGGCGATGGCCAGTCCGCGATCGAGGAGTTCGAGAAGCATCAGTTCGACCTGGTCGTGCTCGACCTTATGCTCCCCAAGATCCCCGGCGAGCGCGTTTGCCGCACCATTCGCGATACCTCGGATGTCCCCATCATCATGCTGACGGCTAAGGGCGAGATCGAGGACCGTATTATCGGTCTTGAGCTCGGCGCCGACGACTATCTGATTAAGCCGTTCTCGCCGCGCGAGCTCGTCGCCCGCGTTCGCGCTCTGTTCCGCCGTGCCCATCAGGCCGACGAGCCCGCCGTCGAGGTACTCGACTTCGGCGATCTGGTCATCGATATCTCGGGCCACAAGATCTTGGTCGAGGGCAAGGAAGTCGATCTGACGGCTTCCGAGTTCAAGCTGCTCACCACGCTTGCCCGCCATCCCGGCCGTGTGTATAACCGCATGGAGCTGGTCGAGAAAGTGCTCGGGTATGACTTTGAGGGCTATGAGCGCACCATCGATAGCCACGTGAAGAATCTTCGCGCCAAGCTGGGCGATGATCCCAAGAAGCCCAAGTGGCTCTACACCGTCCATGGTGTCGGCTATCGCTTCGAGGCTCCGGCCAAGACCGATAAGTCGGACGAGAAATAGGGAAATCACATATGACACCTGCGCGCTTTGAAATCGGACAAAAGCACAAGCAGGAGAGCGAGGCGGGTTCCAAGGCTAGTTGGAACACGCCTCGTTCCGATTCACGGCCAACGATGAGCTATCCCTCGCGCATGGCACTTGCTTTTGCTCTGACATCGCTCATGACGGTATTGGTGCTGGTGGGCGTTGTCTCTGTTGTGTGGGGCACGGTCTTTTCGGATTACACACGCTCCAATATCGTCGAAATCGCAAATTCCGCTGCCGAGAAGTTGGCGACCTCATATGAGGAAAACGGCTCTTGGACCGCGGGAGAACTGCGCACGGTCGCAACGTCGAGTTTGGTTTCCGACGATCTGGGCATGCAGGTCGTCAATAAAAAGGGTGTGATCGTTTATGACGATTCCTGGCCCTCGGCAAGCGCCACCGCCGATGTACGCGAAAACCAGGCTACGACCGACGACACGAGCGGCAAGAGGGCATCGCATAGCCCGGTCTCGTCTGCTCCAACCGACTCCGATAGCGTTGCTAACGTCGAGATTGTAACGTCTTCCGGCGAGCATGTCGGACAGGTAAAGCTGTGGGCCATCGGCTCCGACGCTCTGCTCACCAAGGCGGACTCTGCGTTTAGGGAGAAGACCTTTAACGCCATGGCCCTCGCCGCGGTTGTTGCAATCTGCATTTCGGTCGTTATCGGATCGCTCGTGTCGCGCATGCTCACCAAACCGATTCATCGCATCACCAGTACCGCAAAGCAAATCCGTGACGGCGACCTGTCGGCTCGCACGGGGCTGCGCGGTGATGACGAGATCGATCAGCTGGGTGAGACCTTCGATGAGATGGCCACCTCGCTCGAGAAGGATATGAAACACGAGAAGCGCCTGACCTCAGACGTTGCACACGAGCTTCGCACGCCGCTTATGGCCATGCTCGCAACGGTCGAGGCCATGCAGGATGGCGTGTATCCCACCGACGATGAGCATTTGGAGACCGTTGCTTCCGAGACGCGCCGCCTGGCTCGTCTGGTGCAGCAGATGCTCGACCTATCGCGTATGGAAAACAGCACGGCTCCGCTCAATCTAGAACCGGTGGACATGGTTCCGTTCGTGCGATCGATTGTGAACGGCCAGGAGCGTCTGTTTGCCGACCGTGACCTTCGTCTTCGCTTTGCAGATGAAACCCAAGGGCACGACGATGTCGTCGAGGCCGATCCCGACATGATCACGCAATGTGTTATCAACCTCATGAGCAACGCCATGCGCTACACCCCCGAGGGCGGTTGGGTCGTGGTGTCGGTGCTCAGTGACCGCAGGCACGTCAGCATTGCCGTTTCTGATACCGGCATCGGTATTGCCAAGGACGATCTGTCGCGCATCTTCGGGCGGTTTTGGCGCGCCGATGCCAGCCGCGCCCGCGAAGCTGGCGGCCTGGGCGTCGGCCTCGCCGTGACCAAGCAGATCGTCGAGCGTCACCATGGCTACATATCCGTGGAGTCGGAGCTTGGAAAGGGTACGACTTTTACAATTCATCTGCCCCGCGAGCACACGGCAGACGCGGCATCTACTACAATGGAGCACTAGCTTTTCGCTATTCGGTGAAGGAGGGGCCGCGTCCCTGCCGCTCCGAGTTTGCGAAAACATGCGGGAAAGAACCCGCATTTCTGTCGTATTTAGGTAAGGAGTGACTCACGTGACAACGATGGAGCGTCGTCCGGATTCCCGTGGCAAGGTTCGTGATATTTACGATGCCGGTGAAAACCTGCTGATGGTCGCCACCGACCGCATTTCTGCGTTCGACTTCATTCTTCCCGACGAGATTCCGTTTAAGGGAGAGGTGCTCAATCGCATCTCGGCATTCTGGTTCGATAAGTTTGCCGACATCGTCCCCAACCATCTCGTTTCCATCGACCCGGCGGATTTCCCCGAGGAGTTTGCTGAGTATCGTGACTACCTCGCTGGCCGCGCCATGCTGGTTAAGAAGGCCCAGACGATTCCTATCGAGTGCATCGTCCGCGGCTATCTGACCGGTTCGGGCAAGAAGACCTACGACGAGAACGGCACCGTCTGCGGCATCCAGCTGCCTGAGGGCCTGACCGAGGCTTCCAAGCTTCCCGAGCCGTTGTTCACGCCGTCCACGAAGGCCGAGATCGGTGACCACGACGAGAACATCTCGTTCGAGCGTTGCTGCGAGATCGTGGGCGAGGACATCGCCACGCAGATTCGTGACCTTTCCCTCAAGATCTACAAGGCTGCCGCCGAGTACGCCGCGACCCGTGGCATCATCATTGCCGACACCAAGTTCGAGTTTGGTGTTATTGATGGCAAGGTCACGCTGATCGACGAGTGCCTCACGCCCGACTCCAGCCGTTTCTGGCCTGCTGCCAGCTACGAGGAGGGCAAGATCCAGCCTAGCTACGACAAGCAATTCGTCCGCAATTGGCTCAAGGCCAACTGGGATATGACGGGGGAGACCCCGCACCTGCCCGCCGAGGTCATCGATGGCACGTCCGAGCGCTATCGCGAGGCCTTCCAGATCATCACGGGCTCCCAGTTCACAAGTATGAAGGAGAACGCATAAGTGAGTACCCGTAGCGCCACGAACAAGCGCACGCAATCCCACGAAGTTACCGGGGTTGCGCGCAAGTCTGCCGCATCTGCTAAGCCCGCCCGCCAAGCAGCGAGCTCCGTTCGCGTCGTGCCGGCTTCGTCTAAGGCACGCCGCAAAGAGCTCGAGAAGGGCGAGAACCTCGAGGGCCTCTCTAAAGAGGAGAAGCGCGCCCGCAAGGCCAAGCAGCGCGCCAAGGAGGACCGCATCTATACGGTGTCGAATATCCTCCTCAAGCAGGACGAGGACTACACCAAGCGCCGTCGCATCTGGTGGATTGTGCTCGCCATTGGCATGGTGCTCGTCGTGGCAATTTGGGCCTCGCTGTACTTCGCTCCCGCTGGCATGGTGTCCAGCCCTGTCCAGATGGTCGGCATCGTTTTGTCCTATGTCATCATCCTAGGTGACTTTATCTACGACTTCGCTCGTATTCGTCCCTTGCGCAACATGTACCGCGCGCAGGCCGAGGGCATGTCCGAGAACAAGCTCAACGCTCTTATCGAGCGCGCAGCTGCCGAGGAGGACAAGAAGGACTCCAAGAAGAAGTAGCGTTTGCATACATACTTATCGCTAAGATATAAGGCGCGTCGTTTTTGCGGCGCGCCTTTTTACTGTTCTATAGATAGATGGAGTGGCACATGATTCGAGCTGCCCTGACGGTCGAAGAGGCCCTGGAGGGTATGAAGTCCCTGGAGCCCAAGATTAAAAACTATGCGCGCCTGGTTGTCCGCAAGGGCGTAAACGTTAAGCCCGGCCAGGAAGTCGTCGTTCAGTCTCCGGTTGAGTGCGCGCCGTTTGCGCGCGTGGTGGTCGCGGAGGCCTATGCTGCCGGCGCCGGCCACGTGACGGTCATCTGGGCCGATGATGCCGTGACGAGGCTCACGTACGAGCATGTCGAGAAAAGCTATTTTGAGCAGACGCCCGAGTGGAAGCGCCTGCAGCTGGATTCCCTGGCCCAGGACGGTGCCTGCTTTATCTTTATCGAGGGTGCGGACCCCGCCGCCCTTAAGGGCATCGATCCCGCTAAGCCCGCTGCAGCTTCTAAGGCAAAGAACACGCAGTGCAAAGTTTTCCGCCGTGGACTGGATTACAACATCAATCCGTGGTGCATCGCCGGCGCTCCGGTCGTGGCTTGGGCGCGCGAGGTGTTCCCGGGAGACGCCGATGAGGTTGCAATCTATAAGCTGTGGAATGCGATTCTGCACACCGCTCGCGCCGATGGCCAGGACCCAGAGAGCGACTGGGAGCTCCATGACGCCGCATTCGAAAAGAACCTGCGTTTCCTGAACGACAATCGTTTCGACTGCCTGCATTACACCGCGGCAAATGGAACCGATCTGACGATTGGCATGACGAAGGGTCACGAGTGGGCCGGCGGCAAGGGCAAGACGCCCGATGGGCACCCCTTCTTCCCCAACATTCCCACCGAGGAAGTCTT
Organism: uncultured Collinsella sp.; assembly: GCA_900544205.1. GTDB lineage: Bacteria > Actinomycetota > Coriobacteriia > Coriobacteriales > Coriobacteriaceae > Collinsella. The sequence goes on from UQUG01000032.1 coordinate 19,653, forward strand.
CACTTCGCCCGATCGCATGCGCGCCGACGGTATCGTGTACTCGGCCATGCCGCTCATCCACCACGGCAATAAAGTCGACGATTTTTGGATTAAGTTCGAGGGCGGCCGCGTGGTGGACTACGACGCCCGCGTGGGCAAGGCAACGCTCGCAAGTATCATCGATACTGACGAGGGCGCTGCTCACCTGGGAGAGGTCGCGCTCATTTCCAAGAACACGCCGATCCGCGAAAGTGGTGTTCTGTTCTACGATACGCTCTATGACGAGAACGCTAGCTGCCATCTTGCGCTAGGTGTCGGTTTCCCCGAATGCATCGAGGGTGGGTACGACATGTCCAAGGAGGAGCTCCTGGAGCATGGTGTTAACGTCTCGAGCACGCACGTCGATTTTATGATCGGCACGGACGACATCGATATTACGGGCATTACGCCTGATGGACGTGAAGTTGTGATTTTCCAGAACGGCCAATGGAGTTGGGAATAGTCCCAGACCGTGGTACAATGCCACCCGCGGGCCGTTAGCTCAGCTGGCAGAGCAGGGGACTTTTAATCCCAAGGTCCAGGGTTCGAACCCCTGACGGCCCACCCAAAGATTGTTGAGACGGTCAACTTCGGTTGGCCGTCTTTTTTGTTGCCGGTGCACGGGTTCGAACCCGTCGGGGCGCGGAGCTGAGTAAACGCGTGAGCGTTTGCCAGCGCAGCGCGCAAGGCGCGAAAGCGCCGCAGCGGCCGCCTGCGAAGCAGGCTGAACCCCTGACGGCCCACCCAAAGATTGTTGAGACGGTCAACTTCGGTTGGCCGTCTTTTTTGTTGCCGGTGCACGGGTTCGAACCCGTATCTATCTATATATAAGAACGCTTGGCGAACAAAACCCGCCTTTTACCGATGGGAAACAAATAGCTGATGCCTTTGGAGTAAAGTAGCGCTCCAGAGATGACCGATGTCTCAATACTCATAAAACAGCTGGTCATCGCCAATATCAGAAGCCAATGCTTCAGTTTTAACC
>UQUG01000033.1 GCA_900544205.1 uncultured Collinsella sp.
ACCGCCGTTTAACTTCATTTTACTTTAGTTAATTCTGATTAAAAGTGAGGGCTCTTTAGGCTCTTTATCTAGAGCATCAATTAGGCATGTGTGCCATCGGCGTGGCGCTTGAATGTGACAAAGGGATAGTTCCTTTGTCACATTCCCGGAAAGCCTGCCTGGCGCAGGGCCTCGTAGAGGACGATGGCGGCGCTGTTGGAGAGGTTGAGTGCGCTGATGCGGTAGTCGTCCGGGTTGACGAAGTTGCCGCAGATGTCCTGTTGAAGGATGGCCTCGTGGCTGTCCTCGGTATGCCCCAGCGATTCTTCGTGGGCTTCCCAAGCCTCGGCGTTATCGAGTGAGTCGCAATCGCGCAGCATGGGGATGCGCTCGCAGCGCTCGGGCGCCGCGGCAAGCAGTGGCTCGGGAATGCCCGAACTCTCGCTGCCAAAGACCAAATAGTCGCCGTCGCGGTAGGTGCTTTGCGCATAGGTTCGGCGCGCCTTTTTGGTCAGCAGATGCAGGCGTTCGTCGGCAGGGGAGAGACCATTGCGCGCAAGGAAATCCTCCCAGCCGGCATAGGTCGTCACGTCCAAGTTTTGCCAGTAGCCCAGACCGGCGCGACGTACCGTCTTGTCGTCGAGCGAAAACCCCAGCGGCTCCACCAGATGCAGGCGGGCGCCGGTGACCACGCAGGTGCGGCCGATATTGCCCGTATTGGCCGGAATCTCGGGCGCATACAGCACAATGTTGAACATGAATCTCCTTGGCTCAGAACGAAAAACCACCACGAAGGGCACCTTCGTGGTGGTTTGGCGGCTACGTAGGCGGAAAATGTCCGCTTGGATAAACCTAGGCGCGGTGCCAGTCGGTCAGGCAGGCATCGAGGGAGGCGATGAGTGCATCCTTGTCCATGTGACGGCCGATGATGCACAGGCTCGTCATGCGGTCGCCCGTCTCGTCGTCCCAAATCTGCATGATCTCGGGGTTCTCGTCGATAATCTTCTGCTTCTCGCCCTCGGGCGCGGAGTCAACGAACAGACCGTTCTCCATCAGGCGCATCTGGTGGCCGGCCTGCTCAAACATGTAGCACATGTCCGGATCGCCGGTCTGCCACAGCGGACCCTTGACGCGAATGACCTCGTCGGGCCACTCCTGCTCAACAAAATCGGTGAACTTCTGCAGGTCGAACGGCTTGCGGCGCGAGTAAACAAAGGTCTCGATGTCGTACTCGAGCACCTCGGGGTCGTCGTGCTCCTCGGGATGCTCCATGGCCTCGATCCAGGCGGCGGAGTTATAGGCGCGCATAAAGTCGAAGCGGTCGGTGTCGAGCAGCTCCTCCATGGGGACCTCGCCGTTTTGGGCCTCGACGATCACGGCGTCCTTCTGCAGGCTGCGCACGATAGCCTTGAGCTCGGCGATCTGCTCAGGCGTCACGGTGTCGGTCTTGTTGAGGATCAGCGTGGAGCAGAATTCAATCTGCTGGATGAGCAAGCTCTCGATGTCGTCCTCGTCGATATCCTCGGCCAGCAGGTCGCGACCGCCGTTGAACTCGTCGTACATGCGGGCGCAGTCGACCACGGCCACGATGTTGTCGAGCGCGAGCTTGGGCTCGCCGCCCACCTTGGCCTCGTCGCAGAAGCTCGAGATGGTGTAGGCGATGGGGATGGGCTCGCAAATGCCCGAGGCCTCGATGATGATGTAATCGAAGTTGCCCGAATCGGCGATGCCCTGCAGCTGGTTGGCCAGGTCGTCCGAAAGCGTGCAGCAGATGCAGCCGTTGGTGAGCGGGATGAGGTCGTCGGTCTCGGAAAGGCCGCCGTCGGCGATGAGGCTGGCGTCCACATTGATCTCGCCGATATCGTTGACGATCACGGCGGCGCGGATACCGCCGTCGTTAGCGAGGATGTGGTTGAGCAGCGTGGTCTTGCCGGCACCGAGGTATCCGGTAAGCATGATGATCTTCACGGGTTTGTTGGGCATGTGCCCTCCTTTGTTAGACATGGCTTACAGTTGAATCTTATGCCAAACGCCTGCTCTTATACCCACGCGCCGGCAAATAACACAAGCTACTCCCAGGCTCCCCATACATCGGGGCAATAACCGACGGTGGCCTTTTTGCCGTTGCGCACGATGGGTTCGGCGAGAACCTGCTGGTTCTCGAGCAGCTTGTCAAAGCGCTGGCTGGGGGTGAGGTGCTGGATGAGCGCGAGCGTCTCCTCGTCCTTGGCCTTGGGGTTGAGTAGCTTGTCGATGCCGCCGACCGCCTGCATCACGCTCGTGAGCTCGCCCTTGCTCATCTCCTTTTCCTTAAGGTCAATAAACTGCACCTTAATGCGGCGCTCCTTAAAATAGCGTTGGGCCTTCTTGGTATCAAAGGACTTTTTGGAGCCGAAGATTTGAATATTCATGGTCCCGCCGCTCTATCGAATGAAGTTGGTCGTTGCGCGATCTGCCTCGGGTGCGTTGATACCGGCGGCCTGTCCTGCCTCGATACAGCGCAGGAGCCAGGCCATGTTTTTGCCGATGTTTCGCATGGTGGCAAGGCCCTCGGCATCCCCATCGGCGTCGCCGGGCACGCGTCCAAACACGTTGTTCCGGTAGGTGGAAGCAACTACGGGCATTTGCTTAATGGTGAAGTACTTGTTGAGCACATCGAACGTGGTTGACGTGCCGCCGCGACGGGCGACGGCGACCGCGGCGCCGGGTTTGTGCTCAAAGGCATGCCCGCCTGCATAGAAGGCGCGATCGAGGGCCGAAAGGATGCGTCCGCTGGGGTGCGCATAGTAGACGGGTGAGCCAAAGACAAAACCATCTGCTTGCTCGGCGGCAGCGATGAGCTCGTTCACCACGTCATCGTCAAAGGTGCAGCGACCGCCAAGTTTGCCGCACTGGCCGCAACCGATGCAATCGCGAATGGGCTTGGCGCCCAGCTGAAACACCTCGGTATCAATGCCTTCGGCATTGAGCTGCTCGGCGACCTCGGCGAGTGCGCGGGCGGTGTTGCCGCTTGCCTTGGGGCTGCCATTGACCAAAAGAACCTTCATCACAAACTCCCTCTGCTTTTGGTGACTTCTGCGGAGGATTATCGCACGAGAGGGTAGATGGCGTGGGGCGCGATGTGAAACGGCTTGTGTTTCACATCGCGCCCCACGACGCTAGTTCAGCTTGGTGCCCGGTACTTGTGGTGCCTCTTTAAGCAACGCTTTGAGCTCGTTCAGAATGGAAACGGGCTGACGGTCGACGCCGTCCAGATGAAGCGTGGCCACGCGAATGGGCGGCTGATATTCAAGCGAGCCGATGAGCACGGGAGAACCCAGGAACCGTTCGATGTCGCTTGCGATCTCGTCGATTGCCTCGGGGCCGAGTTCATCGAAGAGTGCCACGAACATCGGCCCCGTCGAGCGGAACAGGCGACCCTTGCCGCGCGAACAATCCATGAGGCAGGCGGCGCTTTCGGCGAGCACGCGGTCGCCTGCATCGAATCCAAAGCGGGCATTGACCTCGGCGATATCGTCGACCTTAATGGCAATAAAGCCTGCCTCGTGCGGCACACGGCGCATCTCTCCAATAGCGTTGACCAGCGCGTGGACATCGCCCAGGCCGGTCACGGAATCGGTCGTATCTGCCAAGCTTCGGTTGATGATAATGCCCACATACATGTTGGGCTCGGTATCGGTTCCATCCAAGCGGTAGCCCGTGCAGTCGCAAAGCGCGTATTTTCCAGTGGCATCCATTACGCGATACTGCATGTAGTGGAAGTGCCACGTGCCGTTTATCACCATGTCGAGCTCGGCGCGTACGTTGTCGCGGTCCTCGGGATGAACGCGGGCGAGCCACATGTCGAGTGAGTTAAAAGGGTGCTGGGAGGGCAGGTCAAAATCGCGCACGGCGTTGACCGACCATTGCGATTCGCCCGTATCGAGATTGAGGATGAACGGATAGCGCGTCTCGGAGCTCATTGAGATCGCTTGGAACACTCGGTCGTTGCAGGGAGGCTGATCGACGATTGGGCGTTGCGGCGCATCATTGTCTTTCGGTTGCTGCACACGATGCATAAGCTTATAGCGATACATCTTGCGATCGGCATCCATCGTCATCTGGCGACGCGTGTCGCCGGCAAGTGGATCGACGCGCGAGCAGCCAAAGCTAAAGCTGCCGATCATGGGCGCCTTGCCGCCTGAGCTCGCCTCGATCAGCCCGGCACGTACCTGCTCCAAGCGCTGCTCGAGTTCGGTCTCGTTTGCGGAGAGCGAGATGAGCACAAACTCGTCTCCACCGATACGGAACAGCATCTCATCGTGCTCCATGGTTTCGGAGAGCGTGCGGCAGATGCTCAGAATATAGCGATTGCCTTCGGCGTGGCCAAACCTATCATTGCAATGCTTGAGATGGTCGATGTCAATATAGGCGCAGGTGAAGGGGTCGCCTTTGCGCCAGAGCTGCTCGACGTGACGGTCGAATCCGTTGCGGTTGCCCAAGTTGGTGAGCGGGTCGATATAGGCGTTGCGCTCAAGCAGCCGGCGCTCTTGTTGCAGGATGGCATGCGTCTTTTGCAGTTGCTCGCCAACGGCGCGTAGCTCAGCAGGCAGCGCGGCAACATCGAGTTCGGCGGTCGAGATGCCATTTGCAAGTCGCTGAAGATAGACAATAATCGATTGCTCGCCCATGCGGTACGACTTGTTCATGATGGATAACCTCCTTGGGCGGAACAATGGTTTGTATCATATCCCCAATTCGGGTTGAATTGGGGATATAAGTTAGCTAATGGAGGCAAATTCCCCCTTCGGCGGTGGCGTTTTGCGCGCGAGCGTATCAGTTGTTATTGCCACCATCGAGCAATGCCTCAAAATCCTTCGCCGGCATGGGACGGTAGTAGAGGAAGCCCTGAGCGTAGCGGGCACCCATTTGTCGTAGCATGTTTGCCTGCTCGTTTGTCTCGACGCCTTCAACCACGACGGGCAGATGGAGCGACTGCGCCATCTCGAGCATCGATGAAATGATTTGCGTGCTGCGGCCTTGATCGCGGTCGGTGGGCACAAAGGTGCGGTCGAGCTTGATGACGTCGACGTTGACATTCTTGAGCATCGCGAGCGTGGACTGGCCGGTGCCAAAATCGTCCATGTAGGTCGAGAAGCCACGGGTGTGCAGATCCGCGGTCAGCTTATCCACGGCCTCGGACTCTCCGGTATAGGCGGTCTCGGTGATCTCGATGTGCATGAGTTCGGGCGGCAGGTTGTACTGGGCGGCGAGCGACTCCATATGCTCGGCGACATCGCAGGCAAGAATGTCTACGCGCGACACATTGAGGGAGATCGGGACCACGCGAAGTCCTCGATTGAGGCGCTCGCGGAGCCACATGGCGACGCCCTGCCAAACATATTTGTCGAGCGTCACTACAAAGCCGCTTTCCTCGAGTGCGGGGATAAACGTTGCGGGCGAAATGAGAGAGCCGTCCTTGTCAATCCAGCGGGTGAGTGCTTCGGCGCCAATAATCTCACCGGTTTCCATATCGACCTGTGGCTGCAAGTGGTAGGTAATACGACCATCTGAGAGCGCGTACTGGAATTCGGCCAGCGTGCGGTTGGACACGATTTCGCGCTTGTACTCCTCGGGGCAAAAAATGGCAATGCGCTCCTTAAAGTCGTTTTTTGCGCGCCGATTGGTAAACATGGCCTTTGCCTGCGCATCGATGGTGATCTCCTCATTGGAATCGATGGGGTAAACGCCCATGGACGGCCAAAAACCTACGCCGCCATCATGCCTGGCTACTGCCTCGCGAACGCGGTTGTAGATTTGGTGGACGGTGATGTGCTTAAAGGGGATGAGTACGCAAAAGTCATCTTGGCCCCAGTACCCTGCGACGCCCATGTCGGCATTCTCGATGTCCTTGAGGACCGTGCCCACATCGGCAAGCAGGCGGTCGCCTTCGGCCTGTCCATACCATTCGTTAAACAGGCGCATGTGGCCCATGTCGACCGTGGCGATGCACCAGGCGCCGTCGCGCCTTGCCTCGAGAAAAGCGTTGGCTCGCCGCATAAACTCGCTGGGTCGGTAGAGACCGGTGAGCATATCGATGCGTTCGGCGATTGCACTTTTGCGTTCGACCTCGGGTATAGGGAGGCTGTCGTTGGGGACAAGCCCGCCGGCTGTGCGAAGGCGACGATCGAGTTCGCCTAAAACAGTCGATGCTTGGGAGTCCAGGCGTTCGTAAAAGGTTGGGACGACAAGACAGACGGGAGCAATGGTGTCGCCTGCGATTTGCACAGGAGCGAAAACGGCCTCTTTAAGGTGGCGGGTCAGTTGCTCGAATGCCTCGTGGTCCAAATCGTTGCTGAGCACGACAAACTGGACGCTTCGTGAACGGTAGACCCGGCTCCTGCCGCGGGTGATCGACAGCATGCGGCCCGCGTATTCGGCAAGCATGTTGTCGACAGCCTCAGCCCCGTAGAGCTCGTTGAGCTTTGTCGTGCCACGAACGCGCACCGCTATAAGCCCTGTCTTGCAACGGTCAAGGCGGCAGGTATCGATAGCGTTGACCAGCATGCGCTGCGTTCCGAGGCCTGTGGCGGCGTCGACGGTTTCGGCAAGTGAGTGGTTGACGAGCTCGCCGACATAGAGCGAGGGGACATTTCCGTGGCCGTCGATACGAAACCCGCGAGCACGGCAAAGGACGTAGTCGCCGACGGCGTTGCGCACACGATACTGCATGACTCGATGGTGTTTGGAGCCGTTATAGACTTGGTCGATGTCGTCGGTAAAAGCCTCAAGGTCATCGGGATGGACGCGCGTTTTCCAGTAATCGCGGCAGTTGTCTATGTGCTCCGAGGGAAGGCCAAGATCGCGCAAGGCACCTTGTGACCAAAGGGTGCGATGTTTGTCCAAGTTCTCGATAAAGAAATAACGACCTTCGTTGAGCATTGAAAAGGCGTCGAAAACGCGGTCGCTTATTTCGAAGTCGTCGGCGTGGACTTGCGTGATATTGCGTCGATCGAGGTACACGGCATGACGTAGCTTGTAGTCGTACATGCGATGGTCGGCATCGAGCGTCATGCGATTGGGGGCTTCGCCCAGGGCGGGGTCGGCATACGACACTCCATAGCTAAACGAGTGAGGCATCTCGGAATCGTTGTTTTTGAGCAGGACCGTTCGGCAGTGTTCCAGACGTTCGGCGAGGTCGTCCTCGGTCGCAATCGTAGACAGGATGGCAAACTCGTCGCCGCCTATGCGAAACGCCGCCTCGTCCACTTTCATATACAGCTTAAGATAGAGGCTTACCTGCAAAATATAGCGGTTGCCCTCGTCATGGCCGAAGACGTCGTTGCAGTGCTTGAGATTGTCGATATCGATGTACGCCATGGTAACGGGGGTGTCCTGCTCCCAGAGCTCCTCGAGGGAACGGGCAAAGCCGCCACGGTTGCCAAGCCCGGTAAGCTGGTCGGTAAAGGCAGTCCTAATCAGATCATCCTGACGCTCGAGAAGGTCGCGAACGGTCTTTTCGAGCGTTTCGGTGTAATTGCTGACGGTATCCATGTCGTAAGCGGCTTTCTGAGGTCGGGCGAATTGCGTCGGGCGAGCTCGTTGTGCACACGCGTTGTTGTTCGGCGCTTTGCGTGTATCCAGGCCCCGCCTCGCTGCGTTGTTGGGTTAATTTACCGGCTAATGTTCGCTGTTGATTACTGCTGAGTAGTATAAACAACAGTGCAGAATTATATATGGGTGCACATGCTGTGGGCGGCTATTATTCGACAAACGGTAGCGCGACGATGCGATGTCCGATAAAAATGCGACTGGGGTGGTATATGTTGACGGGTATACTTGTTCCGGTTTTAAACGCAGGAACGGAGATGGTCGCATGGCACAGCCGGATACGACGCGCACGGTGGGGCTCGCGCTCGAGGGAGGCGGCTACCGCGGTATGTATACGGCGGGCGTGCTCGACGTTTGGATGGAGCACGGTTTGACCTGCGACCATATGGTGGGTGTCTCGGCGGGCGCGGCGTTTGGCTACAACTTTAAATCGCGGCAGATCGGACGTGCCATTCGCTACAACAAGGCCTATTGTGCCGACAAGCGCTATGCGGGTGTAGCAAGCTGGCTGCGGACCGGCGACATGTTCAATGCCGATTTTGCCTATCACGAGGTGCCTATCGAGCGCGATCCCATTGACTTGGAGGCGTATCGCGCCTGTCCCATGCAGTTTACGTGCGTGTGTACTGATATCGAGACGGGCAAGGCCGTCTACCACGACCTGCCCTATGGCGACGAGAGGGATATCGAGTGGATCCGGGCATCGTCGGCGATTCCTGTGGCGACGCGTCCCGTTGCTATTGACGGGCATAAGTATCTGGATGGTGGCGTGGCCGATTCCATTCCCAGCGCTTGGTTGTTTTCACAGGGGTATGACCGCAATATCGTGGTACTCACGCAGCCGGCGGGCTTTGTGAAGCAGCCCAACAGCGTGATGCCCATGCTGCGTCGCGTGTTCCGTCACTACCCGGAGTTTGTCGCAGCGCTTGAGCACCGGCATGAGGTTTACAATACCACGCTCGATGACCTGGCACGTCGTGAGGCCGCCGGCGATATCTTTGTGGTGCGTCCGAGCGAATCGGTGAAGGTGCCGTCGCTATGCCGCGAACCGGATGAGCTCGAGCGCATCTACCAGGTCGGTCGCCGCGATGCGGAGGCGACCTTGCCCGCGCTGGAAGCGTATCTGGCGGGGTAAGGGTCGCATACGGAAAGCGCATCCCAGAATGGACGTCCAAACTGGGATGCGCTTTCCATTGCTGAAGATATGAGGCTGCGAATCAGCTGCTCGGCCTATGCCTATGCTTGCTGCCAGGTGTCGACAAGCTCCTTGGCCGCGGCGTAGGGGTCGTCGGCGCTGCAGACGGCGCTCACCACAAAGAAGCCGTCGACGCCGGTGGCCTTAAGCTGCGGCAAGTCGGCTGTCTTAACGCCGCCGCCCACCACGATGGGCACGGGGCTTGCCGCGTGGAGTGCGGCCAGGTCCTCAAAGCTCTTGGTGATGATAGAGCCGTCGGCCGCGCGTCCGCAGTCGCGCTTGGTCTCGGTCTCGTGGAGCGGGCCGATGCCCAGGTAGTCGACCAGGCTCATGTCGGCGGTCTTGACGTACTCGAGCATCTCCTCGCAGCGGGCCGAAAGGCCCACGATGGCATCGGGGCCCAAAAGTTTGCGGCAGACCTCGACGGGAATATCGCTCTGGCCCACGTGCACGCCATCGACAGCAATACCCTGCTCGCGCGCGGCGAGTACGCAGTCCAGGCGGTCGTCGATTAGCAAGGCGACCTGACCGGTCTTGCCGGCCTGTGCGATTGCCTGCGCGGCGTCGCCGGTCAGCGCAATGATCTCGCGGGCGCTTGCCACTTTGGAGCGCACCTGGATGCAGGTAAAGCCTGCGTCGAGCGCCTGGGCCACCACATTGCCCACGGGACGTCCCAGCGTGTTTTCGGGGCCGAGTACCAGATAGGCCGAGATATCAAGGTTGTCGCGGATGCTCATCGTGCTTCCTCCTGCTTCTTGATCTGTGCTTCCATGCGCTCGAGCTTGCCGGTCATGGTGTCGGTAAATCCGGGCCGAATGTCGGCTTTGAGCACGACTTCGGTGCGGATGCCCTTGTTCGCCAACACAAAGGTTGCGTCGCGCACGACCTGCATGACCTCGTCCCAGTCGCCCTCGATCTCGGTGAACATCGAGGTGGTGCGGTTGGGAAGGCCGCTCTCGCGAATGACGCGCACGACCTCGGCGACCTCGGCGGACAGCTCATCGCCGGTGCCGCATGGGGCGATGGCCACGGCGACGAGTGTGTTCATGCCGGTATTGGTTGCGGGCTCGGACATGGCTTATGCCTCCTCGAGCTCGAGTCGGTTATCGGCGATGTCCTGGGCGGTCGCGCGGTAGAGCTCGTCGATAAAGGCGACCTTAAAGCTTGCCGGGGCATCGGCGACGGCGGCGGCACGCGTGCCGGCAACGTTGTAGACGGCGGTGCCGCAGACGGCTGCCGTAAACGGGTCGGCGGCGCAGGCGTACACGGCCAGCACGCCGCCCTGCGAGCAGCCGCAGCCGGTGATCTTGGACATGAGCGGGCTGCCGCCGTGGGACTTGGCCACGGTCGTGCCGTCGGTAATCAGGTCGACTTCGCCCGAGATGACCGCGGCGCCGCCGGTGTAGCGGGCGAGCGCCACGGCGGCATCGCGGGCGGCGTCGACCGTGTCGGTGGTATCGACGCCGCGTACGCGGCTCAGATCGGCCGCCTCGCCCTCAAGACCCCACAGGCCGGCGAGCGCGATGATCTCGGAGGCATTGCCGCGCACGATGGCGGGCTTGTACTGCTTGAGCTCGTTTACCAGCTGGGTGCGCAGGCTACCGATGCCCAGGCCCACCGGATCGAGCACCCAAGGCTTGCCGGCGTCGTGTGCCGCCTTGGCCGCTCGGGGAATCGTCTGCTCGTAGATGGGGAAGAGCGTGCCCATATTGAGATAGATGGCGCCGCCGCCGGCAACGAGTGCCTCGCCCTCGTCGGGCAGATAGACCATGGCGGCAGATCCGCCCACGGCGAGCTGTGCGTTGGCGACAAAGTCGATTGTCACCGTGTTGGTGATGGAGCCTGCCATCGGATTGGTGGCGCGAATCTCCTCCACGGTCTTGACCATATGCTGCTTAAGCTGTTCCGAATCAATCACTGCACATGCCTCCTTGGCATAGAAAAGGGGCGCTGTGCATAGACAGCGCCCCTGTAAAGGCGGCATGCTCCCTACGCCAGCATTAACTGACAGGTTCAAAGGATTGGGCCCCATGCCCTCTCAGCCTTGTGGTTTGCACCGCTGGCACTCCCGCATCGAATCTGTTGTCCCCTATACTAGCGCACCTGCCAATAAGGGACAGGTTTATTTTGGTAGGTGGCAACTGGGGCGTTGCATTTTCCCAGATAAAACCTGCCAAAATAAACCTGTCCCTTATTGGCAGGTCGTTACAATGGTTACGGTGAAAATGACTGGGGGATTCTATGATCAAACTTGTGCTGACCGATATGGACGATACGCTGATTCCAGCCGGGCATGACGGCGCCAGCGACTACGCCATCGAGGGCATTCATGCCATGCAGGCGGCGGGTCTGCACTTTGGCCCGGTTTCGGGTCGCCAGCCGTCCGCGATGGGCTGGATGTTCAAAAATCGTTCCGAGTGCTTCTCGACCGGCGCGTTCTGCAACGGCCAGGTCATGTTTGTGGACGGCGAGGCGGTAGCCTCGCATGCGACCGACAACGCCGCCCTTATGCGCTTGGCTGACTACTTGGAGCAAGAGACCGACGATACGTATCTGAAGGTCTACAGCCTGGGTGACGACTTTTGGGATAACGATGCCTATTGCGTGACGAGCGACCCCGAGCGCGTGCGCCGCGCCATGGAGTCGGGCGGCAACGCATGGCTCAAGGGCGAAGAGGCCCCGTGCCGTCCTGTCGTCGATGACGCGTCGGTGTTCAAGGCGAATATCTGGAGTGCTCGTTCGCGTGAGGAGCTCGCGGAGCTACGCGAGCGCGTTGCCGCTGAGGTGCCGGAACTCTCGCTCGTGTTTCCTAACAACCGCGTGCGCCTGTTCGACATTCTTCCAGCAGGTTGGGACAAGGGTTGCGCTGCGCTGGAGTTGGCGCGCGCTTTGGACCTGACGTCCGACGAGGTGGCCGTATTTGGCGATTCCGATAACGATCTGCCCATGATCGGTGCCGTCCCCAACTCCGTTGCAGTCGCCAATGCCAACGAGGCCGTCACGGCTGCCGCGCGCTGGCATATCGGCGCTGCGGCAGACGATGCGGTTGCCGGGGCTCTGCATCAGATTGCCGCCTGCGCCGCGACGGGGGAGATGCCGTCGTTTATGCGTCAGATGGACGCGGCGGGTCTTGACGTCACGAACGTCTAGGGAGGGCGCTATGAAGCTTCAGCAGCTCAGGTATGTCGTCAAAGTTGCCGAATGCGGCAGCATCACCGAGGCCTCGCGCCGGCTCTTCGTGTCGCAGCCTTCGATTACCGCGTCGATCCGCGACCTCGAAAACGAGATGGGCGTGCACATCTTTGAGCGCACCAACAAGGGTGTCATTGTGTCCGAGGAGGGCGAGACCTTCTTGGGCTACGCGCGACAGGTGCTCGACCAGGCCGATCTGCTCGAAGGCAAGTACAAGGGCGCGTCCGAGCAGGTGCCGCACTTTAGTGTGAGCTGCCAGCATTATTCCTTTGCCGTTAATGCGTTTGTCGATGTGATCCGCGAGTTCGATGCCGCGCGCTACGATTTTACCCTGCGCGAGGAGCAGACTCACGAGATTATCGAGGACGTCGCGCATATGAAAAGCGAGCTCGGCATCTTGTACCTGTCCGAGCATAACCGCGAGGTTATCGAGCGTATGCTCGCCGCCAACGAGCTCGTATTCGAGGGGCTCTTCTGCGCCGCGCCGCATGTCTTTGTATGCGCCGATCATCCGCTGGCGGGTCGCTCGAGCGTGACGCTCGAGGACTTGGAAGACTACCCGTTCCTGTCCTATGAGCAGGGCAGCTATAATTCGTTCTACTATTCCGAGGAACTGACCTCGACGTTTGAGCGTCGCAAGAATATCCGCGTGCGTGACCGTGCGACACTGTTCAACCTGGCTATGGGCCTTAACGGCTACACGGTGTGTTCGGGCGTGATCAGCCATGAGCTCAACGGCCCCGGCATCATCTCGATTCCGCTCGATGTGGACGAGTACATGGAGATCGGCATCATCACGCGCAAGAACACGACGCTCACGCGCTACGGCCAAGCCTATATCGACGCGATTCGTCAGCATATCTAGGGTGCTGTGCTCCGCACGGTTCAAGTCTCTTTATGGCAGTCCAGACTGATATAGGAAACATCTATATCAAACTGTTATAAACATATATTTTACGATGGCCACATGAGCGCTCATACTCTGTCTCGGTAAAGCAACCAATGCAAAGGGAGATATCTATGAGCACTTTGATTCAACCGAACGCGCCGTTTCGCGCCGATATCGTCGGCAGCTTTCTTCGTCCGCAGGCCGTAAAGGATGCCCGCGCTGCCTATGCGGCAGGCACGCTTGACGCCGAGGGGCTTAAGGCCGTCGAGGACGACGCCATTCGCGATTTGGTGGACAAGCAAAAGGCCGCTGGCCTGCAGGTGATTACCGATGGCGAGTTCCGCCGCAGTTACTGGCACCTCGACTTTATGTGGGGGCTCAACGGCATTGAACGCCGTACCTCGCGTACGGGCTATATGTTCCACGACGAGGAGACCACGGCCGATACCGCCGTGGTGACCGGCCCCATCAGCGGCGAGAACCACCCCTTCGTCGAGCACTTCAAATTTGTCAAGGCGCTCGAGGGGGAGGGCCAGGTCGCGCGCCAGACCATCCCGGCGCCGATCCAGACGTTCTCTGAGGTCACGCTCGATCGCTGCGACGGCCAGCAGGAGAGCCTGCGCGCTGTCTATAAGACCGATGAGGAACTTGCCGACGCCATCGCTGCCGCTTATCGCACGGTGATTGCCGACCTGTACGCAGCAGGCTGCCGCAACATTCAATTTGATGACTGCACCTGGGGCATCTATTGCGATACCGACTTTGTCGCCAAAACCGGCATGAGCCCGGTCGACCTGCAAAAGGTAAGCGAGCTGGGCGTGGCGCTCAACAACGCCGCCATCGAGGGCAAGCCCGATGACCTTGTCATTAACACGCACGTGTGCCGTGGTAACTACCATTCTACCTATGCCTTCGAGGGCGGCTACGACCCCATTGCGCCGTACCTGTTCGCAAACGAGGATGTCGACGCATTTTACCTGGAGTTCGATACGCCGCGCGCCGGTGGCTTTGAGCCGCTCAAGCACGTTGCTCCCGGCAAGAAGGTTGTGTTGGGCCTGGTGACCACCAAGGCCGCTGAGCTTGAGGACGAGGATGCCATCGTCGAGCGTATTCACGAGGCGGCAAAGTACGTGCCGCTCGAGAACCTGTACCTGTCGCCCCAGTGCGGCTTTGCCAGCTGCGAGATTGGCAACAAGCTGACCGAGGACGAGCAATGGGCAAAGATCGCGCTGGTCAAGCGCATTGCCGAGCGCGTTTGGAAATAGCGCTAGCGTTTGCAGGTGGCGGCGCGTGCGAGACGTGGCGTATCGCGTACAATGGTTCGGATCGTATCGTTCGGGCAGGTTATCCGCTATGCCCGAGCGCCCTTCCATTCGAAAGGACATCCATGTCCCAATCCTCGACGCCCGCCGTCACCGATGCCATCTACGATGCATCGTCGCTTGGCCGCCCGCGCATGTTCCTGCTCGGTCTGCAGCACCTGTTTGCCATGTTTGGCGCCACGGTGCTGGTGCCCGTGCTCACCGGTCTCTCGGTTTCGGCGACGCTTTTGTTTGCCGGCTTGGGAACGCTGCTGTTCCACTTCCTGTCGCGCGGTAAGGTGCCGGCATTTTTGGGCTCATCGTTTGCCTTTATTGCCGGTTATGCCGCAATCGCGCCCAACGGCGAGACCGAGCTTTTGCCTTACGCCTGTCTGGGCGTAGCTTGTGCCGGCCTGCTCTATCCGGTGCTGGCGGCCCTGTTCCGCGCCTTTGGCGCCAAGCGCGTTATGCGCTTCTTCCCGCCGGTGGTGACTGGCCCTATCGTCATTTCCATCGGTCTGATCCTGGCAAGCTCCGCCATTGCCAACTGCCAGACCAATTGGTTCGTCGCCGTTATCGCCGTGGCAGTGATCGTCATCTGCAACATCTGGGGCCGCGGCATGGTCAAGATCGTGCCGATCCTGCTGGGCGTTGCGGTGAGCTATGCCGTTGCGACTGCGCTCGGCGAGGTTGATTTCTCGGGCGTTGCCGCCGCTCCGTGGGTCGGTCTGCCCATCGTGTGGGACAACACCGTGTTTGCACTCTTTGGGCCGCAGTTCGATAGCGGTCTTGCCACGACGGCCATCATCACCATCATGCCGCTGGCCTTTGCGACCATGATCGAGCATATCGGTGATATCTCGGCTATTGGCTCCACTTGCGAGCGTAACTACATCGCCGACCCCGGCCTGCACCGCACGCTGCTCGGTGATGGTCTTGCCACGATTCTGGCTTCGCTCTTTGGCGCTCCGGCCAACACCACGTATGGCGAGAACACCGGCGTGCTTGCCCTGACGCGTGTGTTTGACCCGCGCGTGATTCGCATTGCCGCGTGCTGCGCTATCGTGCTTTCGTTCTGCCCCAAGTTCGCTGCCGTGATTGCCGCCATGCCGGCGTGTGTAATCGGCGGCGTGTCGCTTGTGCTTTATGGCATGATCAGCGCCGTGGGTGTTCGCAACCTCATTGAGAACCAGGTCGATTTCCAGAACAACCGCAACGTGCTTGTGGCCGCTCTGGTACTCGTGCTATCGCTCGGCATTGCCTATAGCACCGCCGGTGCCATCGTGCTGGAGCTGGGCGGCGTGACGATTTCGCTTTCCGGCCTTGCCGTGGGCTCGCTGGTGGGTATCGTGCTCAACGCGATTCTGCCGGGTAATGATTTTGAGTTTGATGTCTCCGAGCTCGAGGAGGCTGCTGAGTAGCAGCTGCGTTCAGCTAAAACAAGATATGGTGCCCATGCGTATATGCGTGTGGGCACCATTTTTAATGTGTCAGTATCCAGTGGATGCCGCGGGCCATGCGTAAGTCGGTTTGGGCAAAGTGATTGCCGGGGTTGAGCTCCAGCGTTGTTGGAATGCCGCGCTCGACGAGCAACGCTTCCATCGCGCGTGTGTCGTCGAGTACATGCCGCATCATGCGGTTGGGCGTCTTGGTTTCCTTTTTGCCGAGTGACAGGTAGACGGCTTGCGGGCTGCCGGCAAAAGGGGCCGTGCTGGCACGGTCGACAAAGTCGGGAAACCATAGCGACCCCGATGCGCTCGCGGCGCGGTCAAAGGCGTCGGTTTGCCAGAGAGCCCAAAGCGAAAAGAGGCCTGCCAGCGAGTAGCCGGCAATGCCGCGCCAGGTGGGCGGCTTAGGAAGCGACGACTCGACCTGGGGGATTATCTGATCCAGCAGCTCATCAAGAAAACCGGCAGCTTGGCCGCCGAAAGGCTCGGCATCGCGTACGGTTCCGTCGCATGCCCAGGGGCTCAGCTCGCGATTCCAATCGAGCCCGCCAATGGCGACGAGAGTGAATGGCGGACAGTCGAGCTCTCGGCAACGGTCATAAACATCGCTACCGTCGCCCATGACCACGGGGAGGTAAATGACAGGTGCGCTTTCCGTATGCTCCGAATGAACGGTTATCTGCTTTTGCGCTTCCAAGGCAGGCTTCTCTCAGTGTTGTGATATCGGCAGCCCCAATTGTCGCACGCTAGCGCATACAGGTTGGGCTGCATTAAGAACAATCGCATGCGCGCCGCGCGAGCGCGAACGGGAAAACGCCACCGCCGGAGGGGAGCTCGGCGGTGGCGTTGCTAAACGGTGTGCGGGCTAGCACTTCTGTGGGTGCCGTCTCGCGCGTTAAAGGCCAAAGGCGTTTATGAGCGCTTGCGGCTCACCACGGCGCCTACGGCGATGGCGGCTGTTCCCGCAAGGACGGTTGCCACGATGGCCGCACCCGAGGTGTCGCCGGTTGCCGCGAGCACGCCGGTAGTCTTGGCTTTCGTGGTTGAAGCCGCAACGGCCTTGGTCGGCTTTGAGCCCTCAGGCTTGGGGTTCTGCTTGGACTCCGCGGGCTTGCTTTCTGCGGGCTTGGTCTCGTCGGGCTTGGGGTCTTCCGGCTTGGCTATCTCGGGAGGTGCGATGGTCGTACTTTTGGCGACTGCTTTGATATAGAGGGAGTCGACCGTGGCGTCGCCCGTGCCGATGGCTTGGCCTGCCTCGTAGATGCCGTCACGGAGCTTGCGATAGTCAATGACCTTGCCGCCTTCGGGCGTCTGGATGGCGGCGTTCTCAATCTTGATGGTGCCGATTGTCTTGCCGTCAGCGCTCATGGCACGGGCAAAGATTGCTGCTGTATCTCCTTCGGCCGTTACCTTGCTGCGGATGATCGAGATGACTGCGGGTGTGACGCCCTCGCTGGTCTGGGCGATGATGCCGATGTTCTCGCCTTGGGGTTCGCGCCTCGTCTCGCCATCTTGGTTTTCGCTGTAGGGGATGGGGCCGTCGCCGTTCTCGACATAGCGGGCTATGGCCTTGACAACGGAGTCGCTGATGTAGATGTGGCCGCCCTTCTCGTTGGGTCGATCGTTTCTGGTGGAGAATGCAGCCGAAACCTCGCCTTCCGCAAACGCGTCCACGGTGGAGCCGTTCTTGACGACGATGTCGTCCTGGTAGGTGAAGAGGGCGTTGGCGCCACCGTATCTGCCTTTACTTGCACGGACCGTCACGTTTGCATGATCGAGGGTGATGCCTTTGTGGGCATAGACGCCATATTCAACACCGTTTACGTTGAGGGAGGCGTTTGTGGCTGCGAGGCTGCCCTTGGCCTCGACGGCAGCGTCTTTCTCGGAGCTTGCCTTGACCTGGCTGCCGTCCGAGATGTTGATATTGCCGCCGCTCCAAAGGGCCTCACCATCGGCTGAGCTTGCCTCGACCGTCCCGCCACCCTTGATGGTGAGGTTCTTGTCGGCTCCAATACCCTTGTCCTTGGTAGCCCTGGCGGTGACGGCTCCGCTGTCGCCAATCGTGATATTGCCGTTTGCCCTGATGCCATCCGATGCACCCGTGGCGTTGACGTTGCCCGAACCTTTGATAGCGAGATCACCTCCGGCATTGATGGCATCAAACCCAGTGCTCGTGGCGTTGACGGATCCGGCTCCGTCGATGTTGATATTACCCGTGGAGAGGATAGCGTCCTCAGTAGATGTCACGCTGAGCGTGCCGCCCTCGTCGCCTTGGATATTGAGCTCGGCATTCTCGTTAGTGCCATGAGAAACGTTGATGCTTTCGATCCATTCGGCAGTGACGATGTTGGTTCCCGAGTAATTCACGTTGAGCTTGCCTGCGGCCTGGATCTCGCCGCCGTTATAGTTGTTGAGCTTCAAGTCGTCGGCGCCGTCCCACGACCAGGTACCGGCCTCGTCGCTCGCCGCGGTGTTGTACTTGTTGCCGCCGACCTTGACCCATTCCGCTGCGAGCGAGACGCTCGGCATGAGCAGCGAGCTCACCGTGAGCGCGCACACGGCGCCCGAGACGATGCGGCGCGTCACGCGGCGCCGGCTGCCGTGCGCGAGTCCTATGCGACGGCGAACGTCGGGTTCGGCAACATGGGTTCCGGCGGTAGTGTCATTGCGTTTGGGGGTCGTGAACAAGGCTGCCATGGTTGCTCCCGTTCTCATAGGGCCTATACGACTAGATTCAGCGTATCTGCTGGATGTTGCCGGCGGTAGTGCCGTTTGGAGGGCAAAATGGCCAAAATGGGGGAGAAATAGGCCGCACGCCGGCGCAGGGACCGGCGCTAAAAGAAAAGCGCGGGGCCGCGTGGCGACTCCGCGCTTTATTGTTCAGCTTTTGCAGCCTTGCCCTTACGCTACGAAGAAGTAGACGAGGAAGGCAAGGGCCGCGATCCACCCGTCCCGTGCGAAAAAGTGTTTACGAGCGCTTGCGGCTCACCACGGCGCCCGCGGCGATGGCGGCTGTTCCTGCAAGGGCGGCTGCCACGATGGCTGCGCTCGAGGCGTCGCCGGTTGCTGCGAGTTTGCCGGTGATCTTGGCTCCCGTGGCTGCAACTGCAACGGTCTTGGTCGTCTTCGTGCCCTCGGACTTGGAACCCTCGGGCTTGGTCTCGCCGGGCTTCTCCTCGGGTTTGATCTCCTCGGGAGGCGCGATGACCGTGCTCTTGGCGACAGCTTCGTCGTAGGGGGAGTCGACCGTGGCGTCGCCCGTGCCGATGGTTTGACCCGCCTCGTAGGAGATGCTGGAGCCGTACTCTTCTTCGTAGCGATAGTTAATGATCTTGCCGCCTGCGGGCGCCTGGATGGGAGCGCCTTCGATCTTGATGGTGCCGATCGCCTTGCCATCTTCGCTTATGGCAAGAGCGAAGATTGCCGCCGTGTCTCCCTCAGCCGTGAGCTTGCTGCGGACGATCGAGATACTCGCGGGCGTGATGCCCTCGTAGGTCTGGGCGAAGATACCGATGTTCAGACCCCTAGGCTCAGGGATGACCGCGCCGCTTTGGTCGTTGCTGTAGTGATCGGGGCCATCGCCACCGGTCTCGACATAGCGGGCTATAGCCTTAACAACGGAGTCGCTGATGTAGATGTGGCCGCCAGCGACGTTTGGCTGGTGGTTTCTGGTAGAGATTGCAACCGAGAATTTGCCTTCCGCGAACGCGTCCACGATGGAACCATTCTTGATGACGATGTCATCCCCGTCAGTGATGAGGGCGATGGCCTGGCCGCCGCTCGCGCTTGTACGGACCGTCACGGTCGCGTGATCGAGCGTAACGCCCTTGTAGGCATAGACACCATATTCAACACCGCTTGCGTCAAGGGAGGCGTTCGTGACCGCGAGACTGCCCTCAGTGTCGACGGCAAGATCTCCCTCGGAGTTCGCCTTGACCTGGCTGCCGCCTGAGATGTTGATGCCGTCTTCAGCCCAAATCGCCGCTTCTTCTATCGAGCTTGCTTCTACCTTGCCACCGCCTTTGATGGTCAGGTCACTGCCTGCGGCGATGCCGTAGCCTTCGCCTCCTTTAGCGATCACTGTGCCAGAGGAATCGATGGTGGTCTTGCCCTTGGATTGGATACCTTCGGTATCGCCCGTTGCATTCACGGTGCCCGAGCCCGTGATAGAGAGGTCGCCCTTTGCCTCAATTCCGTCGGCAGTAGTACTTGTGGTGTTCACGGTGCCTGGGCCAGAAATGGAGAGGTCGCCTGTGGATTTAATTGCATCGGTCTCGGCTGTCACATTGAGCTCATCCGTGCTATTCGAGCTCGTTATGTTCAACTCCGCTTTCTGGTTAGTGCCATCCTGCGCTTTGATGGCGGCTCCGGTGTAATCGGGCTCGGTTTTCACGGTGTTTTTGCCCTCGTAGGCAATGTTGAGCTTACCTGCAGCCTGGATCGCACCGCCGTCATAGCCGTTGAGCCTCATGTCGTCGGCGCCGTCCCAGCTCCAGGTGCCGGCGGCGTCTCCCGTGGGCCCCGCGGCCGCTTCGTGGCGGACGCCGCCGACGTCCACCCACTCGGCCGCGAGCGAGACGCTCGGCATGAGCAGCGAGCTTGCCGTGAGCGCGCATACGGCGCCCACGACGATGCGGCGTGTCACGCGGCGCCAGCTGCCGTGTGCGAGCAGCGTGCGACGGCGCACGTCGGGCTCGGCAAAATGGGCTCCAGAGGTTTTGTCATTGCGCTTGGGGGTCGTGAACAGGGCGGCCATGGTTGCTCCCATCCTCATAGGGCCTATGCGACTACGCCCAGCATATCTGCAGGATGTAGCCGGCGGTAGTGCCGTTTGGAGGGCAAAATGTCCAAAACTCGGGAAGCAATACATCGCGCGTCCGTGCGTTGCCTGGCTTTAAAAGAAAAGCGCGGAGCCGCTCGATGCGATTCCGCGCTTTGGTGTTCTGCTTTGGCAGCTTTGCCGCTACGCTACAAAGAAGTAGACGAGGAAGGCGAGGGCTGCGATCCACATGAGCGGCTTGATCTTGGAGGCCTCGCCCTTAAAGAGCG
>UQUG01000034.1 GCA_900544205.1 uncultured Collinsella sp.
AGCATGGGCTCAACGAACACTATGCCAAGAATCGAGAAAACGATACCGCCCACCAGCGCAAGCGTCATGGCCGTATGGACCGAACGGCTCAGACGCTCATCATCGTGCTGGCCAATAAACTGACCCGTGATAACGGCACAACCAGCGCCAACGCCAACGCAAAAGCCAATGCAGAGCTCGGTGAGGACCATCGTGGCTTGAATGCCGCCCAGCGCGAGCTTGCCGCCAAACTGACCGACAATATAGGTACCGATAAGCGTGTAGGCCTGCTGAAAAAACGAACTAAAAAAGATGGGAACGCACAGCGAAAGCAGCTGCTGCCAAATAACACCCTGCGTTACATCGATAGCCGTAGATTTCTTAGCCACACGCTCTCCCCACACGCATACGTCAAACAACAAAACAGCAATTTAAAACCAAAGCCAAAACCAGCTTAGCACCGACTGGCGGCGACCGAAACACCCCGAATTAGAGCGCGGTGCGAAATATCTGCCTAGTGATACAAACCCGGCTGGTAGTGATACTCATTGCTCACGTGCGGGCACAGCTGCCAAAAGGCGACGGCGCTCGCCGCGGCCACGTTGAGCGAATCGACCCCGTGCGCCATCGGAATGCGCACGGCGCAGTCACAGCCCTCAATGGTCTTGGCTCCCAGGCCGGCACCCTCGGTACCCATAAAGATCGCCAGGCGATCAATCTCCTGCAGCACGGGATCGTCCAACGACACCGAATCATCCGTCAACGCCATGGCGGAACACGAAAAGCCGGCATCGTGCAGCGCCGCCAGCCCATCATGCGGCCATACGCGCGCCTCACTGCCAATACGCGTCCACGGCACCTGAAACACGGTGCCCATGCTCACGCGGGCCGAGCGACGATACAGCGGGTCACAGCACGTAGGACTCACCAAAATGCCATCGACGTTCAGCGCAGCCGCCGAGCGGAAAATCGCGCCGACGTTGGTGTGGTCGACAATGCCCTCGAGCACGCACACGCGCACCGGGCGCTCCCCCGCCGCCTCGACGACGCCGCCCAAGAACTCGGCTACCGGAATCTGACGCGGGCGACGGAACGCCGCGAGCGCACCGCGCGTCACGTTAAAGCCCGTCAGCTGCTCCATAAGCTCCATCGAGGCCACGAACACGGGAACCGGGCCCGCACCTTCGCGTACCGCCAGGCGCTCAAACAGCGGCATCATCTGGTCGAGCCAGCGTTCGCCCAAAAGAAAGCTCACCGGCTCGTATCCGGCGCGCACTGCACGCTCGATGACCTTGGCACTCTCGGCGATAAAAATGCCCTTCTGCGGCTCCAGCACGCAGCGAAGCTCACGCTCGGTCAGTCGCACGTAGGCATCGAGCCGCTCGTCCTCGAGCGAATCGATTCGCAGCACCTCAACGGCATCAGTCATAGCAGCCTGCCCACACCTTTCTTTACAGCAGATCTATACCAAACGAGGCGACGCTAAGCGCCGCCCCATGCATTCAAATAACCCGATGATACCGTTCACGCCAGAAGATTTACGCCTCAACGCGACGATACGTCACGAACTCATAATCGAGACCCTCGTCACCCTCGCCCGCGGCAATCGTGGCAACACCGCCACGCCTCGCAATCTCCCACGCGGGATCGGCATCCAGATCGGGAAAGTACGTATCCACGTCATGCACGCAATGGTTATGCGTAACCTCGGCCTCGACGCAATACGGCAAGAACTGTCGATACACCTCGCCGCCGCCGATCACCCACGCAACGGGTTCATCGGCTACCGCGACGAGCGCTTCGTCAACGCCATGCACCACGTCGACGCCCTCGGCAGCAAAGCTCTCGTCGCGGGTGAGCACGATATTACGGCGATTCTTGAGAGGACGCCCGCCGGGAAAACTCAACAGCGTCTTGCGCCCCATAATGACCGGGCAACCCTTGGTGCATGCCACAAAATGACGCATGTCGGCACGGTTGGACACGACCATGTCGCCCTCGCACCCAATACCCCAGTCATCGCACACGGCGACAATGGCAGAAAGCTTACACGTCATGCGCGTCACCTACACCGCGATGGGAATGTTCTTGACCTGCGGGCCGTGCTCGTAGCCCTCCACGATCAGGTCGTCGGTCGTAAACGCATAGAAATCGTGCACGTCAGGGTTGAGCGTTACCTTGGGCGCCACAAACTGCGGACGCTCGATAAGTTCGCGGACGATATCGACATGACGGTCGTAAATGTGAGCATCGGCGATCACGTGCAGCAGCTCGCCGGAAATCATATCGACCGACTGTGCGACCATCATCAGCAAGATGGCGTACTGGCACACATTCCAGTTGTTCGCGGCCAAAATGTCCTGACTGCGCTGGTTGAGAATCATGTTGAGCGTGGGCTTATCGTCCTGCGGGCGCTGCGTGACGTTATAAGTCACGCTGTAGGCGCACGGATACAGGTGCATCTCGGAAAGGTCGCTAAACACGTACGTGTTGGTCATGATGCGGCGGCTGTACGGCGTATGCTTAAGGTCGTACAGCACGCGGTCCATCTGGTCGAAATCGCCCTCGGCATAATGGCTTTTCTGGCCAATTTGGTACCCGTAGGCCTTGCCGATGGAGCCGGTCTCGTCGGCCCACTCGTCCCAAATATGGCTGTTGAGATCATGGACGTTATTAGACTTCTTTTGATAGATCCACAGGATCTCGTCCATGGCGGACTTGAGCGCCGTACGACGCAGCGTAAGCGCGGGGAACTCCTCGCGCAGATCGTAGCGCGCCGTGACGCCAAAGTTTTTAATGGTATAGGCAGGGGTGCCGTCCTCCCACACCGGACGGACCTTTTGGCCCTCGGTGGTGGTGCCATGGTCCAGAATGTCGCGGCACATGGCTACAAACTGTTGATCAGCCTTGCTCATTGACCCTCCTGTCAGTCGCCTATAAGCGAGATTCATTGTAGCCCAGGCGAACGTGGCCCCACAGCCCAAACATAAGCTCTCACTTTCTGACATATGCCAGAAATTCATTGCGAAAATCCGCATGTTCGTTATTCTATTGTTGACATATGTCAGAATTGGAGAGTGTATGGCAGGAAGACGCGAAAAAATGCGCCGCGTTGGGATCATCCCTGAATATCGCGGCTTTACCCCTGACGGCCTTGCCAGCGGAGACGCCATCGTCATGACGGTCGACGAGCTCGAGGTGCTGCGCCTGTGCGACTTGGAAGGCCTTAACCAAGAGGCAGTCGCCCAGTGCATGGGCATTGCCCGCGCCACGGTGGCGTCAATCTGCAGCCGCTCGCATCGCAAGGTGGCAAACGCGCTGGTCAATGGACGGGCGATCGTCATCGAAGGCGGCAATATCGCATACTCCCCCATCGCCTCGACGACGGCCGCATGGCCAGCAAAGGAGGTCGGCACCATGAGGGTGGCAACGACGTACGACAACGGCAACATCTTTATGCACTTTGGCCGCAGCGAGCAGTTCAAGATCTACGACATCCAGGATGGCAAGGTGCTCAACGAGCAGGTCGTAGGCACCGGCGGCACTGGTCACGGTGCATTGGCGGGTCTGCTCGCCAACGGTGGCGTCGACACGCTCATCTGCGGCGGTATCGGCGGCGGTGCCATCAACGCGCTCACCCAGGCCGGCATCACGGTCTATGCGGGCGCCCAGGGCAGCTGCGACGCCTGCGTCGAGGCCCTCATTGCCGGCAAACTCGCTCAGACTGGCGAGGCAACCTGCGGCTGCCACGGCCATCACGAGCACACCCACGAGCATGGCGAGTCCTGCGGCTACCACGGCCATCACGAGCACGAGGGCCACGAGGGCTGCAGCTGCCACTAGCGGCAAACCTGCACGTCAGGACGCTTCCGAGCGTGCAACAACCTGCGAACAAACGACGAAGGCCGTCTGGAGTACCATCCAGGCGGCCTTCGCCATACACGACTCAACCAGTCGTTACTTCTTATTACGCATCTGTGCTTCCATCTGGCGCAGCAGGTCCATATCGGACTTGGGGCCGCCCATACCCAAGCCGCCCATGCCACCCAGGCCCATGGCATCCAGACCGGGAATATTGGGCATGCGCATCTTTTTGCCCTTCTTGCCCTTCTTGCCCTTCTTGCCCTTCTTGCCGCCGGCCTGCGCCTGATTGGCCATCGTGCGCATGCGGCCCATCATCTTATTCATCTCGCCCCACTGCTTCATAAGGCTATTGACCTCGGTGGGGGTCACGCCGGCGCCCTTGGCAATGCGGGCACGGCGCTGGCCGTTGATGATGGAGGGGCGAAGGCGCTCCTCCTTGGTCATCGACATGATGATGGCCTCGTTCTTGTCGAAGATGCCCTCGTCCAGGTTGCCGCCCATCTGGTTGAGCGCGCGCTGGCCGCCGGGAAGCATGCCCAGGATGCCCTTCATGCCGCCCATCTTCTTGACGGCCTTCATCTGGTCGAGCATGTCGTTCATGGTAAAGCCCTCGCGCAGCATACGCTCGGCAGCCTCGAGCTGCTCGGCGTCGGCCGCCTCCTGGGCCTTCTCGATAATGCCGACAACATCGCCCATGCCCAAGATTCGCTTGGCCATACGATCGGGATAGAACGGCTCCAGCGAATCGGGTTTCTCGCCCATGCTCACGAACTTGATAGGCTTGCCGGTCACCTGGCGCACGGAAAGCGCGCCGCCGCCACGGGCGTCGCCGTCGAGCTTGGAGATGATCACGCCGTCAAAGTCGGTGCGCTCAGCGAAGGTCGAGACGACGTTGACGATATCCTGGCCGGTCATGGCATCGACGACCATCAGCACCTGATCGGGCTTAACGGCCTTCTTGATGTCCACGGCCTCCTGCATCATCTGCTCGTCGATCTGCAAACGACCGGCGGTATCGACGATGACCACGTCGCGCAGGTGGTCAACGGCCTCCTGGATGGCGCCCTTGGCGATGTCAACCGGGTGCTCGCCATCGCCACGGAAGACCGGCACGCCGATCTCTCCGCCAAGCGTGGCCAGCTGGTCGGCGGCAGCGGGACGGTAGACGTCGCACGCGGCGAGCAACGGCGAGCGGCCCTGCTTCTTGAGCAGGTAGGCCAGCTTTACGGCAGCCGTGGTCTTACCGGAGCCCTGCAGACCCACAAGCATGATGACATTGGGAATGCGGTTGCTAAAGACGAGCTTGCTCTCGGTTGAGCCAAGCATCTCGGTGAGCTCGTCGAGCACGATCTTGACGACGTTTTGCGCCGGCGACAGCGACTCCATGACCTCGGCGGTCATGCAGCGCTCCTTGGTCTTGGCGACGAACTCCTTGACGACCTTAAAGTTAACGTCGGCCTCGAGCAGCGCCATGCGAATATCGCGCATGGCCGAGGTAATATCGGCCTCGGTCAGCTTGCCCTTGCCGCGCAGGCGGTCAAATGTGTCGTTGAGGCGATCGCTCAGGGAATCAAACACTAGTCACTCCTTAATTGGACTCGCCCACCAGGGCGCGGCAGAAATCTTTGGCATTGAACTCCTGCAGGTCATCGACCTGCTCGCCCACGCCCACGCGCAGGATCGGGAGCTTGAGTTTCTCGGCCACGGCCATGGCGATACCGCCCCTAGCCGTGCCGTCGAGCTTAGTCATGATAATACCGTCCAGGCCCAGCGCCTCGTTAAACTCGAGCGCCTGGTTCAGACCGTTTTGGCCCGTCGCGGCGTCGATCACAAGCACGACCGAAACCGGCATGGGACCGGCGGCCATATTGGCGGCGCGCTTACGGGTCACATTGACCACCTTGGCAAGCTCGCGCATGAGCTCAGGGCTCGTGTGCAGACGACCGGCGGTGTCGATAAGCACCAGGTCGCTGCCACGCTTATCGGCCTCGTCGAGCACGTCGTAGCAAACACTTGCCGGATCGGAGCCGCGGTCACGCTTGATGACGGGGACGCCGGCGCGCTGGCCCCACACATCGAGCTGCTCGATGGCGGCGGCGCGGAAGGTGTCGGCCGAACCGATCACCACGTTCTTGCCGCGGGCGGCCATGGCGCTCGCGATCTTACCGACCGTCGTGGTCTTGCCGGCGCCGTTGATGCCCACAAACAGCACGCAGCTCGGCGTATCGGCGAACGGATCGCGCTCGATGGGCACAAAGTGCTGTTCGAGCTGCTCGGCTAGGGCACGACGGAGCTGCGGGGCGGTCTTGAGGTTCTTCTTGGCCGCGGCATCGCGCAGGTCATCGGAGACCTTGATAGCGACCTCGGCGCCCATGTCACCCATGACGAGGGTGTCCTCCAGGTCCTCCCAAAAATCCTCGTCGACCTCGCCGCCAAAGTAAAAGACCTCGTTGAGGGCCTCGCGGCTGCGCTCAAGTCCGCGCGAGAGAGCATCGAAGAATCCCATTATGCATTCACGACCTTTCCGGTTTCGCGATCGAGTTTTTGCGAGACGACGCGACTGACGCCGTCGGCTTGCATCGAGACGCCATAGAGAACGTCAGCGTCCTCCATAGTACGGCGCTGGTGCGAGATAACCAAGAGCTGCGTATCGGAACGCAACACATCGAGCGCGCCGATGAGCTTGGACAGGTTGGCGTCATCGAGTGCCGCCTCGACCTCGTCCAGTACATAGAACGGCACCGTGCGCGTGCGGTACACGGCAAAGAGCAGGGCGAGCGCCGTCAGGCTCTTCTCGCCGCCCGACATGAGCATCATCTTGGTGATGCGCTTGCCGCGCGGCTGCGCCACAACCTCGATACCCGTCTCGGCAGGATGCTCGGGATCGGTCATCTCCAGATGAGCCTGACCGCCCGGGAAGAGCATAGCGAAGATCTCGCGGAAGTTCGCGTCGACCTTCTCAAACGTCACCAGGAACGCCTTGCGCATCTTGCGATCAATGGCCACCGTGATCTTGGTGAGCGCCTTGCGCGCACTCTCCAGATCGGCCAACTGCTCCTCGATGTAGTCGGCGCGGCGCTTGAGCTGCTCGTATTCCTCCATGGCAACCTGGTTCACGGGGCCCAGATTGTTAATCTGACGCACGAGCTGGTTGAGCTCGCGCTCGGCGGCGTCGCGGTCGGTGGGAGCAGGAAGCATGAGCGCTTCCTCGAGCACCGTGGTGCCATCGGCGGTAATGGCCTTGATGGCCGCCTCTACCTGCACCTCGAGCTTGCCACGCGCGACCTTGAACTCGTTTTGCGTGGCGGAGGCGGTATCGACTCGCTCCTTAGCGCGGGCAACTTCTGCCTTGGCATCCTCGATGGTCTTCTTGAGCGAGGCCGAGTCCGCCTCCTCGAGTGAAGCCTGATCACGCAGGCGCGCGGCCCAATCCGACGCGCGCTCCAGCAGGGCCGAATAGCGCTCATGCATGGGGTCGACGCGCAGACGCAGCAGCTCGAGTGAGCGCGAGGCCTGGCGTGTTCCGCGGATACGACGGTCGATACCCTCAAGACGATGCTCCAGGTCGGGCACGCGGCCCTTCAGCGAACGCAGGCGTTCGCTCGTCTGGGCTAGGCGAACCTTGGCGTCGGCGAGCTTGCCGGCAGCCTCGGAATCGTCACGGCGAACGCGGTCGAGTTCGTCGTTGGCCTCGGCAATCTGCAAGCCCAGATCGCTTGCCTGCGCACGGGCCTCGTCGCGCGAACGAGTGAGCTCGTCAACGCGCGGGCGCGCAGCGCGAACGGCCTCGGCGGCCTGCTCACGGCGCTTGGAGATGCGCACGCGCTCGACCTCGGCGTTGTTGGCGCTTTGCTCAAGGCGGCCGATCTCGGACAGCAGGGAGCGACGCTCACCCTCAAGGCGGGCAATCTCGCCAGCGGCATCGCCCTCGGCGGCTCGGGCCTCCTCGACGGCGGCGTTGGCCTCAACGACTTGGTCCGAAGCATGCTCAAACACGGCGACCAAGTCGGGCTCCAGGCCCTCGAGCTCGCGGATGCGGCGCTTGCGCTCCAAGGCGCCCGAAGCCTCGCCGGCATCGAGCCCCACTCGTACCAGACCACCACAGCACACGCGGGCGCCATCGGGAGTCACGTAGGTCACACCGTCAACGACAGGCGCAGCCAGCGCGGTGACCAAGTCATCGACCACGTAATAGCCGCCGAGCAGTGCCTCGACAATCGGAGCGTAACCGGCGCGTACAGACAGACGATCGACCAGACGCGAACCGGCAGCGCCCTTGACAGCAGCACCGCCGCTCACGCCGCGCGCCACCAGCAGTGCCTCGCCCGAGGCCTTCTTTTGGTCCAGGGCGGCACGCCCGGCGCGCTCGAGCGCGTCAGCGTCATCAAACAACAGGGCATCGATATCGCCGGCAAGCAGCTGCTCGACCAGGCCCTCGAGCTCACGAGGGGCCTCGAGCACATCGCCCAGGCGACCCGTTACGTCATCGCCTAACGCCCCCACCAGTCGGCTCACGAGCGGCGAGCTGTCGGCCATGCGGGCATCGAGCTTCTTTTGGCTGGCAAGCTCCGAGCGCACCTCGGACAGCTTGTTGCGCGCCTCGCTCTCGCGGGCACGCAGGTCCTTAAGGGCAGCGCGGGCGACCTCGGTGGCTTCGCGCGCATCGACCTGGGCTTGGCGAGCTTGATCGAGTGCGCCGTCGAGCTCCTCAGCGCGGCCGCGACGGCTCTCGAGCGAGGCCGTGACCTCCTCGAGCTGCTCGTCGATCTGCTCCAGGCGCGAGGCATACATGTTGTCCTCGACCTCGGCGTTGCTCAAGGAGTCCTTCACCTTGGCGAGCTCGAGCGCGGCGTTATCGGCCTCACGCTGCACATCGCGCTGCTCACGCGTGAGCTGCGAAATCTGATTGTCGAGCGCCACGCGACGCTCGTGGAGCGCAGCGGCGGCAGGACCGGCGGCGTCAACGTCCTCCTGGGCCTGCATATGCGCGCCGGTCACTTCCTCGAGCTGGGCGCGCGCATCCTCGAGTTCCTCGACCACGCGACGGCGTTGATGTTCAGAGCCCGAGATCTGTCCGCGCATGTCGGACAGGCGCGACACCATGTTGTGGCCCTTTTCCTCGAGCAGGCGCATATCGGAGTTAATGCGACCGACCACATCTTGCATATGGCGGCGCTGCTCGCCCAGGTCGCCCACAAACAGGCCTTTTTCCTCGAGCATGACCTGAAGCTTCTCGAGCTCGCGCTCTTTCTCGCCCAAGCGGTACTGCGCAAGCTCAAACTCGGCCGTGCCCTCTTTGGAGCGGCTCTCCAGGTCGTTCCACTGCGACTGCAGCGAACGAAGCTCGTCGACGGCCAGCATCTGCGTAAGTTCGTTCGCGCGCGAGGACAGCTCTTTGTACTTGCGCGCGCGATCGACCTGACGCTCCAGCGGCCGCAGCTGACGGGCGATTTCCTTATTGATGTCGCGGGCACGGGTCAGGTGCTCGTCCATCGACTTGATCTTTTTAAGCGCACGCTCCTTGCGACGCTTGTGCTTGGAGATACCGGCGGCTTCCTCGATGAGGGCGCGGCGCTCCTCGGGGCGGCTCTGCAAAATGGCGTCGAGCTTGCCCTGGCTGATGATGGAATGCGTATCCTTGCCCAGACCCGAATCGTGCAGGATGTCCTGAATGTCCATCAGGCGGCACGGACTCGAGTTAATGAGGTACTCGCTCTCGCCCGAGCGATACATGCGACGGGTGATGGCGACTTCGTCAAAGTCGACAGGCAACATATGGTCCGAGTTATCGAGCACCAGCGTGACCTCGGCCACACCCACCGGCTTGCGCGCCGACGAGCCCGAGAAGATGACATCCTCCATGGCCTGACCGCGCAGCTGCTTGGCGCTCTGCTCGCCCAGGACCCACAGAATCGAGTCGGAGATGTTCGATTTTCCCGAGCCGTTGGGACCGACGATGACGGTCAGGCCCGGCTCAAACGTCATATGGGCGCGGTCGGCAAACGACTTGAACCCTTTGAGCGTGAGGGACTTGAGATACACGGTTCCTCGCTTACACGTGCTTCTTATTGAGAATCACGCCGTTGGTGGTGTAACCCATACGGTCGAGCGCCTCAAGCGCGGCGGCTCCCTCGGCTTCCTTCTTAGAGGAACCGGAGCCGCGACCCTGGCGAATACCATCGATCAAAACCACAGCGGTAAAGGTGGGCGCATGCGCCGGGCCCTCGGAGCCAACGAGCTTGTACGCCGGAGGTTCGTGACCGTCGGCTTGCACGCACTCCTGCAAAAACGACTTGGGGTTCGCAGGATGCTCGGCACGCTCGGAAGCCAAATGCGGCTTAAGCGTACGGTGAATGAACTCCGCCGCCGCATCCCAGCCGGCATCCAGGTACAGCGCGCCCACGAGCGACTCGTAGACGTTCTCGAGCGCCGAATGCAGGCCGCGCGCACCGGTACCGGTCTCGGAGGCACCAAAGATGATGATGTCGTCAATGCCCAGCTCGTGAGAAACCTCGGACAGCGTAGCGCCCGAGACAAGCGACACCTTCAGGCGCGTGAGCTTGCCCTCGTCAAACTCCGGATAGGACTCAAACAGGGAGCGTGCGACCACAGCGCCCAAAATGGAATCGCCCAAGAACTCAAGGCGCTCATAGCTGGCAGAAACCGGCTGGCCCTCGACTGCCGAGGGATGCGTAAGCGCCGCGCGCAGCAGCACCTTATTGTTGAACTCGTGGCCCAAGATTTCCTGGGCGCGCATAAGACGTTCAGACAAAGCCAAGACCTAGGCCTCCCTGGCGTTTTCGATGGCGTCGACGGCGTCGGCGACAGAGTTGAGCGAGAGCAGAGTCTCGTCATCGATCTCGAGGTTGAACTCGTCCTCGATAGCCGTAACCAGCTGCAGGCGCTCGAGCGAGTTGGCATCGAGGTCGTCAAAGGTGGTCTCCTCGCTAATTTCGGCAACATCGACGCCCAGAACGTCAGCAGCGACCTCGGCGATCTTGTCGAAGATTTCGGAGCGGTCCATAGCGCTTCCTCTCATAGTGCATGAATACCAAAAGAATGGTACCGCCCGGGCGGTACCAAGACACGGTTCTGATTCTACCCCACGACGTGCGCCGCGAAGCACATAACAGCGCCCTAACTCGCTCTTATAAAACGATACCGTCCATAGAGTTGGCGACATTCTCAACCAGCCCGGCGCGCACGGCTTCGGCCGCCGCGAGCGTACCGTTTTTGACAGCCTCGACTGAGGTGGCGCCATGGCCGATCAGGACCACGCCGCGCAGGCCCAGAAGAATCGCGCCGCCCTTGGCGTCGCCAGAGAGCTTGGCCTTAATCTCGCGCATTTGCTTTTTGATGAGCAGCGCGGCAATCTTGGTGCCGAGCGAAGACATAAAGACACCCTTGAGCTCCTGCAGCAAAAACTTGGCAGCGCCCTCGGTGGCCTTGAGCGCAATATTGCCCGACATGCCATCGGCAACGACGACATCGAAGTTACCTGAGGTGATGTCCGTTCCCTCGCAGTTACCAACAAAGCCGGGAACGGCGGCTTTCATGGCCGGGAAGCAGGCCTTGGTAAAGTTGGAGCCCTTCTCGTCCTCGGTGCCGTTGGCAAGCAGGCCCACGCGGGGATGCTCGATTCCCAGGACGACGCGGGCATAGGCGCTACCCATCTGGGCAAAACGCACCATGTCATCGACCTCGACATCGGGGTTGGCGCCCATATCGCACAGCACCGTCAGACCGCCGGCGCGATTGGGCAGCGCATTGGTCAGACAGGGGCGCACCGGCTGCTTTTTGCCTTCGGCCTGATACCTAAACGGCGTCACGTAGGCGGTGGCAGCGGCGGTCATGGCACCGGTCGAACCGGCAGAGAAGAACGCGTCCGCATTTCCCTTCTTGATGGCGCGGCACGACAGCACGATCGAAGACTTGCGTTTGGTCATCACGGCGCGAATGGGATCGTCATCCATGGCGATAACGTCGGGTGCCTCCAGGGCCTCGACGCGCGCATGGGAGGCGGCAAAGGGATTGACGATTTCGGCGGGGCCAGCTGCCAAGACCTCGATATCGGGATCGGCGGCAAGCGCAGCCTCGATACCATCGAGAACAACCTGAGGTTTCTCGTCTCCGCCCACAACGTCTACACAAACGCGAACGTTACTCATATACATGCTCCTTATACAAAAATGGCCGACTCATTGAGCCGGCCATTGTGGTTCCATTTGGAACGGCATCGCATCTAGAGTATACCGTTACTCGGTAACGATAACCTCGCGGTCCTTGTAGAAACCGCAGCTGGGGCACACGTGGTGCGGAAGCTTAACAGCGCCGCAACGGGGGCACGTGGACTGAGCCGCAGCCGAGATCTTCATGTTGGCGGAACGACGGGTGTGAGTGCGGATACGACCCTGCTTTTGTTTAGGTACGGGCATAGTGACCTTCCTTATGAACTATCCAGTGTGGCGATTACGCGCAAGTAGCGATACTACCACAGTTTTACTCATCGAGCTTGAGATTCTTCAATGCTGCAAATGGATTTTCCGTGGCAGCGGCCCATTCTGCCTCTGCCTGGGCGGCGCAATCGCATTGCTCGACGTTGAGATTGCAACCGCAAGTGGGGCAAAGGCCGCGGCAATCGGGCTTGCACAGGACAACGAACGGCGTGTCCATGACGACCGCGTCGTTGATGGGCTCTCCCAGATCGACGATGCGATCCTCGCCCAGGAGCTCGTAGCCGTCTTCGTAGGCCTCGGGATCCTCGGGCTCCTCAAAGAGATAAAACTCCTCGATCTCGCCGGCGATATCAAACGAGGCGGGCTCCAGGCAACGGTCGCACTCGCCGGTGGCGTGCGCGCGGACCATGCCCGTGAGCAAGACACCGGTACCGGCATTGGTAAAGACAACGTCGTAGTCGATGCCGTCCTGTAGCTGGTACTCCTTCTCGCCCACCGTGTAGGTGGCGACATCGACCTTACCGGTCAGCGGATACGAATCTCCAGGAAACTCGAGCTGCTCGGAAAGATCGACGGTAACGCTCGGGAACTCAGCCATTACCACTGACCATTCTGCTGGGCGGCACCCTCGTTGAGCTGCTGACGGCAACGGGTAACGGTGCCGGTCAGGCTCTTGAGGTTCTCCTCCAGGTGCGTAAAGACCTGCTCTGCGTAGTCCTCGGCAGCATAACGCGTCTCGCGCTCGTACTGCTGGGCACGATCGCGGATGTCGTCGGCCTGCTGCTGCGCAAGGCGGACGATCTCCTGCTCACCGGCAATGGTGAGGGCCTGCTGCTGAGCGTCGGCGATGATGGAATCGGCCTGGGCGGCGGCGGAAGCCATAAGCTCCTCGCGCTCCTTAAGGATACGGCGGGACTTCTGCCACTCCTCGGGATAGCTCATGCGGATCTCGTCGAGGATGTTGAAGAACACGTCGGCGTCGATGACCTTGAACTGAGCGTTCTTGCCGAAAGGCGGCTTGGCTTCCTCGATCAGCCCTTCGAGCTCATCGACCAAGCTGACGATCCTATCGCCAGGAAAATTCTCGCCCGGCATCCGGTCTCCTTTCATAGGTAACATATCATCGTGCTAGTTTACCACATGCCACCAGGCAATAAAAAACGTCACGAAAAGCGATGTCTGAGCGCTTCGACCACGTTGGGTGGGACAAACGTCGATACATCGCTGCCGAGTGAGGCGATCTGGCGAACGACCGAGCTCGAGATATAGCCGTACTGCGGCGCACTCATGACAAAGATGGACTCCAGCTCGTTATCCAAGCGATAGTTGAGATCTGCCTGCTGCAGCTCGTACTCAAAGTCGGTCATGGCGCGCAGGCCCTTGACCACGGCCCCCGCCCCCTGCTCGCGAGCGAAGTCGACCAAGAGGCCGGTAAAGGGCAGGACGTCGACGCCGTCGATATCACCGAGCGCCTCGCGGGCCAGCGCCACGCGCTCATCGAGCATAAACGTGGTACCCACACCGTTTTTACCCTGCGACTCGGCAACAGCGACGATCACGCTGGGAAAGATGCGGCGGGCGCGGCGGATCACATCGATATGGCCAAACGTGATGGGATCGAAGGTGCCCGGGACGATCACGCGATTAATAGTGTCACTCATGGGCGTCCTCCGGGAATACTGCCTCGTCATTTTCGTTAGCATCAGTGCCGCCGTCCTTGCTATCGCCGACCCAACGGAGCAGGTCGACCGAGGTAATGCCGTAGCGCTTCTCACGTACAGTCTCAAAGTCTGCCGGATGCGCGCCCGCATCGGCGGCGGCATGCTCAAACAGGGCGTAAGCGCCAGACGCAAGCAGACCCTGCTGGGCCAGATTCTGCAGCAGTTCCTCGACCGGCTCGGCACCAAAAGCATAGGGCGGGTCGAGCAGGACCAGATCAAAGGGGCCGCCCGGTACACGACCGCGTGAGGCACTCGTCAGCATGTCGCCCGTGACCACGCGCCAACGCGCACGGTCACGGCAGAGCGACTCGATATTCTTGGTAATGAGCCGCGCGGCGTTGCGATCGATCTCAAACGTCGTGAGCGAGCGGGCCCCACGAGAGAGCATCTCTAACCCTAAGGCACCGGAGCCGCCAAAGGCGTCCAGCACACGAACCTCGTCCAAATCGAAATCGAATGCCGACATGACCATAGATGCGCACGCCTCGCGCACGCGATCAGTCGTGGGGCGGGTGACACCGCGACCACGGGGCTCCTCGATTTTACGACCGCGCCATTCGCCGCCGATGATTCTCATCCTCCGCTGACCTCCTTAAAGATATGTCGATAACGCATGGCGACCGCATCGCGCAAGGGACGCGTCGCCACAGAGTCAAGGTTGCAAGCATACCGCAAGAGTTCGACCGCGTCCAAATGGGCCCACCCGATCAGCTCCTCGTCGGCATCAAGGTCGACGAAGCGCAGGGTCACACCGCCATGCTGGCGGTACCCCAGGATTTCGCCCTCGTGACGCAGACGCAGGTCCATCTGGGCAAGCGTAAAACCATCCGAAGTTTTTTCGAGCGATTGCAGACGATCTTGCGCCGCTGATGCGCCGCCGTTGCCCTTGGAGTGCGTCATGACCAGGCACGTGCCCGACACGCCGCCACGGCCCACGCGGCCGCGCAGCTGGTGCAGGGCAGCCAAACCAAAGCGCTCGCCGTTCTCGATGACCATGACGGTGGCGTTGGGCACGTCAACGCCCACCTCGACCACCGTAGTCGAGACGAGCACGTCAATCTCGCCACGCTTGAAGGCATCGATAACCTGGTCCTTCTCCCCCGCTGGCATGCGGCCGTGGAGGCGCGCGATGGCAAGACCCGGCAACGCCAGACGCAAGCGATCGAGCTCGGTCGCCGTATCGTGCAGCGGCACGGGGACCGTCACGCGGCCCTCGTCGTCGCGGGCGATACCGGGCACGTCTTCCAGCTCATCGGCCGAGTCACTCGGCTCCACGAGCGGGCAAATCACGTAGGCCTGCTGACCCTTTTCATGCGCCTCGCGGATGGCGCCATAGGCGAGGTCACGGCTCGACTCGGTGAGCACGCGTGTCGTCACGCCAGCGCCAGGGACTGGCCGATGGCGGATGATACTCGTGTCCAGATCGCCGTAGACCGAAAGCGCCAGCGTACGCGGGATGGGCGTTGCCGTCATAACGAGCAGATCGGCACCGGGGCCCTTCGCGCGTAGTGCGTTGCGTTGGCCTACGCCAAAGCGGTGCTGTTCGTCGATGACGACAAGCGACAGGTGATTAAACGCCACGTCATCCGAGAGGACCGCGTGGGTACCAAAGAGGACGTCGAGCTTACCCGATTCCAGCTGGGCATGAATCTGCTCACGCTCGGCCGCCGGCGTGGCACCCGTCAGGAGCGCCCAGGACATGCCAGCCTGCGAGAGCAAGGGGCCGGTCTTGTCAGCATATTGGCACGCCAGAACGCCCGTGGGCGCCATAACGCAGGCCTGCGTACCGCTATCGGCAGCCACAGCCAGCGCGCAAGCGGCAACGGCGGTCTTACCGGTACCGACATCGCCCAGCAGCAGGCGGTTCATCACGCGCCCGCCATCGCACATGTCGTGCAGAATGTCTTGGAATGCGGCCTCCTGCTCGTCGCTCAGCGAAAACGGCAGGGCTTGCTTGAGTGCGGCCAGGTGCTCGCCCGCGGTGTGGGCATAGGGCACCACATCGACCAGACCGCCGTCGTTGCGCAGACGCAGCGCCAGCTGCAGGTAGAGGCACTCCTCGTAGGCAAGACGCCGGCGTGCGATGTCGCGCTCAGCCATGCTCGAGGGAAAGTGGATCGAACGCAACGCGCGGGCATTGCTCATGAGCTTCCGCTTTGCGCGCAGCGGTGCCGGAATGGGATCAAAGGGATTGCCGACGACCTCAAGCGCACCGCTTACGATGCGGCGCATCCACGCCTGGCTCACGCCGTCACTTACGTAGTGAACCGGCAGGATGGTGCCCGCGGCACGCCCGTCCTCGAGCTTTTCGAAATGCGGCGAGGCCATCTGCTTAAAGCCGTAGGCAAACTCGACCTTACCCATCACGGCCAGGCGGTCGCCCTGCTTAAGCTGCTGGGCAATCCAGGGCTGGCGGAAAAAGGCGACCTGCAGCACGCCCGTCTCGTCAACAAGCGAGACCTCGGTCACCTGCATGCGCGGACGCGGCTGCTTTTGGACGATACGGTCGACCGTGGCGACAATCGTGCAAACGGTACCGATGGGAGCCATCTCAATGGACCAGGAGCGCGTAAAGTCGAGATATCGATGAGGAATATGGAGAAGGAGGTCCCCCACCGTCCGAATTCCCAAACGGCGAAGGGCCTCCTCACGTTTACCCGAAACATATTTGAGTCGCGCGATATCCTCGTCGAGCGCATTGCTCTGGGCAAAGCGCTCCGAGACGCGCGGCACGGAGCACAGCTCGGACATGGGCAGTTGCCTACTCGATCGAGAAGATCACGGGATAGAGCGGCTGCTCGCCACGATGGGCGTCGATCTCCAGGTCGGGCTGAGCCTCCTCGATAGCGTCGACGATCTCCTGGAAGGCCTCATCGGACAGCTCCTCGCCGGCCAGAATCGTCAGTGCGTCGCCCTCCTCTTCCTCCTGCATGCGGTTGATGCAGTCGAGCGTGACCTGCTTCACGTCGGAACCGACCACGTCGATGGAGCCGGCGATGATACCCATGACGTCACCGGAGTGAATCGGAGAACCGTCAGAGGCACTGGAGTCGCGCACGGCGCGGGTGACCTCGCCATCGCGGACCTCGCTGATGGCGTCGACCATGGCGGCGACGGCATCCTCGAGCTCGGAATCGGGCAGGACCGCGAACAGCGCGGAGAAGGCCTGCGGGACGGTCTTGGTGGGAACGACGGCGACCTTCTTGTCGGTGCAGGCTGAAGCAGCAGCCTCAGCGGCCATGCGGATGTTGCCGTTGTTGGGCAGGATGATGACCGAGGTCGCGTTGACCTGGTCCACCGCGCCCAGCAGGTCGGCGGTCGAGGGATTCATAGTCTGGCCACCGGACACGATCACGTCGACGCCGAGGGACTTGAGGATGTCGGCCTCGCCGGAACCGGCGGCAACGGCGACAAAGCCCAGCGCCTTGGCGGGCTCGGCGGCCTTTTCCTGATCCTCGTGGATCTTGGCGGTACGGTCGTGGGCCTCCATCTCCATGTTGTGGATAAAGACCTCATAGATCTGACCGAGCTGCAGCATGTGCTCGAGCACCAGGTTGGGGGTGTTGGAGTGCACATGGATCTTGTAGTCGGGATAGGCGCCCACGAGAAGCTCGCAGTCGCCCATGGAACCCAGGAACTTAAGGCACTCGTCCTCGTCAAACGGGGCGTCGGCCTTAAACAGGAACTCGTTGCAGTAGCGGAACTCCGAGCCCTCCCAATCGTCGTTGGCCTCGATCTCAACGCGACCAAGGGCCGCGTCGCGGGCAGAGACAGCGGAATCAAACGTGGCGGAGAAATCCTCGACAACGGTGCTGCGGCCAAGTGCTGCAGCCACAAAGTTCTCAAGGAAGATGGCGAAGCCAAAGGCGCCGGAGTCGACCACGCCGTTCTCCTTCAGAACGGGCAGCAGGTCGGGCGTGCGGGCGACGGACTGGTACGCCTCGACGACGATAGCATCGAGCGCATCCTCGGCCGAGAACTTCTTCTTCTCGCACTCATCGGCCTTGGTCGAGACATCGCGCAGGACCGTGAGGATCGTGCCCTCGATGGGCTTGCGGACAGCCTGGAAGGCAACCTTGACGGCACGACGGAAGGCGAAGGCAATGTTGGCGGACGTAATAGGCTCGTCGGCAGAGACAAGACCCTCGGCCACGCCGCGCAGAATCTGCGAGGTGATGACTCCGGAGTTACCGCGGGCACCCATCAGGGAGCCGTGGGTGATGGCGCCGGCGATGGCCTCCATATCGGCATCGGCGGGAAGGGCGGAAAGCTCCTTGGTCACCGAGGCGAGCGTGAGCGACATGTTGGTGCCGGTGTCGCCGTCGGGTACGGGGAAGACGTTGAGCTTGTTGATCTCCTCGGCCTTGTCGGAAACGGCAGCCGCAGCGATCGGAAAACAGGTGCGAATGGTCTTTGCAATCATGGGTATTTGAATCTCCGTTTTCGGATGCTAGTTCAGACGGCTCTTGAGCGCGTCGATATGGATGCCGATCTTAAGGCTGGCGGGATCGATCTGGGCGATCTCCTGCAGGGTAAAGGCAACGGAGCTCGAAAGATTGTGGCAGACGGACTTCATGTTGACGCCGTTCTCGAGCACGACGTGAAGATCGACCGTAAGGCCGTTCTCGTCGGCGGAGACAAGCACGCCCTTGCGGAGGCGCTGACCGGCAAGCAGGCGCACGCTCTCGGCGCCCTGGAGCTGTTCGGCCATACCGACGACGCCATAGCACGTCATCGCGGCATAACCGGCAATATCGGCAATAACGTCGTTCGAGACGCTCAGGCTGCCGTTAATGGTCTCAGACACAAGAATCTCCTTATCTGGTGCTCGCGGCACCA
This sequence comes from uncultured Collinsella sp., assembly GCA_900544205.1. GTDB lineage: Bacteria > Actinomycetota > Coriobacteriia > Coriobacteriales > Coriobacteriaceae > Collinsella. The sequence goes on from UQUG01000034.1 coordinate 18,860, forward strand.
TCTCGTGGGAGCAATCATTGGAATATTCTACAACGACCGCGCCATGTTGAGGTGGCGGGCCTCGGGATTACATCCTCGACACGAAATGTTGATACGGTAACGTTCGCGAACAGCGATCGCGGCATGAAAAAACCCGCCGCATAAGCGACGGGTTTTACAACCTGGCTCCCCGGGTAGGACTCGAACCTACAACAGCGCGGTTAACAGCCGCGTGCTCTACCATTGAGCTACCGAGGAAT
>UQUG01000035.1 GCA_900544205.1 uncultured Collinsella sp.
AAAGAGAAGAGGCGGGGCATGCCCCGCCTCTTACACCACATCTCTGCGCGCTACCGCAGCGATGGGCTGCGGCCTGTTTTTTGTCTGCTATAGGGTGTTAGTTATATAGCAATGGACAAAAAATGCCAAATATGAGTACTGTTGCTAAGTGAATAGCATTTACATCCTAAAAGATAATGAACATAGCCTTTAGTATGTTCATTAAAATTGGCTCCAATACGCCTTAAACCAGTCAGGTTGGCTGCTTTAGGGGGTTGTAGGGGTCGCTCAGACGTCATTTTGGGTGGTTTTGCCTGCTACTAAAATGGTAACAGTACTCATATTTGCCCTTTTTTGCCCACAGACCTTTGAGGGTGCGGCGAAAAGGGCTTGTTTTGATTGTTTGGGGCAGGCACGAGGCGCGGAAACGATGTCTGGAGCGACGGAGCGGCCTGGAATTCATCCGTAGAGGTCTTCATTGGCTGCGCCAGGAGTGTCCCTAACTGCCGGAGGGGGTGTCTGCCGTGGCAGACACCCCCTCCGGATGTGGGAAGTTTGCGCTGCAGGTTACTTGTCGGTGCCCAGCTTGTGCGGCTTGAGAGCGAGCGCATTGACGAGTGCGTCGGTGGCAGACTTGACGGCTGCCGGCTGCGGATCGTTGACGTGATCCTCGGGGTGTACGGGCAGGTCCTTCTTGACGGCATCGTGGATCAAGTTGAGGTACTCAGTCACGCCAGTGGTCGATAGGTGCGTGCCATCGCCATCGAACAGGTCGTTGCGGTTGGCACTGTATCCGTACCAGTCGATAACGCGCACGTTCTTGTAGCGCGTAGCGGCGTTGGCGATGGCCTGGTTGGTAGAGCCAACCCACGGCTGCGGGCTGCGCGTGTTCACAAACACCACCATACGCTTATCTCCCGCATCGGCCATGATGGCGTCGATCTGGTCGTCGGTTACCAAGCCGTTGGTGCCCAGGGCAAAGACCACGATCTTGCCGGCAAGGTTCTGCTGGATATAGCCTTCAAATGTCGCGCGCCCCGCATCAAACTGGCGGCCCTTTTCGGCATCGATATGGCTGTGCGGGAACACGCCGTCAAAGGTGTCTACGGCACGCAGCGACACGGAGTCGCCGATCATAAGCAGATCGTAGGAGCCATCGGGGAAGCCGTCGTTGTCCTTGTCGGTGTCGTCGGCCGCCTGCTGGTCGGTGGGCGCGGTGTTCTTGGCTTCCTTGTTCAGAACTTCGGCGCCCTCGCCGCTCAGCGCAGACGTCTCGGGCACAAAGATCAGGCCGCCCAGTGCAACGACCAACACGACAGCGCAGGCTGCGCAGACAGGGACGTGCGCGCGTACCCAGTTAGCGGGCGTGGTGGTGCCGTCGCGGAACTCGGACACGGTGCGCTCAAAGGCGCCCTTCCTAAACGGAGTCTCGATAAAGCGATAGCAGCACTCTGCCACGGCGACCACCAACAACACCTGCAAAATGTACTGCCACCACGGCGTATCGTTGATGTTGGCGACCGGGTTCATGAGCAACAGCAGCGGATAGTGCCACAGGTAGATGCTGTACGAGCGCTTGCCAACCCACACGAGCGGCTCGGCGGACAGCGCGCGGGCAACCATTCCCTGGGGCTGCACGCAGGCCGCGATGACCATGAGCGTGAGGATCGAGCACAGCAGCGTGCCTCCGCGATATTGGAAGGCGGTGTAGCCGTTGGTGAGCGCGACCATGGCGGCAAGGCCAACCAGACCCACGACGCCCAACACATCGATGGATGCGGGCGAGGACCAAAAACGCACGAGGGCGCTCGGCTGTGCCGGGGCGGTCTCGGCTGCTTCGTCGGCCTTCTCGCCAGGCTTGTCCTCGGCGTTCTTGCCGTGCTTGGCGGCGCTAGCCAGGCGATTGAGCCCCAAACGATGGGCGAGACGAACCGGCGCCAGGTCGCGATCGGGGATAAAGGCCATCCAGGCACCCAGCAGCAGCGAGAACACACGGGTGTCGGTGCCGTAGTACACGCGGCTGGGGTCGGCGGCAGGGTTATAGAGCACCATCATGGCGATGGCGGAGACAGCAGCCAAGCCCAGAACCACGCGGCGCGTGTTGGGCTTGCTCACATGCATGGATACCATGGCAAACAGCAGTGGCGGCCAAATCAGGTAGAACTGTTCCTCGATGGCAAGCGACCAAAAGTGCGTGAGCGGCGAGGGGTCGCCCAGAGCATTGAAGTACGAGACGTTTTGGGCAATCTGCCACCAGTTGTTGAAGAACAGCAGCGACGGCAGGATGTCGGGGCGCATCTTGGTGAGCATCACGTGGTTAAAGATAGTGCACAGCGCGCAGGTTACAAACACTACCGTTACCACGGCGGGGACCAGGCGACGGATGCGGCGAATCCAGAAGCTCTTGAAGTCGATGCGGCCGGTCTTGGCGACTTCGTTGAGCAGCAGGCGCGTGATCAGATAGCCCGAAAGCACAAAGAAGATCGTGACGCCGAGCAGACCGCCCTGCGCCCACGTGAGGTTGAGGTGATAGAGCACCACCGCGACGACGGCAAGCGTGCGCAGGCCGTCAAGGGCAGGGATGTAGCGGGACTTAGGGCGAGCAGGCGTCTGCTCCTCGGCGGGAGTGTTGGCGCGGCCCGCGTTGTTGGCAGAAGCACGATGGGAGCTCACGGTGCGTCGCGGTTCGTTGGCACGGCGTTCGCCCTTCACGCGTTCGTGCGGCGCCGGCTCGTTGCCCGTGCGGCGTCGACCGCGCGAGCCCGATTGCGAGAGTTGTTCCATAAAACATCATCCAATGACGAGAATAATCAGCACGCCTTCATTGTAGCTGCCTGCTCCTGTGAATGCTTGCTGCTGGCGCAAGCTCAAGCGCGCGTCCACATCAAAGTGAACTAAAGTTATAGGGGGTGCGAGAGTGCACGATCGACGGCTGGCGGTGGGCATAAGGCCCGCAGATGAGGAGGTTTCCATGGCAGATCGCGGCATCGTTGCGGTGTTCGGCAGTATGAACATGGACCTTTCGGTGGCGTGCGAGCGCATACCGCGTGCGGGCGAGACCGTCGGCGGCAGCGGGTTTATCACCAACGCCGGCGGCAAGGGCGCCAATCAGGCCGTAGCTGCCGCGCGTATGGGCGCTTGCACGCACATGATCGGCGCGGTCGGTCGCGACGCGTTCGGCGCGTCGCTCGTGGCGGGGCTCCAAGACGCCGGCGTGGACTGTGACTTTGTAGTGCATCGCGATGACGTGGAGACGGGAACGGCGACCATCATTCGCTGCGAGGGCGACAACCGCATCGTACTGTCACCGGGCGCCAACCATGCGCTTGCGGGCGCGGACGTTGCCTGCGCGCTGAGGCGTCTGGTGGCCCATGAGCTCGACGGCGACGCCAGCGAGATTGCCCCGGCTGCCGGAAGCGTCTTTATCGCCCAGAGCGAATGTGACCTTGCAGCGACGGCCGAGGCGCTTGTTTGCGCTCGCGAGCTGGGGTTCTATACGGTCTTTAATCCGGCGCCTGCCTGCGAGCTGCCTGCGGAGGTCTGGCCTGCGGTCGACCTGGTCTGTCCCAACGAGACCGAGTGCCAGGTTCTGACGGGCATTCTGCCCACGGATGATGTGAGTTGCGTCGCCGCGCTCAATGCGCTGCTCGACAAGGGCGCCGGCGCCGCGGTCATCACGCTGGGCGGCGCCGGCTCGGTTGCGCTCGGCGATGGCGGTGAGCTGCTGCACATGCCGGCACTTTCGAACACGTTGGTCGATACGACGGCCGCGGGCGATACGTTTATCGGTGCGCTTGCCGCGGCTCGCCTGGAGGGCTTGCCGCTCTTTGAGTGCATGGCCGCGGGTGCTCGCGCCTCGGCGGTGACGGTGTCGCGCCTGGGCGCTCAGCAATCGATTCCCACGCGCGCCGAAGTTGAACATTGGTTTGGTTAAACGATAAAGACGGAGAAGCGGAGTAGAACAATGGCAATCAAGAAGCTGATCCTTGATCTGGATATGGGTGTGGACGATGCGATGGCGCTGGCCTATGCCATCGCGAGCCCCGAGGTGGAGCTCGTGGGCATCACCACGTGTTTTGGCAACGTGCGCGTCGAGCAATCGGCGCACAATTGCCTGGCGGTGCTCGATCTGCTGGGTCGCCCTGAGGTTCCGGTGTACCTGGGCGCCGATCGTCCCATTAAGGCGACTGAGCCCTATACACCGCCGGCGTCCACTACGCTCATCCACGGCAAGAACGGCATTGGCGGGGCGAGCGTGCCCGCGTCGCCGTACGAGCCGGTGGGGGCGACGTCGGCCGACGGTAACGCGGCGGTCGATTATCTGATTGATGCCGCGCGCACGTATGGTCCCGATCTGATCTACGTGGCGACCGGCCCGCTCTCCAACCTGGCGCTTGCCCTGGAGCGCGATGCGGCGGCGATGATGTCTATCGGTCGCGTGGTCGTGATGGGCGGTGCGCTTACCGTGCCCGGAAACGTGAGCGCGGGCGCCGAGGCCAACATGGCAAGTGATCCCGAGGCGGCCGATGCCGTGCTGCGTTCGGGCCGCAAGCTCACTATGGTGGGTCTGGATGTGACGCATCGCGTGGTGCTCACGCGTCGCGACATTGCCGGCTGGACGGGCTCGGGCACCATGGCCGGTTGCGCGTTTGCGAGCATGGTGGAGCACTACATTGGCTCGTACGAGATGAACGCACCCTACCTGGGTGGCTGTGCGCTGCACGATCCTCTGGCCGTTGCCGTGGCGATCGACCCTACGCTCGTGGGTGCGCTCGGCTGCAATCTGCGTGTTGATCTGCTAGGCGAGTATCGCGGCCGCACCATTTGCGACGAGCGCCGCCTATCCGATCCGGACAAGAGCGCGCTTGTGGCGCTGACCGTGGATGCCCCGCGCTTCCTCGTGGAGTTTAAGGCACGCATGGCCCGCGTCTTGGGCTAAGTTGTCTTTTTGGGACGGGGCTTTTTTGACTGGTATGATTGGTGCGACCATTCGAACCAGCTAAAAGAGCCCGTCCCAAATTGACTACCGAGAGGATCTGCCATGGAGCGCATTGCGAGCTTTTCCGTTGACCATCTGCTGCTTGAGCCCGGCGTGTATGTGAGCCGCATCGACCGCGATCCGGCGACCGGCGCCGCCGTCACCACCTTTGACCTGCGCCTGACCACGCCCAACAAGGAGCCGGTCATGAACACGGCCGAGTGCCACACCATCGAGCACCTGGGTGCGACGTTCCTTCGCAATCATGCCGAGTGGTCGGGCCGCATTGTCTACTTTGGCCCCATGGGCTGCCGCACGGGCTTTTACCTCGTCGTATTTGGCGAAGTGACGAGCGAGGAGATCCTGCCGCTCGTGCGTGAGCTGTTCGAGTTTATCGCCGGCTTTGAGGGCGATGTCCCCGGTGCCGCTCCCGAGGAATGCGGTAACTACCTGGACCAGAACCTCCCCATGGCCAACTGGCTTGCGCGCCGTTACCTCAACCGCGACCTGGCCGATATCGACGAGAAGCACCTGCACTATCAGCAGGCGTAAGGGCTTTATCGCCCAAAACGCGCGCGTTGGGCGCCTTCGCTTATGCGGGGGCGCCTTTTTGTTGATTGGTCGGGACGAGCGTTCAAAATCGCTCATGTTTGTTCTAGAATGTTCGTATAGTCACATTTACGAACAGGAGTGAACATGCATATCTACTCTGTCAACGATCCCGAGTTCAAATCCTATGGCAACGTTTGGGATAACGTTCCGTCCGAGCTTACGTCGCCCGTGCTCGAGGCGCTCTCTGCCACGCCCATTCCCGAGGGCAGCAAGTACGTTGCAAGTGCGCCGGAGCTCGAGGACGTCAAGGATGCCGACAAGCTTGGCTTTCTCATGTTTGGTGGCCGTCCCTTCCAGCTCGGCTGGTGCAACGGCCACAATACACGACTCAACTGCCTGGAGTATCACCGCGCGAGCGAATTCAACCTGGGCGCTCGCGACTTTATCCTGCTCGTGGCGCATCGCTGGGAGATTGAGGACGGCAAGCTCGACACCGCGTGCGTCAAGGCGTTCCGCGTGCCGGCGGGTACGGTTGTCGAGGTCTTCAACACCACGCTCCACTACACGCCGTGCATGGTCGACGACGGTGGCTTCCAGGTGATGGTGGCGCTTCCCGCCGGCACCAACGGCCCGCGCCCCGAGGCCGCAACCGACATGCCTACCGCCGGTGACAGCTACTGCTACTGGAAGGCCGACAAGTGGGTTCTCTGCCATGCTGACAGCCCCAAGGCTGCCGAGGGCGGCTACGTAGGCCTCATCGGCAAGAACCTCGACATCACCGTGGACTAGAATCTTCCGTCTCGATCTGTAACATCTAGCGGGCTAAATCGTCTCTACCTGTTACAGATTTAGACAAACTGCAGGGGACAGACCGAACAATCTCGATCTGTAACACCAGGCCCGGTTTTGACGGCCTACCTGTTACAGATCGAGACAAACGGGCCCAAACCACCACAAAGGTGCCTGTCCCCATTGCGGTGGCTGCCTAGAGTTGGCTGCGCAGATAGTCAGCCATATATGGAACGGCGAAACGCACGTAACCGCGGCGCGCCTGTTCGATTACGCCGGCGTCGATGAGGCGCCGGCGATACTTTTGCGCATAGTCGGGTGTGACTGACATACGTTTCGCTACATCGGAAATGCGCGAAACGGCGTCTTCGTCATCAGTCATTGCGTCGAGAAACGCGACGTCTTGGTCCGATAGCGCGGCGAGCGTCGTTTCACAAACATCGTTTTCGAAATCGGCTTTTGACGCTTCGATAGCTCCGTCGACTTGCTCTGGCGTTACGTGTTCTCCTGTCTTGCAGCGATTGCCGATGTTATAGCCGATGAGCTGCAGCATATAGGGCGAGCCTTGGGTTGCGCGAGCGGCACGGAGGCGAAGATCGCCTGGAATATCAAGGTCGAGCTCTTCGAAAGCCCGCTGATAATAGGCATCGACATCTCCGACTGAAAGCGGTTCGAGCGTGACCTTGCGAGCGCGGTTGAGAAATGTCAGCACGCGGTCATTGAGCGTTGCACAGACGGCTCCCGGGAGACCTGCCATAACAAGCGCGACGTTGAGTCCCTCACCGACCAGCTCTTGATAGGCGGTGACGAGCTGTCTAATCTCAGGTGAATTAGCTTGGAGCTCATCGATAAGGATGAGGATGCCGTGCCCCTGCTCGGTCAGCTTGCGCGCCAGCTGCGTGAGTTTGAACTGGAAACTCTTGGTCTCCTGCACATCGCGTGTGAACTCGAGACCGGCTGAGAAGCCGAAGACGCTCAAGCTACCGCCAGAAAGTTTGGGGAGATGACGCTTGCTGACATAAGGCTCGCCTGCTTCTTGGATTTTTTCAACAATGCGCTCAAGCATATCTTCGGAGGCTACGGTGGGTGTGGCGACAACAAAACCGAGCTTGCGTGCGCGGTCGGCAAGTTCCCACAGAAGAACCGTCTTGCCGCTGCCTCGCTGGCCGAGCATGAGCATGGCTCGGTCTCGATTGCCCGGCTCCTGCTCAAGACCGGAGATGAATGTCGAAATCACGTTCCCGCGACCCACCAGATAGGACGGGCGATTTCCAAATGAGGGGGAGAAGATGGTTTCAGTCATAAGTCTCCTTTCCTTTTTTTCCTATTTTTTCCTTTCTTTCCTATTCAGTCAAATGAATTGCTGAGCGAAGGCGGTTACGTAGGCCTCGTCGGCAAAACCTCGGCATCACCTGCGACTAGAATCTTCTGTCTCGATCTGTAACATCTAGCGGGCTAAATCGTCTCTACCTGTTACAGATTTAGACAAACTGCAGGGACAGACCGAACAATCTCAATCTGTAACACCAAGCCCGATTTTGACGGCCTAGCTGTTACAGATCGAGACAAAACGGGCCCAAACCACCACAAAGGTGCCTGTCCCCTTTGTGGTGGTTTGGGGCGGCGGTATCAGAAAGTGTCAGACGGGGGCGGCTGCCGGGCCGCCGTGTGCGAAAAGAAGTGTCGGCCTGCGTCGCTGTCGTTGGGCGAGGCCCTATTTGCGGGGATACTGAAACCACGACAAGCAGCGTGCGAAAGGATTGATACATGGCTTTCCGTAATGACTTCCTGTGGGGCGGCGCGACGGCTGCCAACCAGTGCGAGGGCGTCTACAACGTGGACGGCCGCGGCCTTGCCAACGTGGACGTGGCTCCGCACGGCCCCGAGCGCTATGCGGTGGTCTCCGGCCAGCGCAAGATGCTCGACTTCGAGGACGGCTATTACTACCCCGCGCAGACCGGCATCGATTTCTACCACCACTACAAGGAGGACATCGCCCTCTTTGCCGAGATGGGCTTTAAGACCTTCCGCATGAGCCTGGCTTGGACCCGCATCTTCCCCAACGGCGACGAGACCGAGCCCAATGAGGCTGGGCTGGCCTTCTACGAGGACGTGTTCCGCGAGTGTCAGGCGCACGGCATCGAGCCGCTCGTGACCATCACGCACTTCGACTGCCCGATTCACCTCATCAAGGAGTATGGCGGCTGGCGCAACCGCAAGCTCATCGACTTCTACAAGAACCTCGCGACCACGATCTTCACCCGCTATAAGGGTCTGGTGAAGTACTGGCTTACCTTTAACGAGATCAATATGATTCTGCACCTGCCGTTTATGGGTGCCGGCCTGGTCTTTGAGGAGGGCGAGAACAAGGAGGCTGTCGAGTACCTGGCCGCTCACAACGAGCTCGTCGCCAGCGCTTGGGCAACCAAGATTGCCCACGAGATCGACCCCGAGGTCAAGATCGGCTGCATGCTCGCCGCAGGTAGCTACTACCCCTACAGCTGCCGTCCGGGCGATGTGCGCCAGGCGCAGCTCGACAATCAGGACAATTACTTCTTCGTCGATGTTCAGAGCCGTGGCTACTACCCGGCCTATGCCGTCAAGAAGCTCGAGCGTCTGGGTATCGATGTGGGCATGACCGACGAGGACCGCGAGATCCTGGCCGCCAACACCGTCGATTTCATCAGCTTTAGCTACTACAGCACCCGTTGCTCCGCCGGTGCCGATAACCCCGATGTCGAGCGCACCCAGGGCAACGCCTTCGCCGGCGCCAAGAACCCCTACCTGCAGGAGAGCCAGTGGGGCTGGGCCATCGATCCGCTGGGCTTCCGTATTACGCTCAACGACCTGTACGACCGTTATCAGAAGCCGCTGTTTGTGGTTGAGAACGGTCTGGGCGCCAAGGATGTTGTCGAAGAGGATGGTTCCATCAACGACGACTACCGTATCGACTTCCTGCGTCAGCATATTGCCGCGATGCGCGATGCGGTGACCGAGGACGGCGTTGACCTGCTGGGCTACACCACCTGGGGCCCGATCGACCTGGTCTCGGCCGGCACGGGCGAGATGTCCAAGCGCTACGGCTTTATCTATGTGGACCGCGACGACGCCGGCAACGGCACCCTCAAGCGCTCCAAGAAGAAGAGCTTCGACTGGTACAAGAAGGTTATCGCTTCTAATGGTGAGGACCTTTCCTAAGGAAGCTGAGACACTCAACTTCATAGCCTCCTGACCAAGGCGCCCGGCGAGCAGTTAATGCTTGCCGGGCGCGTTCGCATCGGGATGCCCATCAAGGAAGTGGCGTTGCGCGTGTCCCTTCTGGGCCATGCGGCTCAAAATCGCGGCGTGATGTGGACGACTGGGGCCGAATTAGCAGCATTTCGAGCTTGGTTTCGATATTGAGACTGGTTCTTTATTAAAATAGAATTCCAGACAATTGAGCGGCTGGGGGTTAACCATGAGGGGCATGGGAGACATAACCGCATATTTGCGTCGGGGCATTCGGGAGATTATATGCCTGGCGCTGTTCTTCTTCACGTTTTTGGCGTGCGAGTATCTTTTTGATGTGCGCATGGCCGAGTTCGTGTCTCCGAACGAGGTCGTTATTTATGAGAGCCTTGTCATCGGCGCGAGCGTGATTGGCTTCTTTGTGCGTCCCATTCTGTACTATCGCCGTCCCCATGCTATCGACGCAACGAGTGACGTCACGGGCGTTTTGCTGGTGGCGGCATTGCTGCTGTTGATTATGGCGGTTCAGGTTGAGGTGGTAATTGCCGGCGGTTTGGTGGCGTGCTGCGCGCTGGGCTACTGCGGATCGACTGCTCATGCAAATTTTGCGAGGCGCTTTGCGCGAACGCCCTGCTTGGCGCGCGCCGCCGCACTTTCTTACGCCATGGGCGTTCTGGTGCAGGTTCTCAACCACATGGTGATGCCTGTCGGCATTCCTCAGCAGGCTGTTCTGGTCGTCTGTGCGATCGCGCAGGTGGCGTTGCTCCACGGTGCCCGACGCGCCAAGCTGCGCGACGAGTCCGATCCCAGCTTTGAACCCAGTGCTGCCGGGCTTTCGGTAGATGCTCTGGAATATGGCGCCAAGTGGCATGACGATCCCGAGGCAAAGGCGGCATTCCGTCGCGCCGTAGTTCGCCTGACCGTGGCGACGGCGTATCTTTCCAGCGTATTCGCCGCTCTCAACGCGGGCTTCACGACCCTGCATGCTGTCGGAACCGTCGATTTGGGCGATTGGCCGCGCCTGCTGCTTGTCGTGAGCTCGTTGGTCGCTGGCGCACTATTTGACCTGCACGGCCGCTCGTATATGAATATCGGCATGACATGTGCCGCCATACTGTCCACGCTTTCGTTCTTTGTGCTCATCGTCGATGGCAATGGCGGCAACGAGCTTGCTGCCACGATCATCTTTTATCTGGGCTCGGGCTTTTTCGTGGTGTTCTTTACCACAAAATATGCCGCCGTCTCGCTCTATGCGCGCTGGTCATATTTTTGGCCGTGCATGGGTCGCGTCGTCAACAACGTGTGCTCGATGTTCGTGACGGCGCCGGCAGTGGCGATTATCTCGAGTCAAAATGTGCTGGCTGCGGTCGGTGCGGCGCTCGTGATGTTTGTGGGCATTGCGATTACGCTGCTGGGGCAGTTGGGGCAACGAGCCGATGATGCCGCGATGCGGGACGGACTGCCGCTTGCCACCGACGATCTTGGTGGGGATCTTGCGCCCACATGCTCCGACCCCGAGCCCGTGGAGGCAGCGGAGCCCACGTCCGATGAACGCCTCGATGCCTTCGTCGTCACCTTTGGGCTTACAAGGCGCGAGCGCGATATTCTTGAGGTCTTGGTCGTTTCGGACCAGAGCGTTCAGGACATCGCCACAACGCTTTTCCTTTCGCGCTCCACGCTCTATCGTCACATTTCCTCGATCAACAAAAAGACCGGCACCGCCTCGCGCGTGGCCCTCATCAACTTCTTCTGGTCCTGGACACCCAAGGACTAGCTAATCTCCCAATAAGTCGCGGTGGAATAGTCCCTAAATTAAAGTCACGGGGCTTTAAACAGGAACTATTCCACCGCAACTGCTGGGGGGATAGACTGCGGCGGCGGCAGAGGCAACGGCAGCGGCGTTGGTAGCTGTGGTAGTGGCAACGGCAGCTGGCAGGGTGTTTTCCGTCTTCTTGCTACAGCAGCTCGCCGTGGCGGGCAATGTAGCGGCGCTTTGCCAGTTGGGTGAGCGCGATATAGGCGGTAACGATGCCAATGAGCATCCCAAAAAAGCTCGTGGGCAGCGGCATGAGGCCGAGCGCATCGGCGATGGGGCTTGCCGGCAGCCAAGTGACGAGCGTCAGGCCCAGTACGGTGAGCACGCACAGCGCGGGCGCGGCGTGGTCGCGCGGGCTTGGCAGGTGCGGGGAGCGCAGCATGTGGATTACGAGCGTCTGCGACCACATAGACTCAACGAACCAACCGCTCTGGAAAATCGCCGCAAAGGCTGCCATGCCGGCAACATTGCCCGCGGCGGCAAGCTCGGCCCAGCTCGCGCCCACGGTGGCGGGGCACACCGCAAAGAAGAGCGCGGCGAAGGTCACGATGTCAAACAGCGAGCTCACGGGGCCCAGCTCGAGCATAAAGCCCTTGATGGACGCAGCGTCCCAGGCGCGCGGGCGGGCAGTCCAGGCATCGTCGACGGTGTCCCACGGCAGCGCGATGCACACGATCTCGTAGACCAGCGACAGCAGCACCAGCTGCAGGGCGCTCATGGGCAAAAACGGCAGGAACAGGCTCGCGACGGTCACGGACAGCACGTTGCCAAAGTTGGAGCTCACCGTGGTCTTGAGGTACTTGAGTAGGTTGCCGTAGGTGCGACGGCCTTCGATGATGCCGCGCTCGATCACGCCCAGGTCCTTCTGGAGCAAGATGATGTCGGCGGATTCTTTGGCGATGTCAACGGCCGAATCGACCGAGATGCCGCAGTCGCTCGCACGCATGGCGGCGGCGTCGTTGATGCCATCACCCATAAAGCCCACGGTATGGCCGAGCAGTTCACGCATGACGCGCACCAAGCGCGCCTTCTGCAGCGGCGAGAGCTTGGCAAAGAGGTGGGTCTGCTCGGCGCGCTCCGCCAGCTCGGCGTCGTCGAGCGCATCGATCTCGGAGCCCAGCAAAACGTTGCTTGCGTCGATGCCAATCTGCTCGCAGACGGTGGCGGCGACGCGGTCGTTGTCGCCGGTCAGGACCTTTACCGCCACGCCCTTGGCCTCGAGGGTGGCGACGGCGCCTGCGGCGCTTGCTTTGGGCGGATCGAGGAAGGCCAAAAAGCCCATCAGCACCATGTCGCACTCGTCGGCGATGCCAAACTCGCCCACGGTGCGCGGGTTGGTCTTCTGCGCCACGGCGATCACGCGCAGGCCCTCGGCATTGAGTCCTGCCACCTGCTTGCGAATCTGGGCAAGCTTCTCGTCGGTAAGCGGCTGAGCGGTGCCGTCCACCTCTACGTAGGAGCAAATCTCGAGCATTTCCTCGGCAGCGCCCTTGGTGACCATCTGGGTCTTTCCTTGGGCGTCGGCGACGACCACGCTCAGGCGACGACGCGAGAAGTCGAAGGGCACCTCGTCGACCTTGGCGTAGCGGTCGCGCAGGCTCTGGCCCAGCATGGAATCGGGCGCGACGGCCGAAGGGGTCATGTCGGCGCGGTCGATCACGGCCAGGTCGATGAGGTTCTTGAGGCCCGTCTGGAAGAAGCTGTTCAAAAACGCATGGCGCAGCACACGCGCGTCCTCGTTGCCGTCGGTGTTGAGGTAGCGCTCGAGCACGATGCGGTCCTCGGTGAGGGTGCCGGTCTTGTCGCAGCACAGTACGTCCATAGCGCCGAGGTTTTGGATCGCAGGCAGCTCCTTGACGATGACCTGACGGCGGGCGAGGTCCTTGGCGCCCTGCGACAGGCTCGTGGTCACGATGACGGGAAGCATTTGCGGCGTGATGCCCACGGCCACGCTCGTGGCGAACAGCAGCGCATCGATGACGTTGCCCTTGGTGGCGGCGTTGATGGCAAAGACTGCCGGCGCCATGACGAGCATCAGGCGCACCAGCAGCATCGAGACGCTCGAGACGCCGCGGTCGAACGCGCTCTTCTCGCCGCGCCCGTTGAGCATCTTGGCGATGCCGCCCAGGTAGGTGTCCGAACCGGTGGCCACGACAAGCGCCATGGCGGTGCCGTTTTGCACGGAGGTGCCGGTAAAGACGATGTTCTTGCAGGCGGAGAGCGGCAGCGTGGAGCTGTCGGCGCCTTCGACGACGGTGGCGACGGCGGTCTTCTCGACGGCCTCGCTTTCGCCGGTGAGGGCGGACTCGATCACAAACAGGTCGCGTGCGGTGATGATGCGGGCGTCTGCTGGCACCATATCGCCGGCAGAGAGGCGGATTACATCGCCGGGGACGAGCTCGTCGAAGGGGATCTCGATGCGCCCGCCGTCGCGCAGGGCGGTGCAAGTGTTGGAGACCAGGTCCTTAAGGGCCTCGGCCGCATTGCCGCTGCGGGCTTCCTGGATAAACTTCATACCGCCCGATACCAGCAGCATGATGCCGATGACGATGACCGTGGAGGGGTCGCGCTGCGGCTCGGGTACGGCGAGCACGTCGATGTAGAGCGAGACCAGCGCGAGCGCGGCGAGGATGCCGGCGAAGGGATCGATGAAGGCGTCGGCGATGCGGCGGGCGAGCGTTTTGGTCGTTGCCTCGATGGTGTTGGGGCCGACGGCGTTCAGGCGCTCAGTTGCCTGCTCGACGGTGAGGCCGTTTGCCGTGGCGTCAAGCAGTACGAGGGCGTCCTCGGCACTATGGGTGGCGGCGAATATGGTGTTCTTGGACAGGCCGGTATGAGCGGCAGGGCGCGCCGTGCGGCGGCGCTTGGAGATGGCTTCGAGTACCGTGACGGTTTTGAGCATCAGCATAGGGTCCTCCTTGTTGAGGGGAGTTAGCGTACGTGTCGTATTTGCTTCAAAAAACCTAGATGTCGCTCACGTCAAGCTCTTGAGCCCACAAAGGGTGCAGCGCGCCTTTGCGGTGGTTTTGGCGATCTGCCGGTGGCGTTTATGCGTGTGCGGAGTCCTCGCGGCGTGCCGAGGGCGACATGCAGGTTTTTCGACTAGGACTGCCTTCCATGGCACACCTCCTAAAGGCTGAGCGCAGCGCGCTTTGGGTATCTCGTACCCCTTTTTAATCCGCCCGTATTCTTGATGAGGGGGTTTGACATGTCAACCCCATTGTTCGGAAAACCATTCCCCCTGACAAAGCCTTTACAGAATGCCGTGGCCCCAAAGCGCGCTCACATCGACGCCTCGCCTGCGCTAAACTGAAGAGCACGCACGCGATTACGAGAGGAGCCCGCATGGAGGCTTACAAGCAAGAGTTCATCAAGTTTATGGTCGAGTCCGACGTCCTTAAGTTCGGCAGCTTTACGCTCAAGAGCGGCCGTCAGTCCCCGTTCTTTATGAACGCCGGCGCTTACGTGACGGGCTATCAGCTCAAGAAGCTGGGCGAGTATTACGCCCAGGCCATCCACGATAACTTTGGCGACGACTTTGACGTGCTGTTTGGACCGGCCTACAAGGGTATTCCGCTGGCCGTCGTGACCGCAATTGCCTACCACGAGCTGTACGGCAAGGAGGTCAAGTACTGCTGCGACCGCAAGGAGGCCAAGGACCACGGTGCCGATAAGGGCAACCTGCTGGGTTATGAGCCCAAGGACGGCGACCGTGTGGTCATGGTCGAGGACGTTACCACCAGCGGCAAGTCCATCGACGAGACCTATCCCAAGGTCAAGGCTGCTGCCGATGTCGAGATCAAGGGCCTGATCGTGTCCCTCAACCGCATGGAGGTCGGCAAGGGCGGTGTGACCACCGCGCAGAAGGAGATCGAGGCCAAGTACGGTTTCCCCGTCGCGAGCATCGTCTCCATGGCCGAGGTCGTCGAGACCCTCTACAACCACGAGATCGACGGCAAGGTTGTCATCGATGACGAGCTCAAGACCGCCATCGACGCCTACTACGAGCAGTACGGAGCTCAGGAGTAGTTACGGCGTTTTACCAAACGCCGTAACTGCTCGACGCTGCGCGGGCCGCATTTGGACAATCTGACGTTCAACTTCAAGGGCGCGACCAGAAGGTCAGCGCCCTTTCGTTTCACGTCACTTTGTCTCAAATGCGACCCGCTCGCTGTCCGTTCTCTACCTGCGGCGTCGTCTTGCTCCGAATTGGTGGGCATTGGGGACGTTCTTAGAGTAGTCATTGGGGACGTTCTTAAATGACTAGTCAGAAATGAGCGTGGATAATCTCCCGGTTTTGGCCTGTGTGCGGGCTCAAAGTGGGAGATTATCCGCGCTCGCTTTAATTTGCCTGGGCTGCGATGCCTATCTAATCGGCTCGGCGTCTTCCCTGAGAATCGAAAGATACTCTTCATACCCGTACTGCCGGTATCTCTGTCTTGACTCGTCGAGAGGACGGAGGATACCCAATTCTTCAAATGATTTGACGAGCGAGCTCGCGGTACTCCTGCCGATATCGAGTTGGGCAGCGATGAATGCGGTGTCGACGATGGGGTGCTCTTCAAGAATGCCCAACAGCCTTTGCCCGTTTGCAGCAGTCCTTCCGAGATTTTCGGTAATGGTTGCTGTGGAACGGTTATGGAGGTCAACAAGGTTTTTTAAAGACCCTACCGAGTCCTTCGCACTCTCGAGAAGACTGTTGCAGAAAAACTCTATCCATTCCTCGTAAGTGCCTCTCTCCCTTACGGATGTGAGTTGCCGGTAGTACTCGCTTCGATTTTTCTTGAACTGGAACGATGGATAGAACAAGCAAGAATGAAGAACGCCATCATTGATGAGCATAAATGTAATGAGAAGCCTGCCCAGGCGACCGTTTCCGTCTAGGAATGGATGGGCAGCTTCAAATTGGTAATGGACGAGCGCCGCCCGCACAATCGGATCCATTTCGACTTGAGGCTCATTGATAAAGCGTTCGAGGTCCTGGAGCGTGTTGCTCAAATCTTCAATGTTTGGAGGGACAAACGATGCGGTTGCAATGGTGCAGCCTGAGGGGCCAATCCAGTTTTGTGAGGAGCGCAGCTCGCCTGGGTTCTTCTCCGTTCCGCGCACTCCGTCCAGCAGGACTGCATGAACTTGCCTAAGAAGTCTCGTGCACAAGGGCATCTTTTTGAGCAGTTCTACGCCGCGGTCGACAGCACGGACGTAATTCACGACGTCTGCGACATCTTTATGATGGAGTTGTGTTTGCGATGGACTAAGTAGGTCGTCAAACGTGCACTGGGTTCCCTCAATTTGCGAAGAAAGGAGTGCTTCTTTGCGCACGTACATTGTCAGATACATGTCGGCGTTGGGAACAAAGTAGAGCATGCCTTCAAGCTCTCCAAGCTTTCGTGAGCATGCGGAAAGCGTGCGATAGGTTTCCTCGGTGAGGTTTAGCTGCCTCAATGATTGCAAGGGCGTTGGAAAAAACGAATAGTAAGCCAATTTCCCCGATAGATTATTGCGGAGCGTTCCCTGGCCGTTCTCCTCGATTTGCATCGCGCCCTCCATATCTTTAGTGCCGGAAACTCGTTATTAGGCTAATCATATCAATTCTAATAACGAGTTTATGGCGAAAATAGTTATTAGAGTCGATTTGAATAATCTAATGACGAGAAGTCGTTATTACTTGACCAAGGAGCTCGGCTTGGTACAGGGGGCGGGTTATCCAAAATGAGAGCGGATAATCTCCCGTTTTTGGCTCGGTGACGGCCTCAAAGTGGGAGATTATCCACGTTCGCTAGTTAAGCGTCCAAAAATCCACGCTCGCCAAACCTACCAAAAAGGGACAGGTTTATTTTGGCACGCTTCGGTCGGTGTCAGGAAGTGTCAGGGACGGGGCGGCGACAGGACTCGAGAGCGAAAAGAAGTATCGGGTTTGGTGCGCCCGCTTCTGCCCGTCCCGTGCGCAGACGATACTCGGCTTATCGACTCGCAATGCAAAGGAGACGCTCCATTCCACGAGCGCTACCGGGAAGGGCTCGCGATTCGAGTCCCCACCTTAGCATTTGAACCATTTGGCACTATAATTACCGTAGGCATGCGCACTACGTTGCGCTTAATCAAGAGGAGAAAACGTATGGGTCTGTTTGACATGTTCAAGAAGAAGGCTGAGCCCGCTGCTGCCGCTGCTCCCGCCTCCATCTCTGCTTCTGCCGGCGCCGACGTGCTGTGCTCGCCCGTCAAGGGCAAGGTCATCAAGATGGCCGACGTGCCCGATCCCGTCTTTGGTGGCGAGGTTCTGGGCAAGGGCTGTGCCGTGTGGCCCGAGGACGATCTGGTCTACGCTCCCTGCGACGGTAAGGTGACCGTCACCATGGGTCACGCCGTGGGCTTGCAGTCCGATAGCGGCATCGAGGTTCTGGTGCACGTTGGTGTCGATACTGTCAACATGAACGGTGACGGCTTCGAGGGCTTCGTCAAGGCTGACGATGTCGTTAAGGCTGGCCAGCCCATGCTCAAGATTGACCGCGCCAAGATCGCTGCTGCCGGTTACAAGGACTGCGTCGTCGTGGCTGTGTCCAACACTGCCGAGTTCGCCGACGTCGAGCTCGCCGTCGAGGCTGACTCCGCTGTCGCCGCCGGCGATGTCATCGTCAAGGTCGTCCGCAAGTAAGCTGTAACGTCCAGAGGATGTTTTAGGGTGGTTGGATTGTCCGGCCACCCTTTTTATTAGACCGGGTGCACGCGTTTATTGTACGTTGGGCAAGTCTACAGACCGTTCGGATACTAAAACGAACCGACCGCGCCTTCGTACTGCCGAGGGTGTTCATAAGTGGATACTATGGGCTTACCTTATTACAACGTGCGCCGTGTCTGGGAAGCGCGGTGCCGCTCATTGGGAGGAACAACATGAAAAAGAAGCTGCTGCTTGCACCCCTCA
>UQUG01000036.1 GCA_900544205.1 uncultured Collinsella sp.
GTGTCCCGCTCGTGCCTCGTGAGCCTGCCGTAGGCCCTCGGGACCGCCCTCGCGGCGCCCTTCCCGCTCTTTCCGCTCTTTCCGGACATGACGTCCTCCGATCTCCCGGGGCCGGCCGATCCGGCCCTCAGGGTATCGGGTTCCCATATTCATCCGTACATGTACGGATGAATATGGGAGGTGTTCGGATGAAGTTGATATTCAAGGTATCGGAGAAAAAATACCGTTCGCCGGTCATAATGATTGTTCCGGCTTTGGGCTTGTCTACAATAACCTCAGTGAAAAGAAATGCGGAAGGTTACCGAGTCCCTTGGACGTGGGCCTAACCAAAGTCTTTGATCGCGTGCGTCTCAAGGGGCGCATTCGATTGATTTTGGTTGGGCTATATTTATGAAGGGACATGCCACCATGGGTTTCTTTTCTCGCCTGATGGGCGGTTCGGATGAGCAGACGACTGCGGCTTCCGAGTTCGAAATCCTCGCTCCCGTTTCCGGCGAGCTTGTTCATCTGGAAAATACCAATGACCCTGCTTTTAGCAGCCGTGCCGTGGGCGATGGCGTTGCCGTGGTTCCCCAAGAGGGAACGGTGTGCGCTCCTGTTTCCGGCACCGTCGCGGCGCTGTTTCCGACTGAGCACGCGCTGGGCATCATGTCCGACGACAGCTCTGCTCAGGTGATGCTGCATATCGGAATCGATACTGTTAAGCTTGAGGGCAAGGGCTTCCACGCGCTTGTTGCCCAGGGTGACCATGTCGACGCGGGCCAGCCCCTCGTCGAGGTCGATTTCGACGCGGTCCGCGCTGCCGGCTTTGATCCCACGGTCTTCGTTATCGTGTGCGAGCGCTCGGAGAACTCGACTCTTCGTGAGCATGCTTCCGGCCCTGTTGCTGCTAAAGAGCCTGTCATCTGGCTTTCCGAGTAAATTTTTGTGGTGGGTACCGTGGTTATCAAGCGAGTTTTTAACAACAACGTCGCAATGGTCACTTCGGACGATGGCTCCGAGCTCATCGTCATCGGTCGAGGCCTCTGCTTTGGCCGTCATGCCGGCGATGCCATCGACGAGGCGTCGATCGAAAAGACCTACGCGTTGCAGGAGGGAACTTCTCAGGATTCGCGTACGATTGACCGCTTGGCACATCTTTTGGAGTCCATCCCCACCGTCAACCTCGTGATTGCCGAGGACATTGTTCAGATGCTCCGTCGAGAGCTCAATGTTGATATCAACGACAAGATTCTCATTGCTCTCGCAGACCATATCAGCCTTGCTTTGGAGCGCGAGCGCAAGGGCGTCTCCTGTGAGAATCCGTTGCTGCTCGAGATCCAGCAGTTCTATCGCAAGGAGTATGCACTTGCGGGCCGTGCGCTGCAGATTATCAAGGAGTATATGGGCATTCAGATGAGCGAAGAAGAGCAGGGTTTCATTACGCTGCATATCGTCAACGCCGCCATGCCGCAACGCTCCGATCGTTTGATTGTTTCGGTCCAGCTTGTTCGCGACGTGCTCGCGATTGTTTCCAAGCGCTATGCTACGACCCTCGATGACACCTCGCTGCCTTACGAACGTTTCGTTCGTCACCTGCAGTTTTTCGCACAGCGAGCGCTCGATCCTACGGCAGGGCAAATCAACGGAGACGCGCTGTTCCGAATCGATGAAACGGCGTATCCCTGCGCATTCTCGTGCGCGGACGCCATAGCCGCCCACTTGTCGTCTACCTATAACGTTGTCGTTACCGATGCTGAGAAGAGTTATCTCGCATATCACATTGTTAACCTGCTTGGAGAACCTGGTCTCTAGGCATAACGTGCCCACGCATCGATTGATATAAGGCAAGGCTCACGGTCTTGTCCAGGGCACGTCTGTCTTAATTTGCGGAAAAGGAAGGGGAGTACCGCTATGACCGCAAAAAAGAAGTTCAATTTCAAAGCGCCGTTGGAGGTGTTCGCGAAGTCGATCGTTCAGCCGATGATGTATCTCTCGGTTGCCGGCATCCTGCTCATCGTGGGCATCATTCTGACCAACAAGACCATCTGCGCTTTGGTCCCCGTACTGGGCTCCGGTCCGTTCCAGCTTGTGGGCGCCGTTGTCTATCAGTCGCTGATGTTTATCATCAACAACCTCTCGATTCTGTTCTGCGTGGGCATCGCCGGCGCCATGGCAAAGAAGAACAAGGGCCATGCTTCGCTGATTGCCCTGATGTCGTTCTTCCTGTTCCTGCAGGCTAACAACATCGTGCTCAACGCCACCGGCTCTCTTGCCGATGCGAGCGGCATGCTCGGTCTTACCGGAACCGGCCAGGCCACCGTTATGGGCATCCAGGTGCTCGATACCGGCGTGTTCGGCGGCATTATTCTCGGTTGCATCACCGGTGCCGTGTTCAACAAGTACTCGAACAAGCAGTTCCCCATTGCCCTTTCGATGTTCTCGGGCGTTCGCTTCCCGTTCCTGATCATGATCATCATTTCCTGGATCATGGGCGCTGGGTTCTGCATCGTTTGGCCTCCGGTTCAGGGTGCCATCTCCTCCGTTGCCGGTATCATTAAGGAGTCGGGCAACATCGGCCTGTTTATCTACGGCATGCTCAACAAGCTGCTCGTTCCCACCGGTCTGCACCACCTCATCTACACCCCGTTCCAGTTCTCCGATGTGGGCGGCACCCTGACGCTGGGCGATCAGGTTATCGCCGGTGCCTATCCCATCCGTGTCGCCGAGATGGCAATGACGGGCCAGCCCTTCTCCGATAGCACCTACTTCAACAGCTACACCTTCAACAACCTGTGGCCCTACATCGGTATCGGTCTCGCCTTTATCGTCACCGCTTACAAGGGGAACAAGGATAAGACCAAGGCCGTTATTATCCCGCTGATCATCACCGCCGTGCTCTCCTGCGTGACCGAGCCCATGGACTTCCTCTTTGTCTTTGCCGCTCCCGTGCTCTTTGTCGTTCACTCGGTTCTTTCCGGCATCTTCCTGGTCCTGCTCAAGGTCCTCTCCGTGCCCGCTTCGACTGCAGGCGGCATCATCAACATCGTGGTTTCCAACCTGGTCCTCGGTGTCGATAAGACCAACTGGCCGGTTATGCTGGTGCTTGGAGTCGTCAACGCCGCTCTGTACTTCTTCCTCTTCACCTTCCTTATCAAGAAGCTCAACCTCCACACGCCTGGTCGCGAGGAAGAGTCCGAGCTTGCCGAGTCCGTTGCCGAGGGCGAGGCCGCCGCGTCTGTCGCGGTGAAGCAGGGCGCTGTTGCCGCGGCTCCCGCAGAGGGCGTCGATGCAGGTATTGCCGACCTGGTCGCAGGTCTTGGTGGCAAGGACAACATCGAGGAGCTCGAGAACTGCTTTACGCGTCTCCGCGTGAACGTTAAGAACCCGGACCTCATCAATGAGGACCTCATCAACCACGTGCCCAACAGCGGCATCAACCGCAACGGCAATAATATCCAGATCATCTTTGGCATGAAGGTCGCCGAGATGCGCGACAAGGTCGAAAACGCAATTGAGAAGGAGCAGTAAACAATGATCATTACTCTGTGTGGTGGCGGATCCACCTTTACCCCCGGCATCGTCAAGTCCATCGCCCTGCGCAAGGACGAGCTCGACGTTGACGAGATTCGTCTGTACGACATCAACGAGGAGCGCCAGCGCAAGATCGGCGTGCTCGTGGACTGGATTTTGCACGAGGACCTCGGCCTGGACATCAAGCTCACGGTGACCACCGACAAAAAGACGGCTTTTACCGACGCGAGCTTCGTGTTTGCCCAGATGCGCGTGGGCGGCTACGCCATGCGCGAACAGGACGAGAAGATTCCGCTGCGTCACGGCTGCGTGGGTCAGGAGACTTGCGGTTGCGGCGGCCTTGCCTACGGCATGCGCACCATCTTCCCCATGGTCGAGCTGATCGATGACGTTGAGAAGTACGCCAAGAAGGACTACTGGATTCTCAACTACTCCAACCCTGCCGCTATCGTCTCCGAGGGCTGCCGCGTGCTGCGTCCCAACGCTCGTATCATCAACATCTGCGACATGCCGATCGCGATCATCGACGTGGTTTGCGCCGCGCTCGATATCGACAAGAAGGATGTCGAGTACGATTACTTTGGCCTCAACCACTTTGGTTGGTTCACCTCGATCCGCCACAAGGGCGAGGAGGTGCTCCCGCAGCTGCGCGAGTACATCAAGGAGCATGAGATTCTGCTGCCCGACTCTTACCTCAAGGGCATGGGCTCGCTCATGGCAAAGAAGCCCGAGGCGGCCGTCGACGAGCACCCCGAGCAGAACCGCCACACCAAGGGCAGCTGGTACTACGTCTGGAAGGGCGAGTACGAGATCATGGAGTGCTTCCCGGAGTACCTGCCCAACACGTATCTGAACTACTACCTGCAGCAGAAGGAGTTCGTCGAGCACTCCAACCCCGAGCGCACCCGTGCTAACGAGGTTGAGGAGACGCGTGAGAAGAACCTCTTTGATGGTATCGACCATTACGAGAAGACGGGCGAGATCGACGAGAGCACGTTCTATGCGGGCAGCCACGGCGACTGGATTGCCGATCTGGCTATCGCTCTGAAGAACGACACCAAGCAGCGCTTCCTGGTCATTTGCGAGAACAAGGGCGCTATCCCCAACATGCCCTACGACGCTATGGTCGAGCTGCCTGCCTACATTGGCAAGAACGGCCCCGAGGTCATCAGCCGCGACAACATTCCTCTGTTCCAGCAGGGTCTCATGATGCAGCAGCTGAACTCCGAGAAGCTCATTGTCGAGGCTACGATCGAGGGTTCGTACGAGAAGGCGCTTAAGGCCTTTACGCTCAACAAGACCGTGCCGTCGATGAAGGTCGCCAAGGAGGTTCTCGACGACATGATCGAGGCCAACAAGGGTTACTGGCCCGAGCTTAAGTAAAAGCAACAGGGTCGCTGACCGCATACCTGGAGCAATGCCCCGTCCACGTGATTGCGTGGGCGGGGCATTGTCGTTTGGTAACGCGTTTTATCAAATATGGCATTTATCTGCGATAATGTTCATTTTCACCGCTGATGGTGACATTTCATACCGCCTGCCGAACTGCGTGGAGACCTAACAACTTTTTAGGTCAGTGTTGTGCGTGTAGCAATTTCGCCCGGCCTCGCCTCCGGGCTGCCATGTGAGAGGGGATCTTATGGCTCGACTGCACGTAATGGAACGCAGCCACGCTCAGGCCGTCATGGACGACCTGCACGATGCACTCGGACGTCGTCTGGCGGTGAGTTCACTCGCCCCGTGTCCCGTTGAGTTTACGGCGGCGCTCGTCAACCTGTGCTCCACCCAGAGCTGCGGCAAGTGCACGCCCTGCCGCGTGGGCCTAAGCGCGCTGAGCGACCTGCTCGCCGATGTGCTCGAGGGCCGCGCCGACGAGTCCACGCTCAACTTGATTGAGCGCACGGCCCGCACCATCTACCTTTCGAGCGACTGCGCCATCGGCTACGAAGCTGGCGCCATGGCACTCACGGCCATTCGCGGCTTCCGCGACGATTTTGAGCACCACATCCGCGAGCACTCCTGCGGCTTTGACCGCGAGGCTCGCGTCCCGTGTGTCTCGGGCTGCCCGGCGCACGTCGACATTCCTGGTTACATCTCGCTCGTCGAGGCAGGCCGTTATGCCGACGCCGTCAAGGTCATCCGCAAGAACAACCCGCTACCGCTCGTCTGTGGCCTGGTGTGCGAGCATCCCTGCGAGATGCATTGCCGCCGTGGCATGGTCGACGACCCCATGAACATCCTCGCCCTCAAGCGTTTTGCCGTTGAGCATAGCGACCTCAACGACCACAAGCCACATGTAGTGGACAACACCGGCAAGCGCATCGCCGTGATCGGCGGCGGTCCGGCCGGCCTTTCCTGCGCCTGCTATCTGGCCGTTATGGGCCACAAGGTGACCATCTTTGAGCAGCGCCACCACCTGGGCGGCATGCTGCGCTACGGCATTCCCAGCTACCGCCTGCCGCGCGAGCGCCTGCAGGCCGAGATCGACTGGATCTTGAGCGCCGGTATCGACGTGGAGCTCGACCACTCCGTCAACGGCGAGGAGCTTGCCCGCCTGCGCGACGAGTTCGATGCCGTCTACCTGGCCATCGGTGCCCACAGCGATAAGAAGCTCGGCCTTCCGGGCGAAGAGGCGCCCGGCGTGGAGTCGGCCGTCAAGATGCTGCGCGCCATCGGCGACGATGAACTGCCTGACCTGAGCGGCCAGCGCGTGTGCGTCATCGGCGGCGGCAACGTGGCCATGGACGTGGCGCGCTCCGCCGTGCGCTGCGGTGCCGAAAAGGTGAGCATCGTCTACCGCCGTCGCATTTGCGATATGACGGCCCAGGACGCTGAGATCGCCGGTGCCCAGGCCGAGGGCTGCGAGGTGCTGGAGTTGACGGCCCCGCTCGCCATCGAGACGGGCGAGGACGGTCGTGTGAACGGCCTGCGCGTGCAGCCGCAGATTATCGGCGAGCCCCGTCGTGGGCGTCCGGCCCCGCGTGCCGCCGCCACGCCCGAGCGCGTCATTCCCTGCGAGCGCGTGTTTGTGGCCATTGGCCAGGACATCGATTCCAAGCCGTTTGAGGAGATGGGCGTTGCCTGCAAGTGGGGCTGCATCGTCACCGATTCGGATGGCGCCGTGCCTAACTTCGATGGCCTCTTTAGTGGCGGCGACTGCCAGACTGGTCCCGCCACCGTCATCCGGGCCATCAACGCCGGCCGCGTTGCTTCGGCAAATATCGACCGCTATCTGGGTTTTGACAACAAGATCAAGCTCGACGTTGAGCTGCCGACCGTGCAGTTTAAGGGCAAGCACGAGTGCGGCCGCTGCGAGCTGGGCGAGCGCGAGGCCGGCGAGCGCATCCACGATTGGAATCTGGTCGAGCAGGGCCTTACCGAGGAGGAGGCACGCCAGGAGGCAAGCCGCTGCCTGCGTTGCGACCACTTTGGCTTTGGCGCGTTCCGCGGAGGGAGGAACCTGGAATGGTAGAGCCCAACAACCCCACTGTCAGCGACAACACCGAAAGCGGAGCACTCAACATGGTCAAGCTCACTATCGATAATTGCGAGGTCGTGGTGCCCGAGCACACCACGATCCTGGACGCGGCCAAGTCCGTCGGTATCCAGATTCCCACCCTGTGCTACCTGCGCGATCTAAACGAGATCGGCGGCTGCCGCGTGTGCGTGGTCGAGGTTGAGGGCTGCGACCAGCTGGTTGCCGCCTGCAACAACTACGTGCTCGACGGCATGGTGGTCCACACCAACAGCCCCAAGGCCCGCGAGGCGCGTCGCACCAACGTGCAGCTGCTACTGTCCCAACACGACTCGCGCTGTACGAGCTGCGTGCGCAGTGGTAACTGCAACCTGCAGACCATCGCCAACGACCTGGGCATCTTCTATCTGCCGTACGAGCAGCACCTGGCGCGCGAGGGCTGGGACTTCGATTTCCCCATCATCCGCGATAACGACAAGTGCATTAAATGCATGCGCTGCATCAAGGTGTGCGAGAGCGTGCAGGGCTTAGGGATTTGGGACCTGACCAACCGCGCCACGCATACCGCCGTGGGCACCCGCGGGCGTGCGCCGATCGGCAAGACCGATTGCGTCGCGTGTGGTCAGTGCATCACGCATTGTCCGACGGGCGCCCTGCGCGAGCGTGACGATACCGAGACCGTGTTCGACGCCATCGCCGATCCCGACAAGATCGTGCTGGCGCAGATTGCGCCGGCCGTGCGTAGCGCCTGGGGCGAGGAGCTCGGCATTCCGCGCGATGAGGCCACCGTCGAGCGCCTGGCCTGTGCGCTGCGCCGCGTGGGCTTTGAGTACGTGTTCGACACCGATTTCTCGGCCGACCTCACCATTATGGAGGAGGGCTCCGAGCTGCTCGAGCGCCTGGGTAAGGCCGCCAAGGGCGAGGGCGACAGCCGCAGCTGGCCCATGTTCACGAGCTGCTGCCCGGGCTGGGTACGCTTTGTGAAGGCGCGTTACCCCGAGTTTGTCGACAGCCTGTCCACGTCCAAGTCGCCGCAGCAGATGTTCGGCGCCATCGCCAAGACCTACTACGCCAAGGTGCTGGGCGTGGAGCCCGAGCGCCTGTTTGTGGTGTCCGTGATGCCGTGCACGGCCAAGAAGGCCGAGTGCGCGCTGCCGAGCATGGTGGGCGAGGACGGCACGCCCGATGTGGACGTTGCACTGACGGTGCGCGAGATGGTGCGCATGGTCCGCGCGAGCCACGTGAGCGTGGATACGCTGGTTGAGGAGCCGCTCGACACGCCGCTGGGCTTTGGCACGGGCGCAGGTGTGATCTTTGGCGCCACGGGCGGCGTGATGGAGGCCGCCGTGCGCTCGGCCTATTACCTGGTGACGGGCAAGAACCCCGACGCCGACTTCTTTACCGATGTGCGCGGCCTGGACGGCTGGAAGGAGGCCGTGGCCGATATCGATGGCACCAAGGTACGCGTCGCCGTGGCGCACGGGCTGGGCAACGCCGCCCGCCTGCTCGACGCGATTCGCGACGGCCGCGTGAGCTATGACTTCGTTGAGGTCATGGCGTGCCCGGGCGGCTGTGTCGGTGGCGGCGGTCAGCCCATCCATGACGGCTGTGAGCTGGCAGCCGAGCGCGGCCAGGTGCTGTGGGGCTTGGATGCTGCTGCGGATATTCGCTTCTCGCACGAGAATCCCGATGTCCAGGCATGCTACCGCGAGTCCTTGGGCGAGCCGCTCTCGCCGCTGGCCGAGGAGCTGCTGCATACCGACCATCACGCATGGACGATGCCTAACGAGGGGACGTGCTAGCGATGCGCGCGTTTAATGTTGAGATGTCGCGCCGGGGGTTTGCCTCGGCGCTCGCTGCGGGCGCCCTGTCGCTTGCGCTCGCGGGCTGTGGCGGCGGGGCTGCCGGTGCCGGGTCCGCCGCGGGCTCGGCTGCCACAGACGGCGCCGGTGCTGCTGCAGAGCCGGTCGAGGTGCACGTCGCCTCGCTCAAGGGGCCGACCTCGATTGGTCTGGTGCAGTTTATGGACCGGGCGGCCGATGGCGAGACGGACAATGAGTTCGACTTTGCGATCAACACCGCCGCCGACGAGATTGTGCCCAAGGTCATTCAGGGCGATATCGACATTGCCCTGGTGCCGGCCAACGTGGCGAGCGTGCTCTACAACAAGACCGAGGGCGCGGTGCAGGTCATCGACATCAACACGCTGGGCGTGCTGAACGTGGTGACGGGCGACGCGAGTGTGACCTCGTTTGGCGATCTGGCGGGTCGCACCGTCTACATGACGGGCAAGGGCACCACGCCAGAGTACGTCATGAACTACCTGCTGGAGCGCGCGGGCCTGACCGGCCAGGTGGCGCTCGAGTTTAAGAGCGAGCCCACCGAGGTGCTGTCGGCCCTGCTTGCCGATCCGTCTGCCGTGGGCGTGCTGCCGGAGCCGTTCAAGACCGCTGCCATCGCCAAGAGCGAGGGCAAGCTGTCGGCACCGGTGAGCCTGACTGATGTGTGGGACGAACTGGCGGGTGACACGGGCTCGCGCCTGCTGACGGGCGTGACCGTGGTGCGCCGTTCCTTTGCCGAGGAGCATCCCGACGCCGTGGCGGAATTCTTGCGCTGCCATGAGGCGAGCGTGAAAGCCGTCAATGCGGCGCCGGCAGATTGGGCTCAGGCCGTGGTCGATGCGGGCATCGTGGATAACGCCACGATTGCCGAAAAGGCGATTCCCGGGTGCATGCTCGTGTGCCAGACGGGGAAGGATATGAAGGCGGCGCTCGGTGGGTACCTGCAGGTGCTGGCCGATGCGGACGCGAGCGCCGTGGGCGGCAAGCTCCCGGCTGACGATTTCTACTTCATGGAGTAGCCCGTGCGTGCGTTTGCTCGACAAATGACAGAGCGTATGAAGGCGGTGGCGGCAGCAGGTGCCGTCGCCGCCTTTTGGCTTGCCGTGTGGGTGCTGGTGGCGGGTCTCGTGGCGCAGCCGCTGATTTTGCCGGGGCCGGGCGCTGTTGCGGTGGCGTTGCTGCGCCTGGTGTGCGATGCCAGCACGTGGGCGATTCTGATGGGCTCGGGTGTGCGGATTCTGGGCGGGCTGGCGCTTGCCGCGGTGTGCGGCGGCGTGCTGGCGGGAGTCTCGGTGCGGTCGCGTGCGTTTGCGCACCTGGTGGCTCCGGCACTGTCGTTTGTAAAGGCGACGCCGGTTGCCTGCGTGGTGGTCCTGCTGCTCATTTGGTTGGGGTCGGCACGTGTGAGCATCGCGGCGGTCTTTTTGATGGCGCTGCCGGGCGTATATTTCTCGCTGGTCGAGGGTTTGACGCAGGTTGATCAGTCACTGGAGCAGATGTTTCGTCTGCATGGAGTGCGGGGCTGGCGACTGTTTTGCGCTCACACCTGGCGCGAAGTCCTGCCGTTTGTGCTTTCGTGCGCCCGCGCCGTGATCGGCATGAATTGGAAGGCCGGTGTGGCGGCGGAGCTCATCGGCATGGCGACGGGCACCGTGGGTGAGCGCATCTATCAGGCAAAGCTTTTGATTGAGACGGCAGATCTGCTGGCGTGGACCGTGTTGGTCGTGGCGGCATCGTGGGCATGTGAGCGCGTGCTAGTGTGGCTGCTGCGGGTTTCGGGGCCCGTGGCGTGGCATGTTGCCGTGCGGGCGCATGGGCATGGATTGCGTGGGCGTGCGGGGGCTGCGAGCGATGGCACTTCAGCGGAGCTTGCGCTTGCCGTGGGCGATCGCGCGCCCTGGGCGCCGGCGCTGGATGGTCTGGTGCTCAACGTGCCCGCGGGTGGGCGTATCTGTGTGATGGGCGCTTCGGGCATGGGCAAGTCGACGCTGCTTTCGTTGGCAGCGGGGGAGTGCGCGCCGTGCTCGATGGTGTTTCAGGATGCACGCTTGGTCGAGTCCGCCGCGGCGCTGGATAACGTGCTAGTGTGCGCCGATGCACGCGTGGACGCCTCGAGTGCTGCGGCCCTGTTGCGCCTGCTGGTGCCGGGGGTCGATGTACATGCTCGCGTGGCCGAGCTTTCGGGCGGGCAGCGCCGTCGCGTCGAGATCGCTCGAGCTCTGCTGTGCCCGGGCGGCGCGGTGATTCTTGACGAGCCCTTTACCGGTTTAGATACCGCTGCGCGCGACGCATGCGCCGAGGTCGTGCTCGACTTGCTCGACGGCCGTATGCTGCTGCTTGCATCGCACGATGTCGCCGACGCTCAGGCCCTCGATATCTCGGACATCATCACGCTCTAAATACCTACTCAGCAACAAAATGATTCGTTTTCCTCCGCCCCCATGGGGTCGGGTGTGCTATTCTATCTGCGGGGTAATACTTAGGAATACCAAGTAATACCAACGCAGCAGAAACAAACTCCGGATGCGGGCCAATCGGGTTGCCTTCACAGCCCGTCGCCCAGCCGCGTGGCCCGCATCTATCCGCACCACCGTCGTTTCAAAAAGGAAGCGCCATGGCAGAACACATGACCCCGGTTGTCGCGAAGGTCTTGCCCGAGGAAAAGGCGGCCTTCGCGGCGGCAACCCAGCTCGTGGGCACCACGCCGTCCAACGCCATCCGCATGTTTATCGCCGCGTTCAATCGCTGCGGCACCTTCCCGTTCGACATTTCGCCCAACGGGGCTTTTGGCGCTGCGCCCGATTCTCATCAACAATGACTGTCCCCAAGTGCCGGGTTTTGAGGAGGTTGGCATGCTCAATGCGCTGGTTTGGGCGCTTGCCTGTTTTGGTGTCGTCGCTGCCGATATTGCCCTGAGCATTGTTTTGTTCTCCGCGCTGGACATCGTGTCGGCACTGACGGGTTTCCCGATCGACAATCTCGATATTCAATGGTTTCAGGCTGCCGCTCAGACGGCGTCGTTTTTGATGGCGCTGCTGTGGTGGCGTTATTTGTGGCCGCGCTCGTTTATGGCGCGCTGGCAGGGCGAGCGCCCGCTTGGCGGGGGAGCGCGTGGGGCGTGGAAACGCATCGCCTGCATTATCGTGATCGGCCTTGCCCTGCAGGTGGTCGTTGGCTACGTGACCGACGCTGTGCTGTCGCTGTTGCCCGAGGCGGCGGCCGATTACAGCGAGCTTGTCGAGGAGACGGGCATGGGCGACACGAGCTATCTGGCCGTCCTGACCACGGTGCTCGGCGCTCCGTTTTGCGAGGAACTGCTGGTGCGCGGTATCATTTTTGAGTTTTTGCTCCGAGCATTTAACCCGCAGTGCCGTCCGCTCTGGAAACGCCGGCGTCGCGCACGGGCGCAAGACGTCGCCATGGTGCCCTGGGCGGCCCCGAATACCTGGGGCGTCGCCGCGGCAATCGTACTGCAGGCGGCGGTCTTCGGCTTTATGCACATGAACTGGGTGCAGGGCTGCTACGCGGGTGCCGCCGGTCTGGTCTTTGGCTGGGTGCTCGTGACCACCGGAAAGCTCCGCTACACGATCCTGCTGCATTTTGCCTTTAACGCCGGGTCGTACCTCATGGGTTTGCTGTGGTTTGTGAACACGCCGCTCGACGTGGTGGTCACGGTTGCCATCGCCGGCTTTGTGCTGGTAGAGGCAATGCGCTCGCTGCACCACGCGTGTGGGATGGACGCAGCGAGCGCACCGCTGCCCTAGTTGCGACGCCCGCCTCCGTTGGCGCCCTGCCGTCCCTGGGCCGCGCGATTGCGACCGGCGGTGTTCTGCGCGCGCGACATACCGCCGTGGCCCTTGCTGCCCTTGGGCCCCTTGCCGGCGGCGCCAGCGCCACCGTGCGGTTTGCCGCCCTTCTTACCGGTCCCATGCCCACCGCCAGCAGACGTCTCGCCCGGGCGCGGCGGCACGGGGCGGATTAGACAGTGCTTGGTGTAGCCGATCAGATCGCGGCGGCCAGCCTTTTCCAGCGCCTCGCGCACCAGCTTGTAGTTCTCGGGCTTGCGATACTGGATGAGCGCGCGTTGCATGGCCTTCTCATGCGGGTCGCGCGCCACATAGATCGGCTGCATGGTACGCGGATCCACGCCGGTGTAGTACATGCAGGTCGACATGGTGGACGGCGTGGGGTAGAAGTCCTGCACCTGCTCGGGCATGTAGCCCATGTCGCGCACGGCTTCGGCAAGGTCCACGGCTTCCTTCATGGTCGAGCCGGGGTGGCTCGAGATCAGATACGGCACCACGTACTGCTTGAGTCCGTATTCGCGGTTCAAACGTTCAAATTTACGGCAGAACGCATCGTAGACGGCGCGGCTTGGCTTGCCCATCACAGAGAGCACCGCGTCACTCACGTGCTCGGGTGCCACGCGTAGCTGGCCCGAGACATGGTGCTCTAGCAGCTCGCGCAAAAACTCGTCCGAGGCATCGGCCATGGTGTAGTCGAAGCGGATGCCGCTACGCACGAAGACCTTTTTGACGCCCGGCAGCTGGCGTAGGTCGCGCAACAGCTGCGTGTAGCCGCTCTCGTCGACCACCATGTTCTTGCATACGCTCGGCCACAGGCAGCGCTTGTTCTTGCACACGCCGTGCTTGAGCTGCTTGTCGCAGGCGGGACGGCTAAAGTTTGCCGTCGGTCCGCCCACGTCGTTGATGTATCCCTTAAACTCGGGGTCGTGCGTGAGCAGCTCGGCCTCGCGCATGATCGAGTCGTGGCTGCGCATCTGTAGCACGCGACCCTGGTGGAAGGTGAGGGCGCAAAACGAGCACTCGCCAAAACAGCCGCGGTTGGAGCTAATTGAAAACTTGATCTCGGCAAAGGCCGGCACGCCGCCCGCCGCGTCGTAATCGGGATGCCAGTCGCGTGCGTAGGGGAGTTCGGCCACCTCGTCCATCTCGTCGGTGGTGAGTGTCGCCGACGGCGGGTTCTGTACCACATAGACGCTATTGGGGTAGGGCTCTACCAGGCGATGCCCGGTGATGGGGTCCATATTCTGCTGCTGCACGTTAAAGCTGCGCGCGTAGTTGAGCTTGTCGGCGGTAAGGTCGTCCCAGCTGGGCAACAGGTCGTAGTCGTAGACCTCGTCGAGCGAGCTGGTGCGGTAGACGGTGCCATTGATATAGGTAATCTGATCGACGGGCAGTCCCGCGTCGAGCGCGTCGGCGATCTCGACAATCGCGTGCTCGCCCATGCCGTAGATGAGGATGTCGGCGCCCGAGTCGAGCAGCACCGAGCGCTTGAGTTTGTCCTGCCAGTAGTCGTAGTGGGCTAGACGGCGCAGGCTTGCCTCGATACCGCCGATGATGATGGGGGCGTCCTTGAACGTCTGGCGGATGAGGTTGCCGTAGACCGTGACGGCTCGGTTGGGACGGCGCCCCTCCTCGCCACCAGGGGTATAGGCGTCGGTGTGGCGGCGGTGCTTGGTCACCGAATAGTGGTTGACCATGGAATCCATGTTGCCGGCACTGACGAGAAAGCCCAGACGCGGCTCGCCGAGCACGGTGATGCTGGCGGGGTCGGTCCAGTCGGGCTGGCAGATGATGCCCACCTTGTAGCCGTGCGCGTCGAGGACGCGGCTGATGATAGCCATGCCAAAGCTGGGATGGTCCACGTAGGCGTCACCGCAGATGTAGACAAAGTCGCACTGGTCCCAGCCGCGCGCATCCATGTCGGCGCGACTGACGGGGAGGAACTTATCGCGGCCCGGACGCCAGGGGCGGGTGGGCGCAGCCGGAGTATGAGTGGCGTGGCCGCCCTGGGCCTTGCCGCCGCGCTTTTGCTGCTGGCCGCGCTGGGCATGCTTGCCGTGCTGGTTGTGCTGAGCGTCCTGGGGCTTTTTTGCCACGATTCCTCCCGTTGTTTGTATGCTGCACGTAATTGTAACCAGTCTTTTTGGGACGGGGCTAAAAAGACTGGTGGAGTACATGGGCTGGCGGATCGGCGTGCCGATGCGGGCGCCGTTTGTTTCCAGACTGTGTGTCTGCGCGTTGGGGAAGCTGTCTCGCGCGCACACCATGTTGTCAATGGGTTACAGTATGAACGGCGGCTATGTTTCCGCCAACGCACGAGAGAGTCGTCAACAAGGAGGATGCACGACGATGCAGCGTGCCAAACAGATATCGGAGTCTATTGAGCTGGGCATCATCTTGGCGCTCGCCGGTGGCTTTATGGATGTGTATTCGTACATTGGGCGCGACCATGTTTTCGCAAACGCGCAGACGGGCAACATCTTGCTGGTGGGCGTGAGCATCTCGGAGGGCAATTGGGCGCTGGCGGGGCGCTACTTCTTCCCTGTGGTGTCGTTTGCTGTGGGCATTATGCTTGCCGACCTGGTACACGAGCGTTTTGGCAGCGTGATTCACTGGCGCCAGGTGACGGTGTTCTTTGAAGCCGTCATCTTGCTGGGCGTGAGCTTTATCCCGGGCGGCGATTTCAACCTGCTTGCCAACTGCCTTACCTCATTTGCCTGCGGTATGCAGGTCGAGAGCTTCCGCAAGATCCACGGTCACGGCATCGCCACGACCATGTGCATCGGTAACCTGCGCAATGCGCTGCAAAACGTGGACGACTACATCATCACCCACAAGCGCGGCTTTCTGGAAAACGGCCTGCTGTACTTTGGAGTGATCTTTACCTTTGTGTTTGGCGCTGTGCTGGGCAACTGGTGTATTGAGCGCATGGGCCTGCACGCCATCGTCGTGGCGAGCGTGCTGCTGTTTATCGCGTTTGCCATCATGTTTATCGACCGCGAGCGCGACTTGCACAGGAAATGGGCCCGCATCATAGCTGACTGGCAGACCGCGAGTCTTAAGCGCTAAGGTGCATGTTCGTAACAACATTCAGGAGCCAGAAAAACTATCTAGCTCCTGAATGTTGTTACGAACTGCTTTTTGCGATTTATTCGAGATGCTCTTCAATCCGAGCCCTAAGAAGGGCAATGGCTGTAGGTATTCCAATTGCGGCGGCTAATTCGGCTTTATCCAAAACCTGTATGCTAAAGCACGATTGTTTATCACATTGAAGGACGATAACTGAAGATAGTTTCACTTCCCGTTGGCTGAATATATCGTAATCTCCAAATAGGAAGTTACCTTTTATTGTGTAATTCGGTATGTTCGTTATGCACTTCATCTCAAGTCTGTTTAGGCCATAATCAAACACCGCAACTTCCTCGTGTTCGATGATGAGCGCAACCCTGGGCATGTTGCTAAAACCACCGTCGACGACAGTGAAGAGTTTTTCATTTGCATCGTCATAAACGGTATATTTAAGACTCAATAGCTGTCCTAGTGGACCCGTGAACCCATGTTTTTTGATGTTGAGGCTGTCTCCCGCTGGGTTGATGAGAGCCAGAGTATGCGGATAAGGGTTACCTTCAATTGAGATTCGATATTCGTTTGTAGCCGTCTTGCTCGATTTAGGACCACTAGCCACCATGTGTCATCGCCTCGATCGAATTGGAACCGTCTTCTGCTTCGTGCGGAGAATTACGCCGTACGTTGCAGTAGATGCAGCTGCAATAACCGCATGGGCAATTTCTAACAAAATGAATGACGTTATTTGCTGCATGCATGTTATTCACTACAAAGTATCTTTTTATAAACGTATTGTCAAACATATATTGCTAAAACAGAAACAATTTATAGACTGAGTCGGTCGCATTCTTTGGGCGATTGCTCCTATAATCTAGCCTTCGCTGCTGTCGGGAGGGAAGAACTAGGGCTCCGTTATTCTGTTGAAACGCTTTAACACCTTTGACGTTCTCACGCGTTTTTTGTTTCAAAAGCGTTAGGATGGGACTTATAGCGCGGGGCGTAATGGGTGCCCCGCACACGATGGGAGGCTATCA
Organism: uncultured Collinsella sp.; assembly: GCA_900544205.1. GTDB lineage: Bacteria > Actinomycetota > Coriobacteriia > Coriobacteriales > Coriobacteriaceae > Collinsella. The sequence continues at coordinate 16,736 of UQUG01000036.1, forward strand.
ATGGCTAATCGTTTCGTTCTCAACACTATCTCTTATCATGGTTCCGGTGCCATCAAGGAGATCCCCGGCGAGCTCCAGCGTCGCGGCTACAAGAAGATCTTCGTCTGCTCCGACCCCGATCTGGTCAAGTTTGGCGTTACCGCTAAGGTGACCGACGAGCTCGACGCTGCCGGCATCGCTTGGAGCCTCTACTCCGAGATCAAGCCCAACCCCACTATCCAGAACGTCAAGGACGGCGTTGAGGCTTTCAAGGCCGCCGAGGCTGACGCTATCGTGACCATCGGTGGCGGCTCCTCCATGGACACCGCCAAGGCCATCGGCATTATTATCAACAACCCCGAGTTCGCCGATGTCCGCAGCCTCGAGGGCGTTGCTCCCACTAAGAACCACGCCGTGTTCACCATCGCTGTGCCGACGACCGCCGGTACTGCTGCCGAGGTGACCATCAACTACGTCATCACCGACCCCGAGAAGGTCCGCAAGTTCGTGTGCGTCGACACCAACGATGCCCCCGAGGTTGCTGTCGTCGATCCCGACATGATGGCTTCCATGCCCGCCGGCCTGACCGCTTCCACTGGCATGGACGCACTGACCCACGCCATCGAGGGCTACACCACCAAGGGCGCTTGGGAGCTCTCCGACATGTTCCACTTTGAGGCTATTAAGCTGATCAGCGAGAACCTGCGTGACTCCGTCGCCGAGGCCAAGTCCGGCCAGCCCGGCTCCGGCCGCGAGGGCATGGCCCTTGGCCAGTATGTCGCCGGCATGGGCTTCTCCAACGTTGGCCTGGGCATCGACCACGCAATGGCTCACACCCTGTCTGCTCACTACGACACCCCGCACGGCGTCGCTTGCGCCATGCTGCTGCCGATCGCCATGGAGTTCAACAAGCCGGTTTGCGCCGAGCGTCTGGCCAAGGTTGCCGTCGCCATGGGTGTTGACACCACGGGCATGAGCACCGCCGAGGCCGCCGATGCCGCCATCGCCGCCGTTAAGCAGCTCTCTGCCGACGTGAACATCCCACACGTCTGCGAGGCCATGAAGGCTGACGAGATCGAGATCCTGGCCAAGGACGCCATGGCTGACGCCTGCTTCCCGGGTAACCCGCGCGAGGCAACGCTCGACGACGTCATCGAGCTCTTCAAGAAGATCTGCCCGGTTGCCTAACCCAGTTTGGTGGTCCTTCGCCCGTAGGCGTATGGTCTTTTGACTTGCCGCTGGCCCCGCCGTGCTA
>UQUG01000037.1 GCA_900544205.1 uncultured Collinsella sp.
CTGGTGATCTCCGCCTTGAGAGGGCGGCGTCCTAAACCGCTAGACGAACGGGCCACATGACATCTGCACTGCCGTGCTGCGAGGAAATATATTACGGGACAAAAAACGTCAGCGCAAGAAGAAATTCCAAATTGCCAAAAAATTGTCGGCAGGTTATGGAACACGCAGGTAAACTAGGTAGCTAATTCAAGTTAAGATGGACCAAAAGAGCTTCGCGCTCGTTGGGAATGTTGTCTTCGATCACGGCGTCGAGGGCGGAGTTGAGAAGCTGCCCCAGTTCCGGCCCGGGCTTGACTCCAGCACGGATCAGGTCGCCGCCATTGATGGCGAGCATCTTGAGCGTATAGGGCTCCCCCGCCCTCAGCAGCTCGTGCGCCATCGCGCGCATCTCCTCAATCGTCTCAACGTAATAGAAGCACGACGGGGCCTTGCCAAGTGTGTCGGCACGCTTAAGGTCCATGAGCTCGTCAATCAGGCGGGCCGTGTCGACGCCCTCACCCGAAAGCGCGCGCATCATATTGAGCAGACAGGAGCGCTCGGGGCGCAGCGGCTTGTCATGGTATTTGATGAGCAGGCACACGTCGCGCACCAAGTCGTGCGAGAGCGCCAGGCGATCCATAATGACGCGCGCTTTCTTGGCGCCGAGCTCGGGATGACCGTAGAAGTGTCCGCTGCCGGCGTGATCGACCGTAAAGCACTCGGGCTTGGAGACATCGTGCAAAAACGCCGCCCACATAAGGCTCGACGATGGCGCGACGCCGTCGCACAGCGCCAGCTCCCCTGCCACCGTCAGCACACGGGCGATATGCTCGTAGACGTTAAACGCATGATAGACACTGCGCTGATCAAACCCGCGACCCGCTGCCAACTCGGGCACAGCGGCACAGATGAGCTCGGGATAGCGAAGCATCGCGTCTCCCCCATGACCGGTCGAAAGAATGCCCTCGAACTCAATACCCACACGCTCGCGCGCCACGGCATCGAGCAGCGGCGCGCGCTCGGCAAGCGCACGCTTGGTCTCGGGCTCAATCATAAAGTCCAGACGGCAGGCAAAGCGCACAGCACGCAGCATGCGCAGGGCGTCCTCGTTAAAGCGACGCTTGGGATCGCCGACAGCGCGAATCAGCTTGCGCTCCAAGTCACCCTGGCCGTCGTAGCGGTCGACAAGCCCGCGCTCGGGATGCCAGGCCATAGCGTTGACGGTAAAGTCGCGGCGCGCCAGATCGTCCTCGAGCGAGGCGGCACGCTCCACACTCTGGGGATGGCGACCATCGGTGTAAAAGCCATCCAGACGGTACGTGGTGACCTCGATACGCTCGCCATCGGAAATAGCCGTGATTCCGCCAAATTTAATGCCCGACTCCACGACCGCGATACCAGCGGCCTCGAGCGCCACTTTGGACTCCTGCCACAGGCCGCTGCAACACATGTCAACATCGTGGCTGGGGCATCCCATCAGGGCGTCGCGCACCCAACCGCCCACGTACCAGGCCTCAAGACCGGCCGCCTCGAGCGCACGAAGGACGCGCAGGGAGGCATCGGTCGGGTGCGTACCGTTGAGCGAAACATTGCACATACCTGTGGCCTCCTGCGGCTATCAAATTGGTTGTCGATTGCATCTGCAAGAAGTCTAGCAAGAAACAGCCTCCCCTGCACACGCAAGTCCGATAAACAAAAACGCATCCGTCCTAGTCTAAGACGGATGCGAAATAATCAAACTATTCAGGCAAGGTGCCGGAACTAGCAGACCTGGCGGACCTCGATATGCTTCTTGTATTCATCCACCTTGGCAAAATCGCCCAAGCCGGGGCACTCGACCACGTTGGCGCCGGTGGCCATCGAAAGGCGCAGGGCATCCTCGACTCGCTCGGGGGCGTCGTGCCACACGGACAGGAAGGCAGCGAGCGAGGAATCGCCGGCGCACACCGTCGACAGCAGCTTGACGTCGAAGGTGCGGTTGGCAAACCAGATGTGCTCGCCGTTAGAGAAGTACGCACCAGCGCCGCCAAGAGTCAGCAGCACATTCTTGGCGCCCTTGGCGTGCAGCTCGGCCATCGCGCCCTTGACGGACTCGTCGTCGCCACCGCTCACCTTAATGCCAAAGATATCGAGCAGCTCGTCGTCGTTGGGCTTAATCAGCAGCGGCTCCATGGCAATGAGGTCTGCCAGCTGATGGCTCGAGATATCGAGGACGAACTCGGCCCCCTTGGCCTTGACGCGGCGCAGGACCTCGGCCAAGAAGCCCTCGGAAGTGTTGGGAGGCAGCGAGCCGCTGATGACCAGGCAGGTCATGTCATCAAGCGAATCGATGAGCTCAAACATCTCCTGCTCGTTGGCCTCGTTGATGGCGGCACCGGCGTTGACCATGTTGTACTCGGTGTCGGGTCCGGCATTGAGGAACACATTGACGCGCGTGATGCCGTCGGTCCAAACGGGCTTGACGGGCACGCCCAGGGCCTCGGCGCCCTTAACGATAAACTCGCCCGAGAAGCCGGCGAAAAAGCCCAGGATCGTGGTGTCGACACCGTAGTGATCGAGGGTGAACGAGACGTTGAGACCCTTGCCGTTGGGCGTGTAGACGGCGTTACGGGTACGCGTGACGGTGTTGGCAGCAAGGCCGTCGCAGGAGATGTTGTAGTCAATGGCGGGATTTGCAGTGAGCGTGTAAATCATGAATGTTCCTTTCACGAAGTAACGTGTTGGTGAAAGTATATTCCACCCATCGGTAAAAGGCTAGGACAACTCGGTGAACGGTGTGGAAGCGATGAAGTACGGCAGGACACCTCTCCCCCATGACGGAACAAAAAAGGCGCCCCAGCCGAAACCGGGGCGCCGCATGCGCACGAATATGTCGCGTTTCGATTACTGACGATCGAGCTTGCGGACAGCAACGCGCTTGCTGTACTCGTCGACGTGACCGAAGTCGCCGATGCCGACGGACTCGGCAACGTTGGCGCCGGTGGCCATAGCGAGCTTCATGGCCTCCTCGACGTTGTCGCGATCCCTGTACCACTTGTGCAGGAACGCAGCGAGGGTGCAGTCGCCGGCGCAGACGGAAGAAACCAGCTTGATGTTGAACTCACGCTTGGCGTACCAGATGTCCTCGCCGTTGGAGAAGTAAGCGTCGCCGCGGCTACCACGGGTGAGCAGCACGTTCTGAACGCCAGCGTCGTGAGCCATCTTCATAGCAACGCGAACCTCGTCGTCGGTGTCGACCGGCACGCCGAAGATGGCCTTCATCTCGTGATGGTTCGGCTTGATGAGCAGCGGCTTCTTGTGAGCGAGCTCCTTGAGCTTGTCGGAGGACAGGTCCAGGACGACGTCGGCGCCACGAGCCTGAGCGTGCTCCATGACCTGAGCCAGGAAGTCGGGCGTAGCTTTGGGAGGCACGGAGCCGGAAACGATCAGGCACTCGAGATCGCCCGCGGTGTCCAGGATGTTATAGAGCTCCTCCTGGTGCTGCGGCGTGATCGGAGCACCAGGGTTCAGGATGCCGTACTCGTGCTGGCCATCGTTGACGTAGGTGTTAATGCGCGTGATACCGTCGGTCCAGACCGGGCGGCAGAGGCAACCCAGGTTCATGACCTCCTCGACGATGAACTTGCCCGTGAAGCCGGCGAAGAAGCCGAGCGCGACGGTGTCGACGCCCATCTTCTTAAAGGCGAAGGACACGTCGAGGCCCTTGCCGTTAGCCGTGTAGCTGGCCGAACCGGTGCGGACGTTCTCGTCGGGCTCGAGCGGAGAGCTCGAAACCGTCATGTCGACAGCCGGGTTAGCGGTTAGCGTGTAGAACATTTACAGTACCCCCTGTATATGTGAGGGCCGCGTGGCCGGCCCATTCCAACCACGCGGTTACCTCTGATACCAAATTAGCGAGCTGCGGACTCGAGCAGTGCCTTGACCTCGGCGGCGGTGTTGCAGGCGAGCGCCTTCTCGGCGAGCTCGTCGCACTCGGCCTTGGTCCACTGGCTGATGGTCTTACGGGCGCGCAGGATCGACGGAGCACTCATCGAGAACTCCTCCAGGCCCCAGCTGATCAGCAGCGGCTCGAGCAGCGGATCGGCAGCGGCCTCGCCGCACATACCGACCATGATGCCGGCCTTCACGCCGCTCTCGATGATGTTCTTGAGCGAGCGGAGCACGGCGGGATAGTAAACCTGGTACAGGTTGGAGATGGTGTCGTTGCCACGGTCGGCGCACATGGTGTAGCCGATCAGGTCGTTGGTGCCGATGGAGAAGAAGTCGGCGACCTCGGCAAGACGGTCTGCGAGCAGCGAAGCGGCAGGCGTCTCAACCATGATGCCGACCTCGATGTTCTCGTTGAACTTGCGACCCTCTTCAGTCAGCTCGGCCTTGCACTGCTCGACAAGCTCCTTGACAGCCAAGACCTCCTCGACGCAAGTGACGAGCGGGATCATGATCTTTACGTCACCAAAGGCGCTAGCGCGCAGCAGAGCGCGGAGCTGGACCTTGTACTGGTCGGGATTGGCCAGGCAGTAACGCACGGCGCGGAAGCCCATGAAGGGGTTATCTTCCTTGACCATGTGCAGATACGGAATCTCCTTGTCGCCACCCACATCGAGCGTGCGGATGATGACCGGAGCGCCCTTGAGCGCGCTGGCGACCTTACGGTAGGCGTTGAACTGCTCCTCCTCGGAAGGAAGCTCGGCAGAGTCCATGAACAGGAACTCGGAGCGGAACAGACCGATGGCCTCGGCATCGTGATCGAGCGCGTTGGGCACGTCATCAGGGTTACCGATGTTGCAGGCGATGATCTTCTTGATGCCATCGGCAGTCACGGACGGCTTGCCACGGAAGGCCTCGAGGGCTGCCTTCTCGGCAGCGAAGGCCTCGGCCTTGGCGGTGTAGGCGGCGAGCGTCTCCTCGTCGGGATCGGCCTCGACGATACCCTTGCCACCGTCGACGACAACGGTCATACCGTTGCGCAGCGCGGTGCAGCTATTGGAAACCGAAAGGACAGCCGGGATCTCAAGGGCGCGCGCAATAATCGCGGAGTGCGACGTGCGGCCACCGGTCTCGGTGACGATACCGGCAACGTGGGCCTTATCGATCGTGGCGGTCATGGACGGCGTAAGGTCGTGCACGACAACGACGGTGTTCTCGGGCAGGACGGAGAGGTCGACGACCTCCTTGCCCAGCAGCTCGGCCAGAATACCGGTGCGGATGTCGGCGATGTCGGCCGCGCGCAGACGGAACATCTCGTCGTCCATGGACAGGAACATGTTCTCGAACATGGTCGAGGTGTCCATGAGCGCCTGCTCGGCGCAGGTGCCGCCGTCAATGGCGGCGTTGATGGCGTCAGTCATGCCCGGGTCCTGAGCCAGGACGATGTGTCCGCTCATGATCTCGGCCTCGGCCTCGCCCACCGTCTCCTTCATGTGGTCGGCCTGAGCCTGGGTCTTCTCGCAGAAGACCGAAAGAGCCGTCTGATAACGCTCCTTCTCTGCGGCCGAATCAGCAACCGCGTGCGGCTCAAACGTCAAGTCGGGATCGACGGCGACCATGACGGTGCCGATACCGATGCCCTCGGATGCGTTGACTCCCTGATACATTCCCATTCCTCTCTCCGTGTCATGTGATAAAGCGTTTTGCCATATCCATGACAAAAGAGCGCAGCTACCTTGATACAGGTCACTGCGCCCCCAAGTATGAACTTAATTGTTCAACATGCGACCCGTTTGAGTTCTACTCGCCAAGACCGCTCTTGATGAGCTCGATGGCAGCAGCCAGAGCCTCGGCCTCGTCAGCGCCGTCGCACTTAACCTCAACCTCGGTGCCACAGGGGATACCAGCAGCCATGAGGGCCATCGGGGACTTGCCGTTGACCTCCTTCTCGGGGGTGACGACAGTCACGTCGCAGGCGTACTTGCCCATGGTGGAGGCGAAGAGGCCGGCCGGACGCATGTGAAGACCCTGCGGATTGACGAGAGTAGCCTTCTCAGAAACCATAATTGACTCCTTTTTTGTGTTTAACCCCTGTCGTGCATGCGGCAGGAGTCAGATTCACGACGTTGTTTATATTAACTCACATCAAACGGTTTTTCATTATGTTTCGCACGAATTGTTGGACAGATGTGTTTGTCGTCCGCTTGCTCGCCCACAGGGGGCCGGGCGCGGCCTGCGAGATTTCCTGCTCTACAGTCCTGCTCGCACGAAGAGCACATTAAGTGCTCTTCGGCTCGTGCGGAACTCGCGATAAATATCACAGCCCGCGCCCGGCCCCCTGTGGGCGAGCAAGCTGCGGAAACACAGTCGGTCCAGAGCAATATCGTGCGAACGGAATTCTGGCTGATTTTTTGTTCGCCTGGTTGATCTGTTGATGGGGTCTATCTATACCCTTCTGTAAGTTGCGGTGAAATAGGGACTGGATTTGGGGTTGAATCGTTTAAACAGTCCCTATTTCACCGCAACTTATTTGGAGATGAAAAAGGCGGAGGCCCTGGTGAGGGTCTCCGCCTTTGTTGCAGGGGGCGATATTATTCGCTAACTGCTGGTTTAGACCAGGCGGGCGTTGATCGTCTTGGCGATCTCGGCGGCGTCGGTGGAACCCTTGACGGTGGCACGGAAGTCCTCGTCCATGAGCGCCTCGGCGACCTTGGACAGGATCTTGAGGTGCGTGGTGCCAGCCTGTGCACCCGGGATGAGCAGGGCGATGGCCACGTTGACGGGAGCGCCGTCCATGGTGTCCCAACCGGTCACGCCGGACTCGTCCTTGACGACGATGACGGCAGCCTCGGTAATGGCGTCGGACTTGGCATGCGGGATGGCGAAACCCTCCATCATGCCCGTGGTGCCCTCGGCCTCGCGGGCCAGGAAGGCGTTCATCACGGCGTCGGCGTCGCCGGCGATACCGGCCTTGACAGCCTGGTTGGAGACAAAGCTCAGAGCCTCGTCACGAGAAGCGAAGTCCTCGGCGACAAAGACGTTCTCGACCTTCACGAAGTCGGAAGCCTCGGCCTTGGGGGCCTCGACAGCAGCGGCCTTAGGGGCCTCAGCCGGCTTGGCTGCAGGAGCGGCCTTCTGGTTCTTCTCGAAGTCATACTTCTTGAAGGCGACGAACAGGATGCCACCGACCACGGCGCCGATGAGGATCGCGAGGACCCACTGCGGGCCGTTCTCGACAACGGGCAGGACCAGGAAGCCGCCGTGGGGCGCCGGATCGTGAACGTTGAAGAAGATGGTCAGGATGGAAGCGATGGAAGAACCGAGCATCATGATGGGCATGACGGGCCAGATGTTCTTGGTCATGAACGGAATGGCGCCCTCGGTGATGTGGGTGCAACCAAGGATGAGGTTGACGATACCGGCGTCATGATCCTCCTGGCTGAAGTACTTCTTGCCGACGATGACGGCGAAGGTAGTGATCAGCGGCGGAACGATGCAGGCGGCGGAGACGGCAGCCATGAAGTTGGTGCCGAAGTTGTAGGTCTCGGTGCCGACGCCAGCTTCGAGAGCGGTACCGAGCAGGAAGGTACCAGTGGCGTAAGCAGCCTTGTTGACCGGGCCGCCCATATCAAAGGCGCACATGCAGCCGATGGCCAGGCCAAGGATCACCGGACCGGAGTTACCGAGGCTCTGCAGGAAATCCATCATGCCCTGGTTAATGGCAGCCATGGGGCCGGAAATACCGAGCATGACCAGGCCGACGATGGCGGTGGAGCACAGCGGATACAGGAAGATTGCCTTCAGGCCATTAAGGCTCGCGGGAATTTTAGAGAAAACCTTCTCGAGCAGCAAAATGACATAGCCGGCGAGGAAGCCGCCGACGATGCCGCCCAGGAAGCCAAAGCCCACACCCGAGCCTCCAGCGTCGATCATGCCGGTATCGGCGTTGATGGGAAGACCCTGGATGGCGATCATACCAGCAACAAAGCCGGGGACGAGCGCCGGGCGCTTGCCGATAGACTCGGCGATGTAAGCGGAGAGCACCGGAACCATGAGGTTCATGGCGATACCGCCGATAATCTTGAGCATCGCGGCAAAGCTGTTGTAGTCGGCAGCCGTCGAATCAAAGGACGTGATGCCCCACAGGAACGAAATGGCGGTCAGAACACCACCGGCAACGACGAAGACCAGCATGTGGCTGACGCCATTCATGAGGTGCTTGTAGATGACGTGGCCGATGGACTCCTTCTCCTCGACCTCGTCCTCAACATCGGCAGCAGCCGCAACCGTGTCGTCGCCCTTGGCGGCGAGAGCGCGGTCGATCAGCTTACCGGCGGCCTCGACGGACAGGGCCTTGGAAACACCAACAGAAACCATGGGCTTACCGGCGAAACGCTCCGCCTGGACATCCTTATCGGCTGCGACGACGACGGCCTTGGCACCGGCGATCTCACCCTTCGTGAGCTCGTTCTCGACACCGACCTGGCCATGAGTCTCGACCTTAATGGTCAGACCTCGCTCGGCAGCTGCCTTCTCCAGCGCCTCCTTCGCCATGAAGGTGTGCGCAATGCCGGTCGGGCAACCGGTCGCGGCGATGATGTCAAACTTAGCCATGTGTCCCTCCTTCTTGAGTACAGCGCCCGCGGGCGCTCCCCTATACGCGCTTCAATGCGCGTTTTTCCACACTTGAAAGATACCAACCTACCGTCCGCGTGAGAAGAGACAAGGCGCAATTCTCCGGTGAAAGGTTCTTTCATAACCGTAAACGGTAAGTGAAAGTTTACCATCAACACTTGAAACGGCAAGGTGTATCTTGTAATTGAAACTGCCCATATACTATGGCATGAAAAACGAGTCCGATTTTCATGCCAACCAGGAGCCATCCATGACCGATAGCAGCAAGAGCGCGCTCTCCCTTATTAGCACGCACAAAGGGTACAGCGATTCCGAGCAGCGCATTGTCGACTATATATTGGAGCACCAGTCCGAGGCGCCGCGCCTGACGGCCGCCCAGCTCTCACGAGCCGCTGCCACGTCCGAGGCGACGGTTTCACGCTTTTGCCGCAAGCTGGGCTTTGGCAGCTTCCGCAGCTTTCAGTTTTCGTTGGCGCGCGACTTGGAGAGTCAGCGCAACGAGGGCCTGACCGACGAGGTCTCGCTCGACAACATGGAGCAGAGCCTTAAAAATATCCTCGCCGCCAAGGTGAGTGAGCTTAATGCGACCATCGACGGCATTGATCACGACACGTTGGCCGCTGTTGTGCACGCGCTTAAGAATGCCGGCGTTATTGAGTTCGCCGCCGTGGGCAATACGAACGCGGTCGCGCTCGATGCGACATTTAAGTTTTCGCAGTTGGGCCTTCGCTGCATGGCAAGCACCATCAGCGAGACATCAATCGGCTTTGCGCTCACGTTGCGCCCCGGCGACGTTATCGTGCTGATCTCGAACTCCGGCAAGTCGCGCCGTTTGAATCGCATGGCAAAAGCGGCTCGCGACTGCGGTGCCACCGTGGTCGTCATCAGCAGCGACAGCAAGTCTCCACTTGCGCGCCTAGCCGACTACACCTTTAATACCGTCAATCACGAGGCGCTACTCACAACGGGCGACTTCGCATTCTCCAAGATCAGCGCAACGATGATCATAGAGGTCATCTACAACTTCTTGCTGCCAGAGATCGAAGACGCCCGTGAGCACATCAGCTACTACGAGGAACTCATCCAGCCGGATAAGGTTGTGGAGTAAAACGCGTAGTGGGACAAAAATTTCAGTCTATTTTGTCCCACCAACACCGCTGATACGACCTAACCTCGAGCTTCTTCGAGCATCTGCTTTGCGTGGGCCAAGCTTGCCTCGGACTGATCGCCGCTCAACATGCGGGCGATCTCGGCAGTACGCGCTTCGCCGGTTACCTCGCCCAAATGCGTCTGGGGAACATCGCCCGGTTCCTTGCTGACGACATAATGCTTGTCAGCCATGACGGCGACCTGCGCCAAGTGGGTTACGACAATCACCTGATGCGTAGCGGCGAGATCTGCCAGCACGCCCGCGAGCGCACGAGCCGTAGAGCCGCCGACACCAGCATCGACCTCGTCGAACACCAGTGTATCCACGCCGTCCGCATTACCGAGGACAACCTTGCTCGCCAGCATCACGCGGCTCAGCTCGCCGCCCGAGGCAATGCGGCGCAAGGGACGAGGTGTCAAGCCGGCGCCGCTGCGATATAGCAGCTCATAACTCGAAGGGCCCGCGAGTGTCCACTCAGCGCGAGGGAGATCGCGGGACTCCCAGACCAGCTCAGCGCCGCCCATCTCCAGGCGTGCCATCTGACGACCCACCTCGTGACAAAAACGCGGGGCCGCCGTATTGCGTGCACGCTTAAGCGCCTTGGCGGCGGCGAACAGTTCACGCTCCGCCGCGCCAAGCGCTTCGCGAGCCTTCTTGATCTGCTCATCACCATCGTCTACCAGCGACAACAGCTCTTGCGAGCGATCGCGCATGGCAAATACATCGTCCATGGTGGGACCCCACTGACGCAGCAGACCCTTGAGGTCGGAATACCGTTCGCGCATACGAGCCAGCTCGCGAGGGTCAAACGCAACGCCATCGCGATAAGCACGCAACTCGTTGGCGCAATCCTCAAGCGAAATGCAGGCATCCGAAAGGGCATCGGCGATGTCGCCCAGCTTGCGATCAACAGTTGCCATGCGCGACAGCTCTGCCACGGCGCCATTCACGGCATCAAGCGCTCCCCCTTCGGCAGCAAGCGATGCATGGGCATCGTTGGCCGTGGCCACCAGAACCTCGGCATGCTCGGAGCGCGGCAACTGCTCCTCGAGCTCCTCATACTCACCCGGCTTGGGATCGACCTCGGCGATGCGCTCCAGGGCGAAGCGCGCCTCCTCGATGCGACTCCCCTGCGCACGCGAGGCCTCTTCAACGCGACGGACCTCTTTAGCAGCCGCACGCGACGCCTTGAAGCAGACACGGTACTTTTCCAGCGCCTCGAGTGCCGCGCGCCCAGCCCAGGCATCGACCATGGCAACATGGTGCGCCGGATCGAGCAAGCGCTGATGCTCGTGCTGACCGCACAGGTCCATCATCACGCCGACGCGCTCCGAAAGCTCGCGCACGCTGGCGATGCGGCCGTCTATTTTTACGCGGCTGCGGCCCTCGGCAGAAAGGCTGCGCTGTACGGTAAAGCCCTCCGTGTCGTGCGGTCCGTCGAACAGGCGCGCCTCGACGCTGGCAAGCGCCTCGCCCTCGCGCACCGTCGACGAATCCGCGCGCTCGCCCAAAATGAGCTTGAGCGCCGAGAGTAGTGCGGTCTTACCGGCACCGGTCTCGCCGGTCAGAACCGTTAGACCCGCGCTTGGCACCAACGTCGCCTCGCGAATGAGCGCAATGTTGGAAACCTGCAGCTCATCGATCATGACGCACTCCGTAGAACACGCGGCTCACCGAGTTGTAGAAGCTCTCGGGGCCGTAGTCCAGCAGCAGCACATCGCCGGGACCGCGGCGCACGGCCACGCTCTCGACCGTGCCGTCGCAGGTGATAAACTGTCCGTCGATGGCGATGGCCGGCACGCTCGGGCGGTCATCGGACATAAAGATCTCGACGACATCGCTTGGCGAGGTCAAGAAGGCTCGAGCCTGAATGGTATGCGGAGCGATGGGCACGCAAACCATGCCCGTGTAATCGGGGCTCACGATAGGGCCGCCGGCAGAAAGCGCGTAGCCGGTGGAGCCAGTCGCCGTCGACACGACGACACCGTCACCGCGCAGGCGATCGATATGATGGCCAGACACCGAGATGTCAAACTCGACCATATCGGACAGGGGCCCGCGCGTGAGCGCCATATCGTTGAGAGCAAACGTGCGCACGACGTCCTTCGTGCCGTCATCGCGCACCGAGACGATATCCGCGGCGATGGTGGCGCGGCGGCTTACGTGGAGCTCACCGGACAGGGCATCGCTCACAACCTGCAAAATATCGCGTTCCTCGGGACTGGCCGCCGTCAAAAAGCCCAGGTGACCATAGGAAAGCCCCAAAATGGGAATCTCGCGGTAATTGAGGATACGGGCGGCGCGCAGCAACGTGCCGTCGCCGCCGAGCGTAATGACCAGGTCGGCATCGTCAACATCAGGCGTGCTCTGAATCTTGGAGCGCTGGTCGGCAGCCCATGCGACCTCATAGCCTTGGCGCGAAAGCCAAAGCTCGAGCATCAGACCGCTCTCGACCGCCTCTTGCTTGTAGTAATTGGGAACCAGAAAGACCTTCATAGCGTTGCCGCTTTCTCGCTCAAAGCCGATACCTGGGATTGCAACTCGTCATCGGCGCGCTCGCCGGGGGCAAATCTCGTGCCGTACAGGAAAAACTCGACGTTGCCCTTGGCGCCATGAATGGGCGACACGCACACGTCGACCGGGAAGAGGCCCTTCGCGGCAAACAACTCGATTACCGCAACAAGCGTGTCGACACGCACGACAGGGTCGGTCACGATACCGCCCTCGCCCACCAACGCAGCCGGAGCCTCAAACTGCGGCTTTACGAGCGTGCAAAACGAACCTGAAGGCTTCAGGCACGCCAGCACGGCGTCGATGATATTCGCGATACTCGTAAATGACACATCGCACACGGCCAGGTCGATAGCGCCGCCGTAGCCGAGCTCGGGCAACTGCGTCACATTCGTGCGCTCGTGGAGCGTCACGCGATCGTCTTGGCGCAGCGACCAGTCAAACTGGGCACGGCCCACGTCGACCGAGACAACGGTCGCGGCGCCGCGCTTGAGCAGGCAATCAGTAAAGCCGCCCGTGGAGCAGCCCACATCGAGGCAAGCAAGGTCCGTCGGATCGATCCCAAACGCATCGAGCGCGCCCTCGAGCTTGAGCCCGCCGCGCCCAACGTACGGAATGCGCCCCTTAACGTGCAGCGGCAGGCCCGGCGTCACCTTGAGCCCCGGGGAGGTCAAACGCTCACCGCCACTCGAAACCAAGCCGGCCATAAGAGTGCGAAGGGCATCCGCGCGATCGGCGCAGATGCCCTGTGAAATCAGTTCGTCATCGAGACGCACGCGTTTCATGAATGCCATCAACCATTCGTATCCGGGGATGCAGTCTGTCTATCTTGGGACTCGTTTGCTGCATCCTCATCGTATTCCTGCTCGAGCTTGTCGGCCTCACGCGGCGTCAGCTCAAACTTGTCGACCATATCGACCGCACGGGAGCCCAGCTCAATCGCCTCATCAAACAAATCGAGCGAACGCTCCAAGGACGTATCCTTGGAGCGAACGGTGGCGATGATCTGGTCCAGGCGATCCGAGATCTCATCGAAGTTGCGGACGGAACCCTCTGGCATGGCTACTCCTCGACGGAGTCGGCCTCGACGGCCTCAGCAGCGTCCGCATCCTCGGCAAGTACACCGGCGGCAGCCTGAGCGGCGGCGACCTTGGCGACCGCCTCGGCAGCCTGTGCCTCCTCGCGAGCGCGATCCTCGGCCAGCAGCTCTTGGTACAGGTCCTCGCCCGGCAGCTCCTCGCTGCGAGCGATCTTGCCCAGCACGCCATTGACAAACGACGCGGACTGGTCGGTACCATAAGCCTTTGCGATTTCGACTGCCTCGTTGATCACGATAGCGTCCGAGACCTCTTCGTCGGTGAGGAAGCGCATCTCGTAGACGGCGATACGCAGCAGGTTGCGGTCGGCGCCGGGCATGCGCATAAGATCCCAGTTCTTGGCGACGGCGCGCAGGGCACAATCGATGCGATCGATGTGCTCGTAGGCACCGCGGCAAAGCTCCAGCGCATAGGGGTCGAGGGGGCCCTTCGAAATCAGGAAATCGCCCTCGAGGACGCGCTCGAGCGGGCTGTCCGTGGCCTCGGCCTGGAACAGCAGCTGCAGCGCCTGACTGCGGGCAAGCGTACGCCCGCGATAAACCTTAAGGCTCAAAGGTTACTCCTTGGGGAAAACGAGGCCGTCGATGCAAACGTCAACGCGCTCGACCTCGACGCCCACCTGGGCATCGATGGCGGCGACCACGGCGGCGCGAACGGCCTCGGCGAGTTTCTTGAACGGATAGCCAAAGAACACCACGACACGCACGGTGAGTGCGAGCTTGTCGCCGACGACCTCGGCCTCGACCGCCGGCTCGGAAGCCGGGGCCTTGGACGAGAACATCATGGAGACAAGGTTGGTGGCAAGGTCCTTGACGCCAACGGAGGCGATGCCCTCGACATCCGACACGGCGCGCGAGACGATGGCGGTCAGAACATCGGGCGAAATGCCGATGCCGTCAATCTTGATTTCCTGGGGCATGAGTCCTCCTAGAAGAGTTGGTTGCTAGACGCGGGAGACGAACTTGCCGTCGCGGGTGTCAACCTTGATGACCTCGCCCTCGTTGAGGTACATGGGGACCTGGATGACAGCGCCGGTGTCGATCGTGGCCGGCTTGGTGGAACCCTGGACGGTGTCGCCCTTAAAGCCCGGGTCGGTCTGGACGATGGTGGTCTCGATGAACATCGGCGGGGTCACGCCCATGAGCTCATCGTCGGCAAAGAGCAGCTGGCAGATGTCGTTCTCGCGCAGCCACTTGGAGTTCTCGCCCACCATGTCCTCGGGAACGGGAACCTGCTCATAGGTCTCATTGTCCATGAAGATGTAGTCGGCGCCATCGTTGTAGAGGTACTGGAACTCACGGGTGGTGAGCATAACGCTCTCGAACTTGGTGCCGGCGTTGCAGGTGTTCTCGACGACGCGGCCGCTCTTGATGTCGCGGGTCTTGTAGCGCACAAACGCGCCGCCCTTGCCCGGCTTGACATGCTGGAACTCGACGATGGTGTAGACCTTGTCCTTAATGCGGAGACCGAGGCCGTTCTTGAAGTCGGCGGTAGAAATGGTAGGCATAGCGACCTTTCTTGTTATGGGCAGAACGCACAAGCGTCCAAATTACATACGACCGAAATTATACACTTGCAGACGGCGACTGCAGCGAGCGCATAAAAAGAGAACGCGGGGCGCCCGAATCTATCCGGACGCCCCGCCCCAAAAAACTATCGAAATGGGCTAGCAATCGATGACGTGCAGGTCGTGAGGGGTCTTGGTGAAGGGCTCGTAGCCGTTCTCGGTGACCACGCCGTAGTCCTCCAGGCGCACGCCGCCCACACCGGGCAGGTACACGCCGGGCTCCATGGTGATAACCGAGCCGACCTCGATGATGTTCTTGCTACGGTTAAAGTTGGGCAGCTCGTGGATGTCGATTCCGACGCCGTGGCCCAGGCCATGGTTGTAGTAATCGCCATAACCGGCATCGCCGATAATCTTCTTGGAAAGCTTGAAAATGTCGTTGCCCTCGACGCCCGGATGGATGGCGGCGACGCACTCCTCGAGCGTACGGCGCACGAGCGCGTACAGGTCGAGCTGCTCCTGAGTAGGCTCGCCCATCACAACGGTGCGCGTCATGTCGGAACGATAATCGCAGTAGCCCGCGCCGTAATCCATGAGGACGAAGTCGCCCTTCTCGATCACGCGGTCACTCGGCACGGCGTGCGGGTTGGCGGTGTTAGGACCGCTCGCCACGATGGAGCCGAAGGCCAGGCTGTCGGCGCCGTTGGCGAACATAAAGTTCTCGAGCTCGTTGCGAACCTGCTTCTCGGTCATGCCGGGCTTAATAAAGCCGAGCATATGCTGGAAGGCGGCATCGGTGATCGACTGCGCATGGCGCATGAGCTCGATCTCCTCGGCGTCCTTGATGGCGCGCATCTTGCGGATGTCGTCATGCATCAGCGGCAACATGCAGGCGACGGAACGATCCTCCAGACCACGCTGAATACCCTGGTAGAAGTTGATCTGCATGTCGTCCTCGACAGCGCAGACGCGGCACTTGTTGGCTGCGATCTTGCCGGCGACCCAACCGGGGATGGTGCCCTCGTCCATGTCGTAGACCCAAGGGCTGCCGGCGGGCGTGTTCTCCTCAAAGCTGTTGAGGTAGCGCGAGTCGGTATGGAACAGGCACTGGTCAGCCGTAATAAACGCCGCGTGCGGGAACTCGAAGGTGTAGTCGAAGACGCCCTTCACGCCCGTGAGCCAACGAAGATTGGCCTCGTCGCGCACCACGATAGCGTCGTAGCCGCGCTCGACCATCAGGGCACGGACACGCTCGATACGACCGGCAGGACCGGCAGCAAACTCAGACATGCAGATTCCTTTCTTATTGTCTCCAAAAGTGCGGGACGGGTCTCAACCGAACGACGGAATCGCACGCGATCCGCAACCGATTGGAAACCCGTCCCTCAACATGATACGAAAGACGATGGATGTCAATAAATCTTAGAGAAGTTCTTTGCGAGAAGCCAAGTAGGCGTGAGCGTGACGCTCAAGAACCTCGTCCTCAACGTTCGTTAGACGAATGGCGCCGAGCGCTGCGGGCAGCGGCAGCATGCTGCGGTTCGAGCGGGCGAACTGCTGCTTGCGGAACTCCTCGATAAACGCGGTGGGCTCCAAGTCGAAGGCAAGCTCCTCAATGCCAAAGTCCTCCAAGCAGTCATCGACCTCAAAAACGTAATCGATATCGAAGTCGCAAGCATCATGAGCTAGGCGCGCCTCAAAACGCATGCCCTCGGACAACAGCTGGTAGGCAGGGGTCTGCGAAGCGGCATCGCCCAAGCAGGCGCGCAGGGTACGCTCCCCCGTCTTACCAAAATCGAGCGCATGGCGGGCGCTCGGGTTCGTGGCCATCAGTACGTCCTTGCGGGCAGTCTGAGACCACTGAACGGCATTGACGAGCGCGACCTCCTCGCCCGCGAGAATCTCGGGGACGGTCTCAGTAAACTGATTCCAGCGGGACTTGCTGCTCGAAAGCATGGTGCCAACAAGTACCGCATAGCCAAGCTTGAGGTCCTCGGGGTCCGTCTCGCGAACAAGGTCGAGGTCACACACGACCAAGCCCGGCTCGGGACGGAACGCGATAGCGGGAAGCGCATTCGCCGACGAGGCGACGAGCGGCTTCATGGTCGTCGCGACCGTGAGCATGGCGTCGAACGTCGTCGGCAGCAAGGCGCACTCGGTGCGACCGCACCACTGATTGGCACACCAGCAAACGACCGAGCAGGTTGCGACATCGCCAACGGCAACAACGAGATCGTCGCAGGTAATGCCGTTAGCTGACAGGGCGCCAAAGACGGTATCGGCATCGGCCAGCGTAGCGCCGGCAGGAGAAACCTCGAGGGCGAGCAGCGACACGGCAAACCCGGCGTCGACCAGCGCATGCTCGACGACCTCGCCAAAACGCTCGGATGTGGCGTCGTTCCAAACCACCATCGCGCGCTTAGGCTTGCCCACAGCCGAGGCAAACATGCGCGACAGTTCCTCAAACGCGCCAAGACCGACGCGGACATCGACACTGCGGTTTTGGAAATTGATAAGTTGACGGCGAATCATAGCAGCCCACGCTCCAAAAGCATCTCGGCACAAAGGTAGGAAACGTCCTCGAAGGACTTGTTGCGAATATCAAGGGTAATATCGGCGGCCTGGCGATACAGCGGACGGCGATGCTCAAACAGGCGCGCAGCATGCTCGGGCGAGCGGAAATCGGGTCGGGTATCGGAACGGCGAATCTGGCGCAACGAGTCCTCAAAGTCGCCTTCGAGGTACACGCATGTACCCATCTCGTGCATCAGCTCAATGTTCACCGGCGTCTCGACGATGCCACCCCCGCACGATACCAGCAGGCTGCGCTCGCTCTGAAGCGAACGGAGTGCCGAGGTCTCGAGCTCGCGAAAACGATCCTCACCCTCGGTCTTAAATATCTCGGTCACCGACTTGCCGCATCGACGCACAACCAAACGATCGGTATCGATGAATCGACGCTTGAACATAGTGCCTACATTGCGCGCAAGCGTCGACTTGCCCGCGCCCAAAAAGCCGATAAAGAAGATATGGTCGCAGCCGTGTTTGATGT
>UQUG01000038.1 GCA_900544205.1 uncultured Collinsella sp.
ACTTGCAGCGACGGACCTCAGGACACTCTTACACCACGTCTGCGCGCGCGACCCGTATAGAAGCCGCAAAGAGGTCATTTGAGGCGGTTTTGGCTGCTACTAAAAATGTAACAGTACTCATATTTGACCTTTTTTGGCCACAGGGTCCGGAAGGGGCTGTCAATCGGGCCCCAAGAGAGCTAATTCGAGTGCCGTGGACGAAAAAACGGGGGCGCAGGTTGTCCTGCGTCCCCGTTCTCGGGCGTTATTCGTTCCCTGCAGCAGAATTTACGCCGCCTCGTCGAATTGCGAGTTATATAGGTCGGCGTAGAAGCCGCCCTGGGCGAGCAACTCGTCGTGCGTGCCCTTCTCGACGATATCGCCGTCGCGAATCACCAAGATCACGTCGGCGTTGCGGATCGTGGACAGGCGGTGCGCGATGACAAAGCTGGTGCGGCCCTGCATCAGCGCATCCATGGCGCGCTGAATGAGCTCCTCGGTACGGGTATCGACGTTGGAAGTCGCCTCGTCCAGAATCAGTGCCGGGCGGTCGGCCAAAATGGCACGGGCGATGGTCACGAGCTGGCGCTGACCCTGCGATAGGTTGGTGCCCTCCTCGTTGATCATAAAGTCGTAGCCACCGGCGAGCGTATGAATAAAGTGGTCGCAGCGTGCGGCGCGCGCAGCGGCCTCGACCTCGGCATCGCTCGCGTCGGGGCGTCCGTAGCGGATGTTCTCGCGGATGGTGCCGTTAAACAGCCAGGTGTCCTGCAGCACCATGGCAAACTCGCCGCGCAGTGCCGCGCGGTCCCAGTCGCGCACATCGACGCCCTCGACACGCAGCGAGCCGCCGTCCACGTCGTAAAAGCGCTGCAGCAGCTTAATGAGCGTGGTCTTGCCGGCGCCGGTGGGGCCGACGATGGCAATGGTTTGGCCGGGCTTAGCCTCGCAGCTAAAGTCGTGGATGATGGTCTTGTCGGGCGTGTAGCCAAACTTGACATGGTCAAACTCCACGTGGCCGGGGCGCTTCTCGGGAATCTGCGCGTCGGCCTTCTGCTCCTCCTCGGGCGCGGCCAGGAACTCAAAGACGCGCTCGGTAGCGGCAGCCATCGACTGCATCGTGTTGCTCACGTTGCCCAGCTGCTGCACGGGTTGCGTAAAGTTTCGAACGTACTGGATAAAGCTCTGGATGTCGCCGGGCGTGGCATTGCCGGTCAGCGCGAGCTGCGCGCCCACCACGACGACGCCCACGTAGCCCATGTTGCCCACCAAGCTCATAAGCGGCATCATCAGGCCCGACAGGAACTGCGAGCGCCAGCCACTAATAAAGAGGCGGTCGTTTTGACGGTCGAACTCTTCAATCGAGGCCTCGGCGCGGTCGAACACCTGAATGACGTTCTGGCCGGCAAAGTCCTCCTCGATAATGCCGTTGACGGCGCCCAGAACCTGCTGTTGCTCGCGGAAGTACGGCTGCGAGAAGTGAATCATCACGGTCAAGATAATCGCGGCAGCCGGCAGCGTGAGCACGGTGACGCCGGTAAGCGGTAGGCTGATCGAAAGCATCATGACGAGCACGCCGATAATCTGCGTCACCGACGTGATGAGCTGCGTCACGCTCTGGTTGAGCGACTGACCCAGCGTATCGACGTCGTTGGTGATGCGGCTGAGTACGTCTCCCTTGCTGTGGCCGTTGAAGTAACTCATCGGCACGACGGCAATCTTGGCGGCGATTTCCTTGCGCATGCGGTAGCAGATCTTTTGCGTGACGCCGGTCATGAGCCAGCCCTGGATGAGGCTGCAGACAGAGCTCGCCAGATACAGGCAGAGCAAAAAGCCGAGCGTCTTGGCGATCCAGTCAAAGTCAACGTCGCCGGTGCCGTTGACCTTGGCGACCAGGCCTTCGAACAGCTTGGTCGTAACCTGGCCGAGCACCTTGGGTCCCACAATGTTAAAGATGACCGAGCACACGGCAAAGGCGACGGCGGCAAACACGGCAATCTTGTGCTGGCCGATATAGCCGAGCAGCTGCCTCATGGTGCCCTTAAAGTCCTTGGCCTTTTCGCCGCGACGCATGCCGCCCATGCGGCCCATGGGACCACGCTGGCGGGTGGGCTTGGGAATCTGAGTCTTGGTCTCGTCTGCCATTAGCGCTCGCCTCCTTCCATGACGGTTGCAATTTCTTCTTGGGTAAGCCCCAGCTCCTCGGCGGAAAGCTGCGACTGTGCGATCTCCAGGTACGCCGGGCAGCTGCGCAGCAGCTCCTCGTGCGTGCCGGTGCCCACTACGTGGCCGTCGTCGAGCACGATGATCTGGTCGGCGTGCATGATGGTCGCGATGCGCTGGGCCACGACCACGAGCGCGGCGTCGGTGACGTTTTTGGCCAACTCCTCGCGCAGGCGAGCGTCGGTCTTGTAGTCGAGGGCGCTAAACGAGTCATCGAACACCACGACCTCGGGCTTTTTGGCCAACGCGCGGGCGATGGCCAGACGCTGGCGCTGACCACCCGAAACATTGGAGCCGCCCTGGCTGATAGGGGAGTCGTACCCGTCCTCGCGCTCGGCGATAAAGTCCGCCGCCTGGGCGACGCGTGCTGCCTGGCGCATATCCTCGTCACTCACCATGTCGCCGGCAAACTTGAGGTTGCTCTCGACGGTGCCCGAGAACAGGCGACCCTGCTGCGGGATGTAACCAATGCGGCGGCGCAGCTCGGAAAGGGTCATGTCGCGCACGTCGATGCCGTCGAGCGAAATGCTGCCGCCCGTGACGTCGTACAGGCGCGGAATCAGCTGCACGAGCGTGGACTTGCCCGAGCCCGTGGAGCCAATGATGCCGAGCATCTGGCCGGCGTGCGTGGTGAAGTTTACGCCGCTAATGACGTCGGCGCGGGCATCGGGATACTGGAAGCTCACGTCACGGAAGGTGAGCTCGCCGCGCGGCGCGCTGGCTGCGGGCAGTTTGGGCGAGGCAGGGTCGTTGATGCTCGTGGGGCAGGTGATGACCTCTTCCACGCGCTCGGCTGCGACCTCGGCGCGGGGCAGGATGACCGAAACCATGGTGAGGATCATAAACGCCATGACGATCTGCATGGTGTAGGAAATAAACGCCATCATGTTGCCGACCTGCATCACGCCGTCGGACACGCCCTGCGCGCCAAACCAGACGATGAGCACGGTGATGCAGTTCATGACCAGCATCATGAGCGGCATCATAAAGCTCATGGCGCGGTTGGTGTAGAGCTGCGTGGTCATCAGGTCGAGCGAAGCCTTGTCAAAGCGCTCGAGCTCATGTTCTTCGCGGTTGAACGAGCGGATGGGCATCAGGCCGTCGAGCAGCTCGCGGGCGGTAAGGTTCACGCGGTCCACAAAGCTCTGCATCTTTTTGAACTTGGGCATGGTGAGGCCCATGAGCACGCCGACAACGGCCGAGACCGCGATGATGGCCACGGCGATGGTCCACTCCAGGCCGGTGTGGTTGGCCAGGACGCGCATGACGGCGACGATGCCCATGACGGGGGCCATCAGGCACATGCGGATAAACAGGGTTGCGGCCATCTGGATCTGCTGAATGTCGTTGGTGCAGCGGGTGATGAGCGAGGCCTGGCTAAACTTGCCCACCTCGGCCGGCGAGAAGTGCATAACCTTGTTGAAGGTCTCGCGGCGCAGGTCGCGGGCGATGGAGCAGGCGGTGCGCGAAGCCACGGCACCGGTCAGGATGGTGGCGACGAGCGACACCAGGCACAGCCCAAACATCGTGGTTGCCATGCGGCTCAGGTAGGCGTTCTGTACGTCGGCGGGGTCGATGCCTTGCGCCTTGTACTCGTCCTGTACATAGTTCACGGCGCGCTGGGTGACGATGGAGCCCGACATGGAGCCCATTTTGTCCGCCATTTGGTTGGCGCCCTCGACGAGCTTGCTTTGGTCTACCAGACCGCCCTTGACACCTAGGCGCAGGCTCTTCATGGTGATCTTGCCACCGTCGGCATCAATCTGTTTTTGCATGTTCTGCGCCGCAGCGGCCTTCTGCTGCATCTCGGCGAGTTGCTCGGGCGTCATCGCCGCCATCTGCTCGGGCGTGGGCATGGCCTGGGCGCCGCTGTTGTCTTTCTCACCGGACGTGCCCATCATGTCACCCATGGAGTTGGCGTCAATACCCTGGTTGAACGAAAGGACGACAGTCTCGGGCAGGCTCATGATGTCGGCAATCTTGCCGCCGTCGGCGCGCTCCTCCTCGGTGCCCTTGTACGTTCGAATGCCGTTATTGTCCGCCTTGCTAAACACGGCCTCCACAGACTTGGCGTCTTTGGTGCTCATAAAGAGTTCGAGGTCGTCGAGCGATTCGGCACGGATGGTGTCGGGCACGGGCGACGCGATGCCGCCTTGCTGCACACCCACGTCGACGATGTCGCTCATATAGGTAGGCAGCGCCAGATCGGCGTTGCAGCTGATTACGATAAGTACAATAGCTGCGAACAGTGCCAGGATATGTTTTTTAAAGAGCTTGAGAATCCTCACTCGGCATCTCTCCTTTCTTGATTGCGGTCGATAATTTCGTTGGCACGCCTTAGAAGACGCACCATCTCTTGGGTATCTGTTTCGCCGAGCTGCTCGAGGAAAGCCGCAGCGCGGTTCTCGAATTCCCGACGTTTGATTTCGAGATCCTGGAATCCTTTGTCGGTCACCGTGACGTGTACGCGACGACGGTCGGTCTTTGAGTGCTCGCGCTCGACCCAGCCCTTGGCTTCGAGAGCGCGTAGGATATTGGCGATGCGGGCACTCGAGACCCAGGCACGATCGGCGAGTTCGCTCGGCGTGAGCGAGCCGCCGGCGCGCATGAGGGCGCGCATGACGGCCATCTCGCCACCCAGAGCCTGGTCGGCAAAGCGCGAAACGCGCTGGTGCATGCTTCCAAACTCGGTAAAGAGCTGACGCCCAAGCTCATGGAAATCGGTATCTTCCACCGAAAACCCCTAACACTAGAAACTATTTTCGGTGAAAGATGATACCCCCGCACGCGCGCCCTATACGGAAGATTTTTGGGACATGCCTAGAAAACTGCCTTTAGGCGATCTCCGTACACCGTCGGTGCCAGCAAAGTTAGGGGCAGATCTCTAGGCATGTCCCAAAAACTACCTGGTTGCTGGGCAATATAAAGAGCGCATAAAGAGTAAAAAATTCAATCGCTGAAGCGTTTCAAAGAACTATTATGCCCGCGGTTAGGCGAGGGGTTGTCACCACCATGACGACTGGGACTCATTTATCGCCACGTGCGATGCTCCAACTTCCCGCAAGGAGACACCTGAATCAAGGGGGTTGGAGTCATGGCATTTGACTTCACGGGCAAAACCGCGATCGTTACCGGCGGCACTCAGGGCATTGGCCTCGAGATTGCCAAGGGCATCGTTGCGGGCGGCGGACACGTCGCGCTCATCGCAAGGAACGCTGCTAAGGGCGAGGCCGCGGTGGCCGAGCTTGGCGAGGGCAACAAGTTCTATCAGCTCGATGTCGCCGATGCACCCAAGGCGCGCGAGACCGTCGAGCAGATTTTTACGGACCTGCCGCAAACCAACATCCTGATCAACTGCGCTGGCGTCATCAGCACCAAGAAGTTCGACGAGATCGATGACACCGAGTGGCGTCGCACCATCGACATCAACCTCAACGGTACCTTCACTATGATGAACGCCGTGTACCCGCACTTTAAGGCGGCCCATGCCGGCACTATCGTCAACGTGAGCTCTGTCGCTGGCAAGATCGGTGGCGGCCTGCTCGGCACCGCGGCCTACGCGAGCTCTAAGGCCGGTGTCAACGGCCTGACCAAGGCAGTCGCCAAGGAAGGCGGCAAGTTTGGCGTCCGCTGTAACGCCGTGTGCCCGTCGCTCACGTTGACCGATATGACCTCGATTCTCTCTGACGAGAACTCTCAGCGTATCATCAACGGTATTCCTCTGGGCCGCGCCGCCCAGGCCAGCGAGCCTGCGCAGATGGTGCTGTTCTTCGCTTCCGACCTCGCCAGCTTCGTGAACGGCGAGATCGGTGACTGCGACGGTGGCATCGTTCTGGACGGGTAATACTCCGCGACGATTATTCGGCGACGGCTCCTGCGACTCGGGACCGTCGCCTTCTTTCTGATATAGGCGCATGCGGCTACGATTCGCATGCATCCAAAGGAGATATATATGAGTGAATCGGCTGCGGTGGAGGCGCCAGCGGCAAAGGAGCCGTTCTTTAAGATGTCCTCCATCCCGGGCGCCAATATCTTGGTGCCGCTTCTGTTGGGCTGTCTGCTCAACACGCTATTCCCCGACCTGTTCAAAACGCTCGGCAGCTTTACGCTTGGCATGACCCAGCAGGGCGCTGGCCCGCTCGTGGGCGCTTTTTTGCTCATCGTCGGTACGACGATTTCGTTTAAGAGCGCTCCTGCCGCCGCTGCCCGCGGCGCCATCATCATCGCCGTCAAGCAGATCGTGGTCGTTGCCATGTCGCTGCTCATCCTTTATGTGTTCAACGACAACTTGTTTGGCATCTCTGCCATGGTGATGCTGGCGGCTTGCACCGGCGCCAACAACGCTATGTACGCTGGGCTGATGGGTACCATGGGCAACGAGGCTGAGCGTGGCGCTGTCGCCATCACCACGCTGGTTGTCGGCCCTCCGGTCACGATGATCGTGCTCGGCGCTGCCGGCCAGGCCCCGATCGGCTGGTCGCTCGTGGGTGCCATTCTGCCGATCGTCGTCGGCATTATTCTGGGTAACCTGTTCCCCAGCTTTAAGAAGATGATGGCACCGGCACTTTCCGCCATCATCGTGCTCGTCTTCTTTGCCATGGGCTCGACCATGACCTTTGGCCAGCTCATTAATGGCGGTCTCCCCGGTATTCTGCTCGGCGTGATCTGCTCGGTGGTCTTTGCAATTCCCGTTATCGCGGTCGATAAGCTCACGGGCGGTACGGGTGTCGCAGGTGCGGCCATTTCGAGCTGCGCCGGAGCCAATGTGGCCACGCCTGCTGCCATGGCAAGCGTCAACGGGGCCATGTACGGCGGTGCGGTGCTCGCGACGGCTACGGCACAGGTTGCTGCCTGCGCAATCGTTACGGCTATTTTGACCCCGCTGGTCACCAGCTGGTGCTACAAGCATTTTGAGGGCCAGGGCAACGGCGATAGCAAGGCAACGGCCGACAAGGCCGCCGCAGCCGCCTAATGCCAAGCGGCAATCAAAGCTAAAAACTAGCCATGCCACAGGGCGACCACGGGGGATTCCGTGGCCGCCCTGCAGTTTCTGTAGGGTCTCTGGGACACTTTACCCTGCTAAAGCTGGCATAACAGCTAGAGTGAACGTCGTACAAAGGCAAGGAAAAAAACTAAACAAATCGGTGAACGGTAGTTGTTTGTGCTCGCATTTCCTGCGGATTTGTAAAAAACGCCATTATGATATAAAAAAAGAAACATATAACAGCCCAGATGGAGAGGGTCGCTATGTTATCCTTCTCAAACGGGTGAAATCTTGGGTTTTGGGTTGCAGTTCCAAGGTGGACAAACGTTTTTCCCTGCACCGACATGTGGCGAAGAACGGAAGAAGCCGGTAGTGCAAGCCGATAATTCAAGAATTCAATAAGC
Organism: uncultured Collinsella sp.; assembly: GCA_900544205.1. GTDB lineage: Bacteria > Actinomycetota > Coriobacteriia > Coriobacteriales > Coriobacteriaceae > Collinsella. The sequence continues at coordinate 7,591 of UQUG01000038.1, forward strand.
AGCGGTGTGAGAGAGCGCCGCATTACACGTAACTAGGAGCGTGGTTACACAATGCAGGAGGCATGGGAAGGCTTCAAGGAAGGCATTTGGACGGGAGAGGTGGACGTCCGAGACTTCATCCAGAAGAACTACACCCCCTACGAGGGCGACGAGTCGTTCCTCGCCGGCCCGACCGAGCGTACCAAGGAGCTGTGGGGCGAGGTTCTCGACCTGCTGCTTAAGGAGCGCGAGCAGGGCGGTGTCCTCGATATGGACACCAAGACCGTCACGGGTATCGTGAGCCACCCCGCTGGCTACATCGATAACGCCCACCGCGAGAAGGAGACCATCGTCGGTCTCCAGACCGACAAGCCGCTTAAGCGCGCGCTGCACGTCAACGGTGGTATCCGCATCGCTTGCCAGGCTGCCAGCCAGCACGGCTATAAGGTCGACGAGAACGTTGTCGAGCGCTACACCTTCGAGCGCAAGACCCACAACGCCGGCGTCTTCGATGTTTACACCCCCGAGATGCGTGCTTGCCGCTCGGCTCACATCATCACCGGTCTGCCCGATGGCTATGGCCGCGGCCGCATCATCGGCGACTACCGTCGTGTCGCCCTGTACGGTGTCGACTACCTGATCAAGGACAAGGAGGCCCAGAAGGCTTCCACCCCGACGGTCATGACCGCCGACAACATCCGCGATCGCGAGGAGCTGCAGGAGCAGATCCGCGCCCTCGGCGAGCTCAAGATGATGGCCGAGACCTATGGTTTCGATATTTCCAACCCTGCTACCAACACGCAGGAGGCCATCCAGTGGATGTACTTCGCCTACCTCGCTGCCGTCAAGGAGCAGAACGGCGCCGCTATGTCCATCGGCCGTACCTCCACGTTCATCGACATCTACGCTGAGCGCGACCTTGCCAACGGTACCTTCACCGAGGAGCAGATCCAGGAGTTCGTGGATCACTTCATCATGAAGCTCCGCATGGTCAAGTTTGCCCGTACCCCCGAGTACCAGGCCCTGTTCACCGGCGACCCGCAGTGGGTCACCGAGTCCATCGGCGGCATGGGTGTTGACGGCCGTACGCTCGTTACCAAGATGAGCTACCGCTACCTGCACACGCTCGAGAACATGGGCACCAGCCCCGAGCCCAACATGACCGTTCTGTGGTCGACCCGTCTGCCCGAGAACTTCAAGAAGTTCTGCGCCAAGACTTCCGTCGCCAGCTCCTCGATCCAGTACGAGAACGACGACCTCATGCGCGTTTACCACGGCGACGACTACGGCATCGCCTGCTGCGTGTCCTCCATGCGCATCGGCAAGGAGATGCAGTTCTTCGGCGCCCGCGCCAACCTGGCCAAGTGCCTGCTCTACGCACTCAACGGCGGTGTTGACGAGGTCTCCAAGAAGCAGGTCGGCCCCAAGTATCGCGCCGTCGAGGGCGATACGCTCGATTACGACGACGTTGTGGCCAAGTACAACGACATGATGAAGTGGCTCGCTGGCGTGTACGTCAACTCGCTGAACATCATTCACTACATGCACGACAAGTATTGCTACGAGCGCATCCAGATGGCTCTGCACGACAAGCACGTGCACCGCTGGTTCGCTACGGGCATCGCTGGCCTTTCCGTCGTGGCTGACTCCCTGTCCGCCATCAAGTACGCCAAGGTCCACCCCGTCCGTGATGAGAACGGCATCATCGTCGATTTCGAGACCGAGGGCGAGTTCCCCAAGTACGGTAACGACGACGACCGCGTCGACCAGATTGCTCACGACGTTGTGCACCAGTTCATGGAGTACATCCGCATGAACGACACCTACCGCAACTCCGTGCCCACGACCTCGGTTCTGACCATTACCTCCAACGTCGTGTACGGTAAGAAGACCGGCTCCACGCCCGACGGCCGCAAGGCTGGCCAGCCGTTCGCCCCGGGTGCTAACCCCATGCACAAGCGCGATAGCCACGGCGCCATCGCTTCGCTGTCTTCGGTTTCCAAGCTCCCGTTCCGCGATGCTCAGGACGGCATCTCTAACACCTTCTCCATCATCCCGAGTGCGCTCGGCAAGGAGGACCAGGTGTTCTTTGGCGATATCGACCTTGATCAGCTGGGCGAGTAACTATTGTTAGTGCTATACTAACAATAACGATTACTGATTAGCGCGCCGGTTTCGGCCGGCGCCTATCGATCGAAGGAGACACATTATGAAGGTTTCTGAAGTTTCCGAGACTCAGGCCGATAACCTGGTCCACATGCTCGACGCTTACGCCGAGAAGGGTGGCCACCACCTGAACATCAACGTCTTCAACCGTGAGACGCTGCTTGACGCTCAGGCTCACCCCGAGAAGTACCCGCAGCTGACCATCCGCGTTTCCGGCTATGCCGTGAACTTCCACACGCTCACCAAGGAGCAGCAGGACGAGGTCATTGCGCGTACCTTCCACGACAAGTTCTAAAGGGGTTTAACTCCCGCAGGATCGCCGGGCCGCTTTGGGTTACTTTCCAAAACGTCCTCGGACATGCAAAGGGCTCCGCTGCGCGCTTCGCGCGGCGGAGCCCTTTGCGTCCTGCGGAAATGTTTTGGAAAGTAACCCAAAGCGGCCCGGCGGGGGTCCTGTGTAGTCACCCTTTAGGCGGAACTCTCCTAATTATTTGGATGAGTCGTTTACTTACTTGTGCTGTTACCGTCTTCCCGCTGTTGTTGGGGTATGCTTTGTTCGTATGTAAACGTTTGACATGTTGATGGGGGAGGGTGCTATGGCTCGCGAGAGTGCTCGTTCTAAAGATACGGCTAAGCCTGGCATCAAGGAAGTTGCAGCGGTGGCGGGGGTTTCGCCTACTACGGTATCTCGCGTGCTTAATAATCGCGGCTATATTAGCCAAGAGACCCGCGATAAGGTCCATGCCGCGATGGAGCGCATCAATTACACGCCCAACGATATCGCCCGTGCCATGCTCAATGGCCGCCTGAACCTTATCGGCATGATTGTTCCCTTTGTGAGCAGCCCGTTCCATGCTCAGGTTGTGCAGGCGGTCGAGCGCACGTTAGCGGAAAACGGCTTTAAGATGTTGCTGTGCAACAGCGCCAATCGACCTGATCTTGAGCGTTCCTATATCGACATGCTCCGCCGCAATATGGTCGACGGCGTAATCGTCAACTCCCTCAATATCGGTGCTGAGGCATATGCCGAGATGGGCTTGAGCCTGGTTGGCATCGACTGCGATCTTGGCGAGGGCTCTGTCCAGATTGCAAGTGACAGCTATGGCATCGGCGAGCTCGCCACGCGCCGTCTGATTGATGACGGCTGCAGGCGTATCCTGTGCCTGCGCAGCAATAGCCGCATGCGCATGCCTGCCAATAAGCGTACCGATGCCTACCTTGATGTTGTTGAGCAGGCCGGTTTGTCCGCGCTTGTCCGTGAGGTTGAGTTCGTTAAGCCCGACGACGAAAAGGGCGCGGTCGTTGCGAAGATCCTCGATGAGAACCCCGATATTGACGGCATCTTTGCGGGAGACGATACGATGGCGGCCATCTGTCTCAACGTGATGAAGCAGCGTGGCTTGAGCGCTCCAGACGACATTAAGGTCGTGGGCGCAGATGGTGCCCGCCGCACTATGACGTTTATGCCTGACTTAACAACCGTACGTCAAGATATCGATCGCATCGGAGAGCTCGCGGCGCAATCCATCATCGCTCTTATTAACGGCGATAATCCCGAATCGAATATCAAGCTCCCCGTTGAACTCATTGAGGGCAAAACCGCGTAGTTCATCCCGTGCCAAAAGAATTCCTCAAACGCCTCTGATGACCGTTCGCCGGCATATGTCAACCGTTTACCGACGACTGGAACTGCGAAAAGACGTATTGGTATGAAAACGTTTGACATATGAAAACGATTGACATATCTTGCCATTGTACCGAGTTAGTATGTCGTGGAAAGGAAGTCTCGGATGCACAAGGTGTATTACCAGCCTGAGGGAATTTGGGTAGGCGACATCATGCCGTACGGCGAGGACGGCACGTTCTATCTCTATCATCAGCGTGACACGCGTAACCCCGAACCTTTCGGAGAGCCGTTTGGCTGGGCACTCGCTACGACCAAGGATTTCGTCAACTACAAGGACTTTGGCGAGAGCCTTGAGCATGGCGGCGACGAGGAAGTCGACCAGTACATTTATGCCGGCACGGTGTTTAAGGTGGGCGACAAGTACCATGCGCTCTACACTGGTTGCAATCGCGATAAGGTCCGCGCACGTTTGATGAAGCAGGTTCTTCTTCACGCAACGAGCGACGACGCCGTCAAGTGGAAGAAGAACATCGCCGAGACGCTGCTTCCGCCCCAGGAGGGTTACGATGACCGCAACTGGCGCGATCCCTTTGTGCTTTGGGATGAGGAGAACGAAGAGTACATGCTCATCCTCGGCACGCGTGTGGGCGAGGACAAGCGTCTGATGACCGGCCGCCTGGTCAAGTTCACCTCCAAGGATCTGACCAACTGGGAGTTCCAGGGTGACTGGTGGAACCCGGGCCTGTACACCATGTTTGAGATGCCTGATCTCTTTAAGATGGGCGACTGGTGGTACCTCGTCTTTTCCGAGTACAGCGACGGCAACAAGACCCGTTACCGCATGTCCAAGTCCATCAACGGTCCTTGGATTACCCCCGCTGACGACTCCTTCGACGGCCGCGCGTACTACGCCGCTCGCACCGCATTCGATGGCGAGCGTCGCGTTCTCTTTGGTTGGGTTCCTACGCGTGACGAGGGCGGCGACCCCAGCTCTTACCTATGGGGTGGCACCTTTATGCCCCTCGAGATCGTTCAGCGTGCCGACGGAACGCTCGGCACCAAGCTCCCCGACAGCATGCTTGGCGCCTTTGGCGAGGCTAAGGCAGTCGAGACCTTTGAGCTTTCCTGCGAGTCGGGCAAGGTCGAGCAGGTGCTCGCCGCGGATGCCGGCTCCACCTACTTGCTCGATGCCGACATTGAGCTCGGCGGTAACGCTGCCGGCTTCTCGGTCAAGTTCGCCGAGGACGCCGAGACCGGTCTTGCCTATGAGTTCCGCGCCAACCTGCGCGAGGGCAAGCTCGAGTTCACGCCGGCTCCCCAGTACCCGTGGTTCCAGGTCAACAACATGGGCCTCGAGCGTCCGCTGTTCTTTAAGGGCGAGGGCACTCACCATGTGCGTCTGGTCGTCGACGACGACATCGCGACCATCTTTGTCGATGATGTTGCGCTTAACGCTCGCTTCTGCAACAAGCAGGGCCAGGGTGTGGCGCTGACCGTCACCGACGGTGCGCTCAAGTGCGCAAACGCAACGATCGCGTCTCTGTAGCGGCAACGAACCGTTTTATGATTTAGAAAAGGAATGGAGAGGAACATGGACTACAAGGCAGTGTCCCAGCAAGTCGTCGACAACGTCGGCGGACTGGAGAACATCGAGGGCGCCACGCATTGCGTTACGCGTCTGCGTCTGGTGCTCAAGGATACGAGCAAGTACAACAAGGCCGAGCTCGAGAACATCGATGGCGTCAAGGGCGTGCTGTACAACAGCGGCCAGCTCATGATCATCTTCGGTACCGGTACCGTCAACAAGGTCTACGATGAGTTTATGGCTCTGACGGGCGTTAAGGAGATCAGCGCTTCCGAGGTCAAGGGCGCCGAGGCGGACAAGAAGGGCAAGTTCTTCTCGGTCCTCAAGGTATTCTCGGACATCTTTATCCCCATCATTCCCGCCTTCGTCGGCGCTGCAATCATCATCGGCCTTAAGTCGCTGATCGTTGCCAACGGCCTCTTTGGCATGGAGGGCAGCCTCGCCGATCACAGCGAGTTCCTCAAGAACCTCGCAAGCTTCTTTGCCATTATCGCCACCACGTTCGACTACCTGCCTGTCCTGGTTATGTACAGCGCAGTCAAGCGTTTTGGCGGTAACCCGATCCTGGGCATCCTCGTCGGTATCGTCATGGTTCACCCGAGCCTTATGAACCGCAACACGTTCGTTATGGACCCGACGGGTGCTGAGTACTGGAACTTTGGTCCGCTCTCCATTCCCATGGTTGCTTTCCAGGGCGGCGTGTTCCCTGCAATTCTGACCGCCTGGTTTATGGCCAAGGTCGAAAAGATTGCCCAGAAGTACATCCCCGAGGTCGTTTCGTTCGTCTTTGTCCCGACCGTTACCCTGATTCTTGCTAACGTCGCCCTGTTCACCGTGTTCGGCCCGCTCGGCAACCTGATCGGCGACGTCCTCGCCGGCGTAATCGATATCCTGTACAACAGGATGGGCGTCTTTGGTGCCTTTGTCTTCGCCGCGTTCCTGCAGCCGCTCGTCGTTACCGGTACGCATCAGTTCATCCAGGGTATCGAGGCAAACCTTGTTGCCACGACTGGCTTCAACTACATCCAGGCCATCTGGTCGGTTTCCATCATCGCCCAGGGCGGCGGCGCCATCGGTATGTACCTCATTCACAAGAAGCACTCCAAAGAGCGCAACATCTGCATGTCGTCCTTTATCCCGACGCTGGTCGGAATCTCCGAGCCCGCTATCTTTGCTGCAAACATGCGCTATTCGATCATTCCGTTCATCTGCGCATGCATCGGTGCAGGCTGCGGCGGTGCCTTCGTCAAGCTCTTTGAGGTGCGCGCTATCGGTCAGGGTCTGACCGGCGTGCTTGGCCTGCTCATCGTCACGCCCGAGACTCTCGTGTGGTATGTGGCTGGCAATCTCATCGCCTTTATCGTGCCGATCGTCTTGATCTTTGCCTACAACAAGGCAAAGGGCGTTCCGACCACCGATGAAGAGGGCGCTGGCGCTGGCTTCGACGTTAGCTTCTAGTTGAGCCGTTCAGTGTAATCTGAGGATAAGTTCATTTGAGGAAGGGCGTTCGACTCGTGTGAGTCGAGCGTCCTTCCCCATAGACGAGAAAGTCAACGGCGATGTTAAATCAAAAAAACAAGGTGACACGCGCGGACTATGAGCAGTGGCGTGCCGGACAGGATGAGACGGCGGCTCGCATCGCGTCCGACCCCGATAGGCTTCTGTTCCATGTGGAGCCTGAGCTTGGCTGGCTCAACGACCCCAACGGTTTGGTTCAGATTGGTGATACGTATCACATCTATCATCAATACGATCCTTTCGATGCTGCGCATGGCGGTCCAGTGCTTTGGAACCATCTGACGACAAAGGATTTTGTGACGTACGAGAATCACGGCCCCGTGCTGTTCCCCGATTCCGATTTGGATTCGAGCGGAGCGTATTCTGGTTCTGCCTTTGTACGTGATGGCAAGATTCACTACTTCTATACCGGCAACGTCAAGCATTTTGACCGCGATGATTACGACTACGTGTTGACGGGCCGTGAGCAAAACCAGATTCATATGGTTGCCGAGAATCCCGACGAATTGGGCGAGAAGCGCATGGCTGTTGGACCAGTCGATTACCCCGACGATATCGGTACGCACGTGCGCGACCCCAAGATCCTTGAGCACGATGGTATCTACTACATGGTTCTGGGCGCTCGTACGAAAGACGACCGTGGCTGCGTGCTTGTCTATACTTCGCGTGATTTAGGGGTCTGGAGCTATGCGACGCGCATTGAGCTGGACGAGAACTTTGGCTTTATGTGGGAGTGCCCCGATCTGTTTGAGCTCGATGGCGAGCTTATTCTCGTTTGCTGTCCGCAGGGTGTGCCTGCCGATGGTTGGCGTTACCGCAATCCGCATCAGTGCGTGTGGTTCCCTATCGAGGCCGATTGGGAGGCGCCGAGCTTTAAAATCGTCGGGCAGGGCATGCCCCCGATGGTCGATGCCGGTTTTGATTTCTATGCTCCGCAGTCCTTTGAGGATGCTGCAGGCCGGCGTTTGATGATCGGATGGTCGGGTTGCCCCGATGCGACGGCGGAAAACCCGACGGTGGCGCGCGGGTGGCAGTGCGCGTTGACGGTGCCGCGAGAGCTGAGCATGCGCGATGGTAAGCTCTGCCAGCAGCCGGCGCACGAGATTGAGAGGATGCGCGGCGACTGCGTTCGCGCGACAGGCGGTGAAACCGTTGAGGAGCCGGGCCGCCTGTTTGATCTTGTGGTTTCCTGTGAGGGCACCAAGATGGTCGAGCTCGAAATCCGCAAGGGTGTCTTTGTGCGCTATGCAGGCGGGATGCTTACCCTCGACATGGGTGACGAAGGCTATGGGCGCGACCAGAGGTCGATCGAGCTCAGCGAGCTTCGCGACCTGCGCGTGCTTTCGGACACTACGATTGTCGAGATTTTTGCAAATGGCGGCGAGGCGGCACTTACGAGCCGTACCTATTCGCCGGCGGTTTCGGCGATGGGGTTGCATGCCGAGGGTGCGGCGTCGATGGATTTCTACCGCCTCGCGCATTAACCGTGCGTGGAGCACGATTGGACTTGCCGGGCGGAATGTGTCGCAGTTGCCGCAGCGAACTACCGTTTATCGCGTATAGCGACCGTTTGCGGAATAAGTAACACTCCTTAATAAACCGTGTAGAATCTCAGGATGCACGGAGTTTTCCAGGGAGACGCTGTCCTTTGTTGTGTGCAAGGGGCGGCGTCTCTTTGGCGCTTGGACGCCGTTGTGCAACAGTGCGGCGGCGCGTGCCATGTATTGAAAAGCCAATGTTGAGATGGGTCGTGATAATAATGGGCAAGTACGTAATCGTGGTTGAGTCTGGGTCGGATGTAACGCCGGAGCTCTGCGAGCGCTACGGCATCGTGCGCGTGCCTATGCATGTCACGATTGGCGACGAGACCGTCGAGGACGGCTCGATCGATCCGCTCGAGATTTATTCGCGCTGCAATGAGTTTGGCGTGATGCCCAAGACCAGTGGCTGCGCGCCTGCGGATTTTGCTCACGTGTACGACCGCATTCACGCTGAGCAGCCCGACGCGACCATTTTGCATCTCGCGTATTCCGAAGTCACGACCTGCTCACATCAGTCCTCCAAGATTGCAGCTAAGGGGCGCGACTACGTGTTCTCCATGGACACGCGCTTTGTCTCGGTGGGCCAGTCGCTCGTTGTCGTCGAGACCGCCAAATACATCGAGGCTCACCCCGATGCCACCGTCGACGAGATCTTTGCATTTACGAATTCCGTCATGGACCGCGTGCTGTTGGGCTTTGTTCCTACCGACCTTGCCTTCCTTAAGGCAGGTGGTCGCTTGTCAAACGTCGCGTTCCTTGGCGCCCACCTGCTCAAGATTAAGCCCTGCATTGAGGTAACGGGCGGTAAGTTTGTGGCGACCAAGAAGTTCCGCGGCTCTATGCTCAAATGCGCCCGTGCCTTTATTGATCACATGGTAGAGAAGGGCGAGATCGACTACTCGCATATTGGCCTGGCGTATTCGGTGGGTCTTTCCGAGGAGTTGCGCGACGACATGGAAGTCTATGCACACGATCTTGGCTTTAAGGACATTACCTGGACTCAGGTCGGCGGCGTCATCTCGAGCCATTGCGGCCCGACCGCCTTCGGCGCGGTGCTTACGCTTAAGGCGTAAGGCCTCAGACGAGCGTTCTTCAGTCTGACATCTCGAAGTAGACCCCAGCCATGGCGATGGGGGATAGATTAAAACGTGCCATTCTAGCCCGAGACGTTTAAACGCAAACGCATAGGCTAGAATGGCTCTGGCATTTTAATTGGTTGCATCCAAGGAGAGGCAAGGTAGCGCGAATGGCAGAAATGACGCTTGAGGGTGTGGACGCTCGTCCCGAGGACTCTGCGTTTGCCCTTGGCCGCGTGCATTCGATCGAGACGATGGGAACGGTCGACGGACCCGGCATCCGCTTTGTGGTGTTTGTTCAGGGCTGTCCCATGCGCTGCGCGTATTGCCACAATCCCGATACCTGGTCGGTCAACGGCGGCACCATGGTGACCGTCGAGCATCTGATGGATGAGTTCCAGAGTAACCACGAGTTCTATCGCAGCGGTGGCATTACGGTGTCCGGCGGCGAGCCGCTCCTGCAGCCTGAGTTTTTGGCCGACCTGTTCCACGCCATGCACAATAACCCCGATGGTCGTGTGCACACCTGCTTGGATAGCTGCGGCTATGCGTTCGATCCCGCGCATCCCGAGAAGTTCGATGCCGTGCTCAACGAGACCGACATGGTACTGCTCGATATTAAGCATGCCGACCCGGTCGAGCATAAAAAGCTGACTGGGTGCGATCCCGCACGCATCCTGGCGTTTGGCGATGAGCTTGCACGTCGCAAGATCAAGGTCGTTATCCGCCACGTGGTGGTGCCGGGCATTACCGACA
>UQUG01000039.1 GCA_900544205.1 uncultured Collinsella sp.
TGGGCGTCACGTTTTTGAGCATCGGCTACCAGTCCATGAAGGCCATCGCCACGTTTCTCGTCACCTGGTACAACTACTTCAGCCGCCGCTTCTTCCTCGAGGGCGCACGGTCGTAGTCGATTCGCTATTTGCTTGAATGTATAACCGGTTGGAATTCCCGTTCCAACCGGTTTTTGTTTGCCGAGAGGCCCGGCGACCCAGTCCTCTACGCATGAAAAACGGGCGGCCCGGATGTTTGTCCGAACCGCCCGTCTGGCGCGCTATGTCGAGGCCTCTAGCCTGTAACGTAATACCAGACCACGTTGTCGCCGTTGGAGAGAACGTAGTTGCTGCAGGCCGTCATGGGTGTTGTGCCGTTGACGGAGTACATCCAGCCGCTCGTGCTGCCGTACTGTTTCTCGGCCAAACCACCAATCGCGGAGACATACGTGCCGTACGACGAGCCATGTGCGTTGACGGAAAGGCCCAGCGCGCACAGGGCATCGTAGACGGTAGCGCCTTCGTTAAAGGTAAAGGTGCCACCAGAGGACACAGGATTGCCCACAGCGCTCGATGTGACCGAAACCGTCACCGTGACGTAGCCAGGCTGCTGCGAGCTGCCCTGGTCGCCAGTAGAGGCGTTTCCACCATTAGAGGATGAGGCTCCATCAGACGACTGGCCACCGCCCGAAGAAGCACCGCCAGACGCATTGGAAGTATCACCGGCTCCCGTATTTTGGGCAGCGGATTTATCGCCAGACTTCTTGCCGTCCTGGTCCTCGGACTTCTTGTTATCCGAGTTCTTGTCCGATTCCTTATTTGAAGACTCGGAATCGTCCTTGGACTTGGACTCATCAGAATGCTTGGACTCATCTTTTGCGTCATTCGATGACTTGGAATCCTTGGAACTGGCCTCGCCCGAAGTCGTAGTCGAGCCAGACGCCCTGGTGTCCTTGGTGACGACGCTCTCCCCCGTCACGGTCTGAATGATCCAGTCGATGGACCAGGCGCCGCTCTCGGAAGGATGGACGAAACCCAACGAGACGACGATCAGAATGGTGCACGCGGCAGTCAGAACGCCGAGAAGAGCCTTGCGGCGAGGGGCGGACGCCGCCGAAGCGGCGCCCTTTTGCTTTGCATCGTCAAGCTGGATAAACGAGGAATCTGGTTGCTTGGGGTCAGCGTCCTTGGATTTATTGGACACAGCCCTCACCTACCGACGTTTGGTGAACACGAACACGCCGACGATGGCGAGACCGATGACGCCGGCGGCAACGCCGACGATGGCGAGCGGATTGGTGCCAGTCTCCTGCTCGGAAGCACTAGAGGACTTCTTAGCAGTGGTCGTGGAAGCAGTACCCGTATCGGACTTGGAATCGGACTTCTTGTCGGACTTGTTGTCCTTCTTGTCAGACTTCTTGTCAGACTTCTTCTCGTCCTTCTTATCGGACTTATCGGTGTCCTTCTTGTCGGACTTGTTGTCTTTGGTCTCGGTCTTGGTCGACACCGTCGTCTTGGTCACCGGCTTCTGACCCGGGGCGATAGCGCCGCCGGCCTGCTGGCCCTTAGAGCCGGAGCCGGAACCCGTGCCAGCGCCAGCGCCAGCGCCGGAACCGTTGCCAGCGCCACCGTTGCCACCATTAGTGCCAGAACCGCCATTGCCGCCAGGGTTAACGGCATTCTTGGTCCACTTGGCATACAGCGTCAGATCGGCCGTCACCGGCGTACTGAAGCCATACGCCTGCGTGCAAGCCTCATCGGTGAACCAACCGCCGAAAGTGTAGCCATCGCGCGTCGGATCGGCCGGCTTGACCAGCTTGCCGTCGGCCGTAGCCACAAACTTAGTGTCGCAAGCAGACCCGCCGTTGGAATTAAAGGCAACCGTCCAAGACTCAACAGCCCCGAGCTTGAACAGCGTGCCCGAATCATTGATGTAGTAGAGGTTGCCAGAAGCATCGGCAATGACCGGAGAGTCACAGTATTGGTAATGGCCAGCCGCATCATAAATCTGCGTCGCCTCTGCGTCGCCGAGCGTATAGCGATACACGCCACCACCAGCAGAGTAGTTGACGTAATCCTTGCTATCCGCGCTGTTAACGGTGAAGTACACATAGGTCTTGCCGCCCTGAACACTCACCAGCGGAGTAGCAGCAATACCGTTGAGGCCAGCCGGCAGCGCCTTGCCGTCGGCAGCAGCGACCATCGTGGTCTTACCCGTCTTCAGGTTATAGAGAACCAGAGCAGAGCCAGTAGCCGTCTGTCCGCCGACAATCAGATTGTCACCAGACACCGCAGGGGCGCTCAGATTATTCGTAAGGCCCAGATCAACCGTCTTCTGTTCACTCAGCACGCCCTTCGCCGAAAGCGAAATCACATGGAGCTTTCCATCGTGCGTCATCTGATAGAAGGTCGAACCATTGGACGGATCGGCAATGCAATCGGCATTTGCGACAGCGCCGAGCTTCATGGTCGAAACGACATCGCCCGTCGTCTTATCAATGCACTTAAGCGTGCCCGCGCTCGTAGGAACAATGGCGTACTTATCCGTCAGCGCAGCGCCAGTCCAGTAATAGCCCTCGGTAGGGTCGATGTTCTGCCAAGAAACTTCGCCCGTGGCAATCTTAATGCGTGCAAAGGAGCCGTTGCCGTAGGTCGCGTTGTAGTTCTCGTCATACGAAATATCGACCGTACCAACATAGACGTACTCGCCGTCCGAAACCACGGTGCAGGAGCTCTGCGTCAAGTCCGTCAAACCAGGCGTCAGCCACTTGCAGATCAGCTTGTCCGCAGTAATCGCCTGGACCGCACCGCCGTTGAGCGGAACGATGATAAGGCCGTTGGTATAGATCGGACGAGAGGTGTAGCTCACCTTGGAGGCAAGCGGCGCAGAGGCAACCTTTTTGCCCGTGGACGAATCGATCTTAATGAGCTCGTTCTCGGTCGCGATGTACACAAAACCGTTAGCAATGACAGGCTCGCTGCAGTTGGCATACTGCTGGCCAGACTCGGCCTTCCAATCGAAGGCCCACTTAAGACCGGCGGCTTGCGCAGGCGTCTTGGCATCCGTTACGGTCGAACCGTTGCCACTGTTGCCGTAGCCGGCCCAGTCGGCATCCCAATCAGGAGTCGTCGCACTCGGGTCCACGACAATCTTGTCGGGATCGGGCATGGCCGAATCGTCGGTGGTATAGGCAAGCGTAACCTTATCGCCGCTCTTGAGCGTAATCTGATTGGCGCAGAGTAAGGAGGGCTCTCCATTGATATACAGGTGCCAATATTTATTGGTCGCAGCATCCCAGACATACGGCTTGTGATCGAACGGCGAAGTAATGGAATTCAGGAGCCAGTATGCACCGCTCTGGGAGGCGTTGTAATCAACGCCCTTCTCCTTCAGAACCGTCTCAATAAGGTCCTGGGCCGTAGAGCCTTCGGGCAAAGAAACATTGCTTGCCGAGCCCCAGCGAGTATTGTTGCCGTTGACATCGGGACCGATAACATCGACGGACCCAAGAACCTGACCGGGGAGGGCATCGGCGTCAGCACCATACATAAAGGTGACGGTATCGCCCTCTTGGAGCTTGTAGGCACCGGCGCCAACGTTGGCGAACTTGCCATTTACGTAGAAGTGCCAATAGCTTTTGGTCGCAGCGTCCCAGCCATAGGATTTACCATCGAACGGCGAAGTAATGCCGTTGAGGAACCAGCCCCAAGACTCTTCACTAGCAACGAGCTCAAGACCGGTCTGCTCAAGGAGATCCTTGGCAGTAGAGCCCGCCTTGAGACTCGTCTGGCCCGTCGAAGCCCAAACCTGCTGCTTGCCGTCCTTGTCCTTACCAAGGACCTGAACGGAAGCATGGACGGAATCGGACGGCAACTTGTCGCCCCAGCCACCGTAGAACCACGTAACGGTATCGCCAGCATGAATGGTGACATTGTCTGCCGTGTAGTCGCTCGACTTGCCGTTGATGAACAGCTGCCAGAAGGCATTAGTCGTCGGATCGTAGGCAAGCGTGCGGCCATCTGTCGGGGACGTGATGCTTTTGAGGTAGAAGCCGTATGCCGTGTTCGGTTCGTAATCCGCTTTAAAGCCCGTCTTCTGCTGCAGCTTAACGAAGGCATCCGCAGCCGTCGCGCCCTCGTCGAGCTTGAGCTGCGTAGGTGCCACCCAGGTCTGAGCCTTGCCGTCGGCATCGGTGCCGATAATCGAGAACGAGACCTCGACTTGCTTCTTGGCGACATCGCCGGTTTCTGTCGGGTTCTCTGTCTGAACGGCAGCCGCGGCGGCAGATCCTGCTTGGCCAGCGGATGCCGCTGAAGACTGCTCGCTCGCGACAGGGCTCTCCCCCGTCGCCGAGCCTTCGTCGCCAGTTGCTGCCTTTGTTGCGGCGGCACTAGCTGCAGGCGCGCTCCCAGAATCCGAAACCTCGGCGCCGCTCTGCTCAGCGGCACCGCCCGCAAGCGCTGCGTCCTCGCCCGGCGTCGCAGCCTGAGCCACAGCCTCGGCAATGCCCTCGGCGCCCTCGGCCCACAGCTGAGCCGGCGTGGTGCCAAAGGCCATCGCGAAGGCCAGGAATGCCACCAGGCCGCGCTTGGCTACGCCGCGCGCAATTGCGCCACGGCGATGCGAGACGCGCTGGCGCTCGTCCACAAACATATCCATTTGTCTCCCATTGTCTGTACTTGGAGCGTTGCCTTGAGGCTGCCCCACGTCATCGCGCATGTTGCGCTCGAGTTCCCCCATCGGGGTCCCCCTTCCCTCCAGAGCCCTATGCACACCGGCGGCATACGCCGCAGCCGCATGCAAGATGGGAGGCGATCCGACTTAACCTTAACGACTCGGGCACGTCGTCCGATCTGCGACGCGAACATCCCGAGCCAAGAGGAATTACGGTTACTGGTACAGCCGGGGACTTGCACCCCAATTCTCCCAAACGCGCAGGTAAACCGCGCATTCGTGCGTCTCCGCACCACCATCTAGGCCATCGATTATTACCGTCAAAATGGTATCACGCAAAAGGGCCTCGCACGCAGGCGAAGCCCAAGGTAAAAGCTATTGTTTGCGATAGGAAAATGCGGTGACGGTCGCGGCCTCTAGTGCTTGCCGCCGTGACTGTTGAGCCAGATATTGCGGCCCAGCATAAGCGCCAGCACCAGTGCGCTGACGTAGCCCATAAAGCCAATGACCGGGATACCAAACACAACCGGCTCGATGCGCGCGTAGTACACCACCGACGAACCGATAAACAGGCCAGCAATCACAATTGCCATCGACATACGGTCGATAATTCCACCCAGCTGTCGCAGCGCCTTATCGCTGCTCATGATCTGCGTGTTCACCTTAAGCTGGCCGCGCGTAAGCATGCGCGAAGCCAAGCCCAGATACTCGGCCGCCTCGAGCGAGCCTTTTGCCGCGCGATAGCTGCTCGCGGCAAGATCGCGTCCCATATCGCGCACACGCGCATAGGTGCTTTTTTCGTTTTTGATGTGCGTCTGGATGATCTGGATCATGTTGACGTTGGGCATGTACTCGGTCAACAGGCCCTCGAGTGTCACCATGCCGCGCGCGAACATCGTCACCACGCTCGGCAGCTCAACGTCGTTTTTGCGCGCCAGGTTTAGCAGCGAGGTCAAAAACTCGCCGATATCAAGATCCTTAAGATCGAGCCCCGCAAAGTCGGCGACGATAAAGTCCAAGTCGGACAAAAAGGCCGAATGGTCGAGCTCGGCCGAGTCGCCGCGCGTCACGGCAAAGCGCATGAGCGAATCCTTGAGCTTGGGCACGTCGCCCTCGGCCACGGCAAAGATCATGTCCTTGACGATACCGCGGTCGTGACTCGACATGCGCCCGACCATGCCCAGGTCGATAAAGTAGACGATGCCGTCCTTGAGGATGATGTTTCCCGCATGCGGGTCGGCATGGAAAAAGCCGTCGTCGAGCACCTGCGTCGAATAGTCCTCGACAATCGCCGAGCCGATCTTTTCCAGGTCATAGCCCTCGGCCACCAGGCGCTCGGGATCGGCAATCGAGATGCCGTCGATGTAGTCCATGACCACCACGTGCTCGGTGCAAAGGTCCAGGTAGGACTTGGGGCACGACACACCATGCACGCTCTTATGGAAGTCATAGAAATCGTTGAGGTTTTTTGCCTCGGCCAAAAAGTTGGTCTCCTCGCGAAACGAGGTCCACAGCTCCTCGACCACGCCGTGCAGGTCAACAAACTGGTCGGTGTTGACGAACTTGGAAACGATGCGCACCACCGAACGGATGATGTCGATGTCCTGTGCCATGACCTGTTGCGCGCCGGGGCGCTGTACCTTAACGGCCACGTCCTCGCCGGTCACCAGACGGGCGCGGTGCACCTGCGCGAGCGATGCGCTACCGAGCGGGTTGGGGTCGATCGCGTCGAACATCTGCCCCAGGCGCTGGCCGTACTCCTCTTCCAGACAGCGGAGCACTACCTCATACGGCACCGGCTCTACGTCGGAGCGCAGGCGACGGAGCTCGTCGCAAAAACGCTGCGGCAAAATCTCGGAGCGGTTGGCCAGAATCTGCCCCATCTTAACGAACATGGGGCCGAGCTCTTCGAGCAGGCGGCGCAGGCGCACCGGCGTGAGGTTGTCCCACACGCGATACTTTTTGATCAGGCGAACGATCTGCCCAATGCGTTCGCGGCGACCTGCCGGTGTGAGCTGATATTCCTCGTCCGGCGCCATCGCGTCGGGCTCCTCGGGCACCATATCGACAGCGCGCGGCTTCTTGCGAGCACCCGAGACGGCGGCATCGACCTCGTCGACAACCGCCGCCTCGTCACCCAAGGGATCTAGATTGTTGTAATCGGTGGTGGAATCTGCCATCTGCGCTGCTACTCGGCCTCTTCGGTGTCCTCTGCATCGTCGGGCTCAACGGACTCGACGGGCACCGAGGTCACGTTGTCCTCGACCGAATCGACGATGTCGCGTACATGGGCCAGGAAGGCCGTGCGCTCGGGGGCGGTCATAACGCGGACGCGGGCCAGGATGAGCTCGTCGAGCACGCGCTGTGCCGCAGTCTCGCCCTGCATGCCCAGGCGCTCGGTCAGGTCGGAGATGGTGCCGCCGGCCTGCTCGAACATGTCGGACACGCTGCGGGCGATATCGGGAGTGCCGGCGTCCTTGCGCACCTGCTCACCCTTGGTATTGAGGTCGTCGAGGACCTTCTTGCCGCCCTCGACGGCAACGGCGGCGGCACCGAAGCCCACGTTGATGGCACCGTTAACAAGCTGATCGAATTTCATAACCATGGTTGGCTCCAATCATGAACAACTGCATTGGCATTCTTGTACCCAAGATTGGGTGAACGACACAAAATCGTTTTATCGCCGGGATAGAAATCGAGCGGGGCAAAGCCTTTGACGGCGTTTGTCCCGCTCGTTCGCCGCAAGGCCGTCTTTACCTTACGTTGTCGTTCATCGCGAAGGAGTTCTTCATGGCACAGCTCGTGGTGTAGAGCACCTTGCCCAACAGAGCATCGGTTTCCACGCGCACAAGCTCGGCAAAGGCCTCGTTAGCACGGGCGAGCTCGGCAGGCACCTCGGCCTCGGGCAGCGCGGCTACGACAGCGTCAACGTCGTGAATCTGCTTGTGGCCCATGCCGCCGACCTTCTCCTGATAGTCCTCGACCGCGCGACCGCACTCGTGGAAGCGAACATCGGCCAAGGCACCGATCAGGCGATTTGCCCAATAGAAATTCTCGGACGTCACGCGAGCCTGCGTGTCGGCGTAGTACTCGGGCATGGTCTCGACATTGGCGTACAGCGGCACGAGCGCGTTAAACGAGTTAGAGCCAAACGCCATCCACTGCACGGCGCGATACGCCGGCTGCGCATAGGGGCGCAGCTGCAGCACGGCAAGCTGGCTGTTGCGGTTGATGCCGATGGGACGATAGGCGCCGCGCGTGGCGGGCGTGCCCTTGCTGCCGTAGCAGTCGTACTCCGTACCCTGGTAGTGGCTCGAAAGCACGTACTTGATATCCTCGATGGTCACCTTGCGCTCGGGCACGCGGCTCCAGGGGATATCGTCGCTCTCGGGCGTGTAGTCTGCGTCGGGGCCGTCCCACACATCGCTGGGGTTGAGGCAGCGCTGCATGTACCAGGCGCGCGGCGTGTTGTAAACGTGGTCGCTGTCACTGTGCGAGCCAAAGGCCTCGCGCGGGTTAAAGACCGCGGCGGGACCGTCGCCCTTAACACCCAGCGTCAGGTCCAGATGCCACTCGGCCATCCAGGAGCGCAGGTCGGCGGAGCACATGTGGTCGGCCTGGGCGCCCTCGGCATCGTCCAGGTCAAAGCTATCGATACCCAGCTGGTTGGGCATGGTCACATAGGCGTCGTCGGGCACGCGCTTGGCGATCCAGTGGTGGCCGCCGATGGTCTCGAGCCACCAGATCTCGTCAACGTCACTAAAGGCGATGCCGTTGTTCTCGTAAGTGCCGTAGCGCTCGAGCAGGTCGCCC
Organism: uncultured Collinsella sp.; assembly: GCA_900544205.1. Classification (GTDB taxonomy): domain Bacteria; phylum Actinomycetota; class Coriobacteriia; order Coriobacteriales; family Coriobacteriaceae; genus Collinsella. Next base: position 8,468 of record UQUG01000039.1, read on the forward strand.
AGGACACGCACGCCGTCGCGGGCGGACTTAGCATACGGCAGCACCAGGGTCACCATGTCCTCCTCGCCCAGGCCACCGGGCTGCGCCGGAACATAGCCGTCCTCGCCCTCGTTACCCTTGGCGGGCACGTAGTCCACGAGCGGATCGGCGCCGCGGACGCGCTCGTTGGTGGTAAGCGTCTCGGTTGCGGACATGCCAACATTGAGCTCATTGAAGCCGGCCTCGGCCCAAATGCCATGACCCGGGACAACGTCGGGGACGCTTGTGTAACGCATGGGATTGTCGGGCAGCTCAACGGTCAGGTGGCTCAAGACGCTCGTGTAGACACGCGGATGCTCGTCGGAGTGCACAACACGCATGCGCTTGGGCTCAAACACCCCGTTGGACGAGTCCTCGTTGCGGGCAACCAGCGTCGACCCGTCGTAGCTCGCGTTCTTACCAACCAAAATCGTTGTGCACGGCATGCGCATCCTCCTTGAGCGAAGAAATCAAACGGCAACAGTGTATCGCTTCGGCGCAAATAGGGCGAAACAGCCGCCCCGGCAACCCCTGTGGGCAAAAAATGCCTATTTCGATGCGCGCTCCGCCGCCTCGATCACGTGCTTGGCGAGAATCGCGGTGGTCACAGCCCCCACGCCGCCCGGCACCGGAGTAATTGCGCCAACGATCGGTTCCGCAGCATCAAAATCGACATCACCGACCAGCTTGCCAGCGGCCTCGTCCCAGTTAATGCCCACATCGATGATCGTCTGGCCCTCGCGAACCGCATCCGCGCCAATCGTGCGTGCGCGTCCAGCGGCCGCAACCACAATATCAGCCGCACGGCACTCGGCAGCCAAGTCGCGCGTATGCGTATGGCACGTCGTCACCGTGGCATTGCGAGCCGTAAGCATGGCGGCAACGGGACAGCCAATCACGAGCGACCGACCGACGACCGCGACCTTGGCCCCATCCAGCTCAACGCTGTAATGGTCCAGCAACGCCAACACGGCTTCTGCCGTGCAAGGAGCAAAGCCCTCGCCTCGCCCCGAAAGCGTGGTGAGCAGCGAGGCCGGCGTCATGGAGTCAACGTCCTTGGCGGGATCGAGCGTTGCGGCGACGGCGTTCTCGTCAAGGCCGGCGGGCAGCGGGCGAAACATCAGACAGCCATGAACAGCCGAGTCGGCATTGATGTCCTCGATGGCCGTCAACAGCTCGTCTTGCGAAACACCGGCAGGAAGCAACACGCGACGCGCCTCGATGCCAACCTTTTCGCAGCGTTTAAGGGCGCCGCGCTCGTAGGATAGGTCGTCCTCGCGTTCACCCACACGCACGATAGCAAGCGTCGGAACAACACCGCGTTCGCGCAGCGCAGCGCAGCGGGCAGCGAGCTCCTCAGTCAAAGCGCGGGCGACGGGAGCACCCTTCAGTAGCTCAGCCATGGCTATCCCCTCTTTCTTGCAGCGTCGGAGGCGCGGCGCGCCAGCGCATCGGCGCGCGGCAACCATGTGTCGAGCAACTCATCACACGCCGTCTCGAGCTCCTCGGCGCGTGCACGATCCTTCATAGACGTGGTGTTCGCAAAGAGCGTCAAGCTCGCGCCCTGCATGGCGGCGCGGCAGAATACGGCGCCGCACGCCACATCGGACAGCAGCTGACGCGAACCCTTGTCGGCCATGTCCTCGAGTAGCGCCAGCGCACGCCCGCAGGCATCCATAATGCGATACGGCGGCATAGCGGCCACATGCAGCGCATCCTGAATCGCCGCAGGTCGAGCCGGATCATCACGAGGAATACCGTATGCCGCAGATACCTGGCCGTATGCACGAACATCCTCGGCAACCAGGCCCACAAGCTCCTGCGCCAACTCGTCTGCCCGGGCAAACGCGCGCGTCAGATCGTCTGCGCGATCGGCAAGCGCAGGGTTTGTCGCACCGTAGCGGGCAACCATTCCGCACAGCGAGGCGCCCAGCGCGCCCACAAAGGCGCTCGCGCTGCCACCGCCGGGAACCGGCTCGCGCGCGGCCAGCGCCTCGGCAAACCCGCGGCAGGTCTTGTCCATCATCTCTTGGCTCATACGCATGCACCTTCAAGTCGTATGCATCGGTCGGGTGGCAACCGCCGACCGACCGCATCGATCACATAATGGTGCTAAGTCTAGCCCATAAGTACTCAAGCGTCAGCGCACCTGGCCATCGCGGATTTCTATGACGAACGATAGGCGTCGGCACCGCAAACATGGAACACATGGCCCACCTTTCGAGACTTCCGGACGTCACAAACTGGGACATATCTATAAACAAGGAACCTGTTGGGGCAACGCCCGCGTACACGCGCCCCTTTAAAACAACGGACACCTCACCCCGGGGAGAGCCGACAGCATCGGCCCTCCCCTCTTTTGCGACCGCACATATTGCCACTTGTCGGCGCAATTCCAGCCCCCAGAATGGGACACATGGCCCACCCTAGCGAGCCGTCCACGCGTACAGTAAAGACAGGCAATCCGTGGGCGGTTACAGATCGAGGAGGACACGACCATGAAAAAGAAGGCCTTTGCGATTCTCACCCTCTGCATAAGCCTCTTTGCCGCAGTTGCCCTGGTGGGTTGCGGCGGAAGCGGCGGCGCTACCGGCAGTGGCGGTGGCGGCGGCGCAGAAAAGCCAGCCGTGGATATGAGGACCGACTTCATTTGGTTTAAGGTCGAGGTCCCCGAGGGCGTCGAGATCACCGACGTCGCAGGCGACACCGCCGACAGGGCCCAGTTTAAGTTCACCGAGAGCGAGCACGCCAGCGACCGCTTCATCCCCGTCTTCGACTCTGACAAGAACGCCGACGAGCTGTTCGACTACGAGGCAAAGTGGAAGGCCAACTCCGGATGGACCGAGAGCGATCCCGTTAAGTACAACGGCAAGACCTGGCGCAGTGCCTACTTTACGCACTCGGGCGGCGTGACGACCGAGTACTTCACCGACGTTGACGGTGGCAGTGTGTATGTGCGCATCGACAACGTCGAGGAACACAAGGACGCCGTCGAGACCGTGATGAAGTCTCTGGAGTTTGCCGACGACATCGCCGAGGCCAAGACCGAGGCCATGGACGTCAAGCTCGACGATATCGAGATCAAGCGTTAAGCGACTGGCGAGTGCAGCGGGAAACACAGGCGCAGTGCAAACAAGCGACGGTACCCCAGAGCTTCGTACCCAGGGAGGGCCGGTAAACCGACCCTCCCTTTCTTATGCCGGTAGCCAACGAACGCGAGGATGCCGGACGCCGGAACCGCTCCAAATGTAGCAACAGTACGAAAACGACAAGCACCCCAACACGTCCGCCCGCCGATTTATTGCGCCGCGCAGACAATTAAACCAGCATCTTTAAACATCTGAGCAGTATAGTGACCAAAACTATCGCATAACCGCACTCTACGAATGGAGAAGTTATGACCGAACACCGCGCCATCAGCCGCCGAGCATTTACGTTGGGCCTAGGGCTTGCGGCGTTGTCACCACTTGCAAGCCTGCCCGAAACCGCAGCGCCGGGCATTCCCCTGCGAGCGGCATTTGCAGACAACACACCCGCACCGTCGGACAGCCTCGACAATTTCGTCATTCGCCTTCGCCCCGCGGGCTATTTTCGTACCGCAAGCGTTAACGAAGACGGCAACGTCATCGGCAACGTCTGCCATCTGTTTAATGACGGCACGTCCAGCAAGCTCATCCTTGAGAACGTAACGACCAAGAATGACGATACAAACTGGTATGCTATCCGCACCTTGCTCAATTTCGAAGAGCATAAAAAGACGGGCTACAGCATTTGGTCGGTCGATGGCGACTCGGACAAAGACGGAAAGGTCATCCACGTATGGAGTGGCGAGCATGACGGCAAGGCCAGTCGCTCTTTTGCGTTCGAGCGTCAATCAAACGGTACCTATATCATCCGAGACCGCACGGTCGAGAAAGAAACCGAGAAAAAAGACATTAAGTACCTGGCCATAGAAAAGGACGGCAAAGACCAGGACAACAATAAGATCTGCCATAAGAGTAAGAGCATTCCGTGGGAGCTCGAGCTTGTCGGCTACAGCATGGACAAGACCAATGCCACAGTTAGCAGCATCGACTGGACCACGTATAGCAGCTACGTCGACGGACCATGTTGGATGAGCCACGTCGATGGCAGCAAGTACCTCGACGAACTGAGCATCCCGGGAACTCACGATTCGGGCACCTGCAGCGTCGACAACGACACCGAGCCCCAAACCTCGCTTGCAAAGTGCCAGCAGGATTACATCCCCACGCAGTTGCTCGAAGGCATTCGCTATTTTGATATCCGACTTGGAAAGAACGACAAGAACGGCGACCCCGGCATCGACCATGGAATATGCTACCTGCACAAAAAAGACGGGGACTTTATGCAACTCTCCGATGTCATCGGTTACTTCAAAACATTTTTGAACGAACACCCGTCAGAAGCGCTCATCATGCTGGTGTCACGAGGCAACGACGAGGCTACCGACGAAAGCGTTACGACGGCTTTCGCCAATGTTATGGGCAATAACTCCGATCTGTTCTATACGTCGAGCCATGTCCCCACACTGAACGAGGTGCGCGGAAAGATCGTCCTGCTGCGTCGATTTAAACTCGCCGGCGACAGCGTAGACGGCCACACGTGGGGCCTCGACCTCACTGAATGGGACGACAAAATCAAGGCGCATTCCGGAAAGTCCATGTGCCTCGTCCAAGACGCGCGAGGCTTTGAGGCTGCGGGCAATGCGGGTGCCAAAGAGCCCTATTGCACCAAGGTATATGCCCAAGACCATTACGACTGCACGGGATCCAGTAAGATCGACTGGGTCGATATGGCCCTGAAGGCAGCGTCCGAGTTCGAGCGCAGCACCGTAGATATCACTGCCGCGGACGGGACAACGGTGCAGGCAACGGAGCGCTGCTGGTTTATCAACTACACGAGCTGCACGCAAAACAACCCTTTTACCGCAGCGCGAGTGGTCAACGAGCACCTGTACAAGAGCTCGTATATAAACAATACCGGAGTTGAGAGCACAAAGGCGGACTGCCGCAAGCACATTGGCATCATCGCATCCGACTTTGTTGATGCGGCACTGGCCCGGAGCATCTACCAGCGCAATTACAACGATGCGCAGCACAAGCAAACCGTTTCGTGCTATCTCCCGACCCGCATGCGCATGACGTACGGCGACTCGCTGAGCGATGCCTCGCTCCAAGATGGCAAGACCGTTGGCGAGGGCCATTTCCGCCTTGTCGACAGCAGCAACGTACTCAACGTAGCAGCCTCGGGACATGCGTTTGCCATCGAATATGTGGATGTCGACGCCCTGGGCAACGAGACTGTTACGGGGCTGCAGGGCCCTGTGCCCATCGATATCGATCCACGTGCGCTGACGCCTCATTTTGAGGGACTCGAAGGCCTTAAGGCCGGCGAAGACGTGCGCGCCAAGATTGCGGCATCACTCGAGGGCAAGCTCGAAACCGATGCCTGCACGGCCCAGCTCGAGTTTGTGCACGACGCGGACGGCGCTCCGGGCACGGCAATGGCCGAGGGCGAAACATTTGCCGCAGGAACGTACTGGGTGCGCGTGAACGGTCTCTTGGGCGACGCGGCGCAGAACTACACGCTCGCCAGCGACGGATCCGCAAGCTTTACCGTAGCGGCCTCGGGCAGTGCGGGCGGCACCGGCAACGGTACCGGCGGCGGCAACGGCAACGATGCCGCCACGGACAGCGCCGACAAGAACGGCAAGGGCAACAAGAGCAAGGGCTCGGGCGAGAAGCTCGCCGGCACGGGCGACGGCTCTGGCATCGCCGCCGGGCTCGCCGCTGCCGCCGTGGCGACGACGGTCGCCGGCGCAGCAATGCTTGCCAGTGACCGCGAAAACAACGAAGGCGCTAGCGAATAGGCAAGCCGGTTTTCAGACGCATCGGCTCAATCAGGGGCGCGGAATACCGTTCTGTGCCCCTATTTTTGACATGAAGGGGCAGCGCATAAAGGACGCCTCGCAGGTTGAACGACCAGCCACCATGCCGCCAGATGCGCGGGCGTAAGTCTGGCCCGAACGCCGACGTCGGCTACATCACCATGTTCAGCGCGTTCACAAATTCCTGGGCCTGGGAGCGGTTGCTCAGGCTAAAGACACAGGCAGTCAACAACCTGTTGCGCAGAAAAACATTGCGGCCCTTGATCCTGTTAACGCCCGTGATGTCCTTAAGGTAGACAATCTCGATATGCTTGCCGCCGAAAGTGCCCTTCTTGAGCACCTCGATGCGGTTGGGGTAAATCCTGACGTCTTTAAACCCGCCCGAACCTTTGTCCTGGAACAGCAAAGTGTTGTTATCCATGCGTGTCACTCCCGCGGGGTTCGCTAAAACTGCCTCTATGGCCACATTTTAGTCACCGCAAGGCTCCCATGCGAAGGTGCCAGACAGCACAGCAATTCGTGTCCGCGCGAGGCTTTAAGCTAAATGCGATAAAGATACATTCCACAAGAGGAAAGTGGGGCGACAGTGATGGGCGAACTGGTAAACCGTGGAGAATCGGCAATCGTGCCAGAAGTTTTTTACAAGCAGGTTTCCTCGATTCTCAACGCCGCTCGCGACAAGGCCTATACCGCCGTTAACTTTGCGATGGTTGAGGCGTATTGGGAGATCGGCAAGAGCATTGTTGATGAACAGGGCGGAGAGGAGCGCGCAGCATATGGAGAGGCATTGATTGCAGGCCTCTCCAGAAGGCTTACCGCGGATTTCGGAAGAGGCTTTGGCATCGCAAACCTTCGCAATATGCGTCAGTTCTTTCTTGCGTTTCCAATTCGCGACGCACTGCGTAGCGAATTGAGCTGGACTCATTACCGCAGGTTGATGCGCATTCCCGACCCTGATGCTCGCGCCTGGTACATGAACGAATGCGCCGATTCTCGTTGCAGCACGCGTCAGCTCGAGCGCCAGATCAACACCATGTTCTGCGAGCGCCTGCTTGCCAGCAAGGACAAGGAGGCCGTCACCCAGGAAATCCAAAAGAGCGCCCCGGCTCGTCGCCCCGAGGATATCATCCGCGACCCATATGTACTGGAGTTTTTAGGTTTCTCGGACGATACTGCGTTTCGCGAGAGCGATCTAGAGCAGGCGCTCATCACGCATCTTCAGAAGTTCCTGCTGGAGCTTGGCCGTGGTTTCGCTTTCGAGGCGCGCCAAAAGCGCATCACCTTTGATGGGCGCCATTTCTATATTGACCTTGTGTTTTACAACTATCTGATGCGCTGCTTCGTGCTCATCGACCTTAAGACCGATGACCTTACGCATCAGGACCTGGGCCAGATGCAAATGTATGTGAACTACTACACGCGCGAGCTCATGAACGAAGGCGACAATCCGCCTATAGGCATTGTGCTCTGCGCGGACAAAAGCGACTCGATTGTCGAGTACACGCTGCCCGAAGACAACGACCAAGTGTTTGCCGCCAAATACTTGCCGTATCTTCCAAGCAAGGAAGAGCTGGCGCGCGAGCTGAGTGCCGAGTACCGCGCCATCAACGAAGCGACTAATGGCGAAGCGCAAGGGTAGCAGCACGTTGCGACCGATGCCCCCGACGGCGTTTCATATCCCCCGACATAAGAGGAGCGCTCCATGACAGACAGACCGAAAACGACACTGCGCGACTGCATCTATGGACTTGCCGTCGGCGACGCGTTGGGCGTTCCTTACGAGTTCAGGGCCCGCGGCACGTTCGAATGCACGGACATGATCGGCTACGGCACGCATGGGCAGCCCGCCGGCACCTGGAGCGACGACACATCTATGACGCTTGCCACCTGCGACTCGATTAGGGAGCTCGGACATATCGACACCGTAGACATGCGCGACAAGTTCGTAAGCTGGATTGACCGCGGCGAGTATACGATCGACAGCGTCTTCGATTACGGCGGCACGACCGCCCGCGCACTTCGCTCCGGCAAGGGAGGCTCCGGCGAGCGCGACAACGGCAACGGCTCACTCATGCGCATCGCACCCCTGGCATTCACCGGTGCGACAGACGAAGAGATCTGCGAGGTCTCCGCGATTACGCACGCCCACAGGACGTCGACTAACGCATGCGTCATATTTGTCGAGCTGGTGAGGAGCGTGATGAACGGCGAACTTCCCTCGTGGGTGCTCCACCTGAAAGACGTGCCCGAGCACGAAATCAGGTCTGGCGGCTTCGTGCGCGACACGCATAAAGCTGCTACCTGGTGCTTTGTGAACACCACCAGCTACGAAGACTGCGTGCTTACCGCCGTCAACCTGGGCGACGATACCGACACCACCGCAGCCGTCGCCGGCGCCCTCGCGGGCACGGCCTATGGTATGGACGCCATCCCGCAGGAGTGGATTGATGTCCTGCGCGGTAAAGAGCTGATTGAGAGTTGCCTGTTTTAGGTCGCCTCTTTAGCAGAAACGAGATAGATGTCTCCCACCGCGGCCTGTGAGGTAAAATCTTGACCGCCGCGGAATCCGCCTGCGGGCAACGCTCCGATCTCCGATTGGGGTGAAGCCTAT
>UQUG01000040.1 GCA_900544205.1 uncultured Collinsella sp.
TTTTGCGCTACGTCCAGATCAACACGCAGTCCGAGGATGCAAACTGCGACCAGGTACCCTCGAGCGCCGTTCAGTTTGACCTTGCCAACATGCTGGCTGAAGAGCTGCGCGAGCTTGGTGCGGAAGATGCCCACGTGACCGAGCACGCCTATGTCTGCGCGCATATCCCCGCAAGTGCGGGCGCTGAGGACAAGCCCGCCCTGGGCTTGATCGCCCATCTCGACACCACCGAAGTTGCACCGGGTGCCGGCGTGAAACCGCACATCGTACACTACGAAGGCGGCGACCTGGTCTGCGGCACGGTTGACGGTAAGCCCGTTGCCATGAGTACCGCCAAGCTTCCCGCCCTGAACGACCTCGCAGGTGAGGACCTGGTCTGCAGCGATGGCACCACGCTGCTGGGCGCGGACGACAAGGCAGGCGTCGCCGAGATCATGTCGCTTGTCGCGCGTATCGCTCAGGACCCTTCTCTGCCCCATCCCGCACTCGGCATTTGCTTCTGCCCTGACGAGGAGATCGGCCACGGAGCCGAGCTGTTGGATATCGATACCTTTGGCTGCAAGTACGCCTACACGGTCGACGGCGGCCCCATCGGCGAACTGGAGTGGGAATGCTTTAACGCCGCCGAGGCGACCGTCTGCTTTGAGGGCCAGTCCATCCACCCGGGCGACGCTAAGGGCCGTATGGTCAACGCAGGCAATCTGTTCTGCGACTTCAACGCGTTGCTCCCCTACGTACAGCGCCCGGAGTATACGGAAGGCTACGAGGGCTTTTATCACCTTGAGGGTGTATCTGCGACCGTCGATCACGCCACAGCGCGCTATATCGTCCGCGACCATGACGCCGCCAAGTTCCAGCAGAAACTCGACCTTATTGATGCCGCTGCCTCGATGCTCAACCAGCGTCTGGGTGAGGAGCGCGTGACGGTCGAGATTAAGCAGCAGTATCGAAATATGGCCGAGATCGTTCGTGACTATCCCGAGCTTATTGATGTTGCCAAGGAAGCCTACCTTGCCTGCGGCGTTGAGCCCCAAGTGCTGCCAATTCGTGGCGGCACCGACGGCGCCCAGCTGTCGTTCCGCGGTCTGCCCTGCCCCAACCTTTCCACCGGCGGCTATTGCTACCACGGCGTCAACGAGTTCGTCCCGGTCAGTTCGCTCGTCAAGATGACCGACGTGCTCCAGGAGCTCGTCGCCCGCTTTGCATAAGCCTGGCTGCACAAGTCCGAAACGAAAGGGCGCTGACCTTCTGGTCGCGCCCTTGAAGTTGAACGTCAGATTGTCCAAATGCGGCCCGCGCAGCGTCAAGCGGTTACGCGGTTTGGTAAAACCGCGTAACTTAGTAGTTGGCCTCGTAGCCGTTACCGTCGCCGGTGGGCTCTTCGTAGTAGTCCGAATCGCTCGAATCGCTTGAGTCATCGGAATCGTCAGAGCTGACCGATGAGGTTGCGGTACCGTTTGCGTAGTCGTCAGACGTGTTGTTGTTCAGGTCGCCGATCGTAGAGCTGGAACCGTCGGAAAGACCCATGGTGTTGGGACCCTTGGGATCCTTGCCGGCATCGACGCGCTCCATCATTTCCTTGAGCTCGTCCTCGTAGACAAAGACGTAGCTCACACCGTCGATCATGGTGCTGTCGTCGGCGTACGAGGGCAGGTTGGCCGAGTAGATACCGTCGACATCCATACCGCGCATGGCGTTGACCGTAGCCACGATATCCTGAACGCTCATATCGGTTACGAGCATATCGGACAGCGAATTAACCAGGCCAAAAATCTTCGTGGCATCGAAGTTATTGAGAATCTGGTTGGCAAGGGCGCCAAGCACCTGACGCTGGTGGCGCATGCGCGTGTAATCGCCGTCGGCATAGGTGTAGCGGCAGCGGGCATAGGTAAGGGCGGTGGCACCGTCCATATGCTGCTGGCCAGCGGTAATCTTAATATCCAGGTGCTCGGGGTCGTCAACATCATCGGTTGCGTTAATGTCGATACCGCCAACCGAATCAATCAGCGCCTGCATACCGTCGAAGCTGACCTCGGCATAGTGGGAAATCTGAACACCGCACAGCTCGTTGACCGCCTCGACCATGGCCTCGGCACCGCCAACGGTATGGCAGGCGTTGATCTTCATGGTCTCGCCCTTGTACTCGACCTTGGTGTCGCGCGGAACGGAAATGAGCGTCGCCTGCTTTTGCGTGGGGTCGATGCGTGCCAAGATAATCGAGTCGGCACGATACGTATCCTCGCCCGGACGGCCGTCGGTGCCAAGAAGCAACACGTAGAACGGATCCTTTGCCTCATCGGTGTCAACCAGAACCCGACGCAGATTGTCGGTAATGACATTAGAATCGCCGAGCTTGCCCATAATGGTGGCAAACCACAGGCCGGCAGCGGTAGTGGCACTCAGCAGCACGCCAAGCACGACAATGAGCGCGACGTGACGAATCGTGTGGCTACGACGACGTTGACGAGCGCGCTCGGAATAGCGAGCCACGTTATCGCGACTGTAGATCTTGGCCTGCGCACCAGTTGAGGGTCTTCGGGCGGTGGTATCCGCGAGGGGCTTTTTATTAAACATAGGCAACCTGTATTAGTAGATGACGGGATCGGGGACGGTAGCATGCTCGACATGCGCGCCGAGCGCCTGCAGCTTTTCGACAAACTGCTCGTAGCCGCGCTTGATATGATGGATGGCCGAAACCTCGGTCGTCCCGTCGGCGATCAAGCCCGCTACGACGAGGGCCGCTCCGCCACGCAGATCGGGCGAGGTAACCTGTGCACCCGAGAAGCCCTTGACGCCATGAATCATGGCATGATGGCTCTCGATACGAATGTCGGCACCCATGCGTACCAGCTCAGAGGCAAACATAAAGCGATTCTCGAAGATGTTCTCGGTGATAACGGAGCTACCGTCGGCAAGGGCGGAGAGTACCATAATCTGCGCCTGCATGTCCGTCGGGAAGCCGGGGAACGGAAGCGTCTGGATGTCGACCGGCTTGATACGCTCGGCACGGTTCACATGGACGCCATCCTCGACGCGCTCGCAGTCGATACCCATGAGCTCCATCTTCTTGAGCACCATGCCCAAGTGAATGGGGCAAAAGCCCGTGACATCGACACCGCGATCGTCGGCCATCAACGCACCTGCAACGATAAAGGTACCGGCCTCGATGCGGTCGCCCACCACGCGATGGGTAACGGGATGGAGCTCTTCCACGCCTTCGATAGTCACGACGGGCGTACCGGCGCCTACAATCTTGGCGCCCATCTCGTTGAGCATGTTGGCGAGATCGACAATCTCGGGCTCGCGGGCGGCATTGTCGATAACCGTGGTGCCCTGTGCGCGCACAGAGGCCATGATGAGGTTCTCGGTCGCACCGACGCTGGCGAACTCGAGCGTGACGGTGGTACCGCGCAGACCTTGGGGCGCGTTGGCGTTGATGTAACCGTGGGCGGTATCGAACTCAACGCCCAGGGCCTCAAGACCAAGAATGTGCATATCGATCTTGCGAGCACCCAGGTTGCAGCCGCCCGGCATGGCAATTTTGGCGCGATGGAAGCGACCCAGCAGGGGTCCCATCACGGCAGTGGAAGCACGCATCTTGGCAACGAGCTCGTAGGGCGCCTCCCAAGAATCGACCTGGGAGGTATCAATCTCGAGCGTGTGCTCGTCGAGAACATCGATCGTAGCGCCCATACCCTTGAGCACCTTGCCCATCACGTGGACATCGGAAATATCGGGCACGTTCTGCAGCGTCGTCTTGCCCGGCGCCAGAAGCGTTGCCGCCATGAGTTTGAGTGCGGAGTTCTTGGCGCCCGAAACGGGCACGGAGCCTCCGATGGCGTGGCCACCCTCAACGCGGATAATATCCAAGGTCTACCCTTTCAAAAAGCATGCCCGGGATGGCTGGGCCATCCCGGGCATGATGTGTTCGCAAATGGTCGAACGCTAAATCGTTTGACTATTGGGCAAGCTTGAGCTTACACCATGCGATTTCATTATAGAGGTAGGCGCGGCGTGCATCATCCTCCGACAAATTACCCAGCTTCTCTTCAAAACCTTGAATATCAGCTTTAACCTTGTCGGCATCGACGGTCGCCAAATCGCAAGCGCGCTCGGCGAGGACGGTCACGACATCGTCCGCAACCTGGGCATAGCCGCCGGCCACGGCAAACGTGTGGTCGACAGTGCCCATGGCCTTATCGGAAACGCGAACGTAACCGCGGTCGATCGTGCAGATTTCGCTGGAGTGAGCAGGCAGAACGCCAAACTCGCCATCCGTGGACGGAATCGACACAAACGCAGCGTCGCCCTCATAGGCGCAGCTCACGGGGCACACGATGCGGATACGCATAACCTACTTCTCCCCCATCTTGCGGGCGCGCTCGCGCACGTCCTCAATCGTGGAAGCATAGCGGAAAGCCTGCTCGGGCAGGTCATCGGCCTTGCCGTCGACAATCTCGGCGAAAGAGCGGACGGTATCCTCGACGCGGACGTAGACACCGGGGTTGCCGGTGAACTTCTCGGCGACGTGGAAGGACTGCGAGAGGAACTGCTGAATCTTACGGGCACGGTTGACCGTAAGGCGCTGCTCCTCGGACAGCTCGTCCATACCCAGAATGGCGATGATGTCCTGAAGGTCGGAGTACTCCTGCAGGAGCTCCTGGACCTTGACGGCGACACGGTAGTGCTCCTCGCCGACAATCGAGGGATCGAGGGCGTCGGAGGAAGACGCGAGCGGGTCGATAGCCGGGAACAGGCCGAGCGACGAAATGCTACGCGAAAGAACTGTGGTGGCGTCGAGGTGCGTAAACGTCGTGGCAGGCGCCGGGTCGGTCAGGTCGTCTGCGGGGACGTAGACAGCCTGGACGGAGGTAATGGAGCCCGTCTTGGTCGAGGTAATGCGCTCCTGGAGGTCGCCCATCTCGGTAGCCAGCGTGGGCTGGTAACCGACGGCGGACGGCATACGGCCCAGCAGCGCGGAAACCTCGGAACCGGCCTGGGAGAAGCGGAAGATGTTGTCGATGAACAGCAGAACGTCCTGGCCGCGATCGCGGAAATACTCAGCGGTGGTAAGGCCGGCCAGACCGATGCGCAGACGTGCTCCGGGCGGCTCGTTCATCTGACCATAGACCAAGCAGGTCTTGTCGATAACGCCAGACTCGCTCATCTCGAGGAACAGGTCGGTGCCCTCACGGGTACGCTCGCCGACGCCGGTGAACACCGAGGTGCCGCCGTGCTCCTGGGCGAGGTTGTTGATGAGCTCCTGAATCAGAACGGTCTTGCCGACGCCGGCGCCGCCGAACAGACCCGTTTTGCCGCCACGGATGTAGGGCTCAAGCAGGTCAACGGCCTTGATGCCGGTTTCGAAAATCTCGGTCTTGGTGGTGAGCTCGTCGAAGTGGGGCGCTGCATGGTGGATGGGATAAAACTCCTCCACCTCGGGCATGGGCTTACCGTCGACAGGCTTGCCCATGACGTTCCAAATGCGGCCGAGCGTCTTGGGGCCAACGGGCATCTTCATGGGCTCACCGGTATCGGTGGCGATGAGGCCGCGCTGCAGGCCGTCGGTCGAGGACATGGCGACCGTGCGGACGACGCCGCCCGGAAGCTGGCTCTCGACCTCGAGGATCGTGCTCAGATGACCGATCGGGGTCTCGGCCTCGACCGTGAGCGCGTTGTAGATCGGGGGCACCGCACCGTCAAACTTGACGTCGACGACAGGACCGATGATTCGCACAATGCGACCATCACCGGCAGTCGTCTTCTTGGTGGCTTCCTCGACCGCAAGCTTTACGGTGTTATTAGCCATTACTGTTCCTCCAATGCTGAGGCTCCGCCGACGATCTCGTTGATCTCGGTCGTGATCGAAGCCTGGCGCACGCGACTATACGTGCGAGTAAGGGTCGAGATGATCGCGGTGGCGTTTTCCGTCGCGGAGTGCATGGCCTTGCGGCGCGCACCCTGCTCGGCGGCCGCCGAATCGATCAGGGCCTGGTAGATGACCGTCAGGATATAAGACGGTACAAGCTTGCCGAGAACATGCTCGGGAGAGGGCACGAACTCGAACGTGGACGAGATGCGCTTAGGGGCGTCGGTCTCGTTCTTACGCGGACCGTGGGCCATAGCGATCATCTCGGGATCGAGCGGCAGCAAGTGCTCGACGCGAAGCTCCTGATCCACGCGGTTCTTGGCGTGGTGGTAGACAAGCTCGACACGGTCAAGCTCACCGGCACGATACGCATCGCAGATATGAGAGGAAATCATGCGAGCCTGATTGAAATCGGGCTCGGAGGAATTGCCCTCAAAGTGCATAACGACGTTTGCGCGGTCGCGGAAATACGTGGCCGGCTTACGCCCGCACGCAATGATCTCGCACTCGATGCCATCGTTCGCCCAGGAAGCGGCGAGCTTTTCGGCCGTGCGCTCCACCGTCGTATTGAAACCGCCGGCAAGGCCGCGGTCCGAAGCAATAACGACAATCAGGCCACGCTTAACGCTCTCATGCTTATGCAGCATGGGATCGTTGCCCGAGCAGGAGGCGTCGCCGGCGACCGTCAACATGACGTCGGTCAGCGCCTCCTTATAGGGCTCGGCCTGCTTGGAGCGATCGAGGGCACGACGGATCTTGGCCGTAGAGACCATCTCCATCGTGCGCGTGATCTGCTTGGTCGTGGTAACCGAGGAGATTCGCTTCTTAATGTCGCGAAGGTTGGCCATAGGGCTTAGTTCTCCTCTGATCCAGTCGTATCGGCATGGTGCTTGGCCATGAACTGCTGCTTAAAGTCGCCGATGACGCGCAGGAGCTCGGCCTTGGTGTCATCGTCGATCTTCTTGGCGCGAACCTTGTCGAGCAGCGAGCCAAAGCCATTGTCCATGTACTCGACGAGCTCGGCACGGAAAGGCAGCACGTCGGCGATCTCCAAATCATCCAGGAAGCCCTCGTTGCCGGCAAACAGCGTAACGATCTGCTCGCCAACCTCAAACGGTTTATAACGCGGCTGCTTAAGGAGCTCGGTCATGCGGGCACCGTGGGTAAGCTGCTTCTGCGTAGCCTCATCAAGGTCGGAGCCGAACTGCGTAAAGCCGGCGAGCTCCTGATACGAAGCGAGGTCCAGGCGAAGGTTGCCGGCAACCTGCTTCATGGCCTTGGTCTGAGCGTCTCCACCGACGCGGGACACGGAGATGCCCACGTCGACTGCCGGGCGCTGACCCTGGAAGAAGAGCTCAGACTGCAGGTAAATCTGACCGTCGGTAATGGAAATGACGTTGGTCGGAATGTAGGCCGAAACGTCGCCGTCCTGGGTCTCGATGATCGGCAGGGCCGTCATAGAGCCGTAACCGTTCTTCTTGGACATCTTGACAGCACGCTCGAGCAGACGAGAGTGCAGGTAGAAGATGTCGCCAGGATAGGCCTCGCGTCCGGGCGGACGATGCAGCGTCAGCGACATCTGACGGTAGGCCACGGCCTGCTTGGACAGGTCGTCGTAGATGACGAGCACGTGGCCGCCGGGGTTGGTCTCGCTGGCGGGCTTACCGTCCTCGTCGTTGTACATGAAGAACTCGCCGATAGCGGCACCGGCCATAGGCGCGATGTACTGCATAGGGGCGGAATCGGCAGCGGTGGCCGAAACGATGATGGTGTAGTCGAGCGCACCGTGCTGAGCGAGGGTCTCGCGGATGTTGGCAACCGTGGAGGCCTTCTGGCCGATGGCGACATAGATGCAGACCATGCCCTTGCCGCGCTGATTGAGGATAGCGTCGATGGCGATGGCGGTCTTACCGGTCTTGCGGTCGCCGATGATGAGCTCACGCTGGCCGCGGCCGATAGGCACCATGGAGTCGATGGCCAACAGGCCGGTCTGAACCGGCTCGCACACCGGGGTACGGTCGATGACACCGGGGGCCTTGAACTCGATGGGGCGACGATGCGTGGCGACGATGTCACCCAGGCCGTCGATAGGCTGGCCGAGCGGATTGACGACGCGGCCGAGCATGGCACGGCTCACGGGGATATCCATAATGCGGCCAGTGGTGCGGCACTCGTCGCCTTCCTTGATGGCGTCGACGGCACCGAACAGAACGGCGCCGACCTCGTCACGGTCAAGGTTCTGGGCGAGGCCGAAGACGGTCTCACCGGTATCGGAGCTCTTGAACTCCAGAAGCTCGCCTGCCATGGCGCTCTTGAGGCCGGAGACGCGCGCGATGCCGTCGCCTACCTCGTCGACCGTTGAAACCTCATGCGTATCGACCGTCGCGGAGAGGCTCGTGAGCTGCTCCTGCAGTTTCTTGGCGATATCCTGGGCATTGAGGGTTTCGGACATTAGGCTTCACCTCCGTACGAATTAGCAGAGTTTGCGAGGGTCTCCTGCGCGATGCGCAGCTGCGTCTTGACGGAGATGTCACGACGCTCGCCGCGGGCCTCGAGCACCAGGCCGCCCACGATAGACGGGTCGACCTGCTCGATAAGGAATACCTTGCGGCCGAAGTCCTGCTCGCATTTCTTAGTGATGGTTTGACGCAGCTCGTCGTCGAGCGGGATCGCCGTGGTGACGGTCACGCCCACTACATCCTCGTCTTCCTCGGCAACATACTTAAAGGCAGCTGCCACCTTGGGAAGAAGGTCGAGCTGGTCGCGCTTGGACATGGTGTCGAGCACGGCGATGATCTCGGGGCTGGCAGAAGCCAGGCGCTCGATCATCTCGAGGTCCTCGAACACATGGTTCTCGGCCTTAGCGGCTTCCAGAAGGGAGCGCGCGTAGGTCTCGAGTACCTTGTCCTGATAGCGGCTAGTCGGCATTCAGGCTACCTGCTTCCTGGATGTAGCGCTCGATGAGCTTCTTCTGCTCGGACTCGTCCTCGAGTGCCTCGCCCACGATCTTGGTGGCGACGGCAACGGACAGGTCGGCGATGGAGCTCGCGGCACCGGCGTAGATGGACTTGCGCTCGTCCTCGACGGTCGTATGGGCCTTGGCGATGATCTCCTCGGCCTCCTTGTGAGCAGCCTCGATGATACGGGCGCGCTCGGACTCGGCGTCCTTACGGGCCTCGAGAACGATGTCGGCAGCCTGACGACGGGCGTCGGTGACGATCGAGTCGGACTCAGCGCGCTTGGCGATGGCCTCCTGCTTGGTCTTCTCGGCCTCGTCGAGGCTCTCCTCGATCTTCTTGCCGCGCTCCTCCATGGTTTTCATGATGCCCGGCAGGGCGACCTTTGCCAGCACGATCCAGATGATCAGGAAGGCGATAAGCGCCGGGATGAACTCCGCCATCTTAGGGATGAGGATGTCCGCACCGGCAGCGCCGTCCTCGGCGAACGCGGAAACCGGCATAAGCAGCGCGGCCGCGGACGCGGAGAGTGCGATCGCGCTCTTCTGGGATGAAAGATTCATACTTGACGCTCCGTGCTATTTAACGATCAGCGCGACAACGAAGCCGATCAGAGCCAGAGCCTCGCCGAAGGCGGAGCCCATGATGAAGACGGTGAACACGCGGCCCTGGACCTCAGGCTGACGGGCCATAGCACCCGTAGCACCCAGAGCAGACAGGCCGATAGCAAGACCAGCGCCGATAACACCGAGACCGTAACCGATAACTCCCACGATTCCTCCTTTGTCGTGCGTGTCTTATTTCACGCAGGATAACCTTTTTATAACTGCCGGGCTCCATGGGTACGGGCACCGGCGGTTTAACGAATTGCCTTACCTTTAAGGCGCGAACGGAAGATTACTCCTCCTCCGCGACCTCCTCTGCCTCGGAGACATACACGGCGGTAAGGACCGTGAAGACGTAAGCCTGGATGGCGCCGACCACAAGCTCGATCGCATAGATCAGGATGAGGATGGCAAGCCAGGCCAGCGAAGGCAGGGCGCCGACGGCGTGGGCCGCGGAAACCTGCTGAAGCAGCGGCTGCATGAACATGCTCGCCATGATGGCGAACGAGCCCATGACCACGTGTCCTGCGAACATGTTGCAGAACAGACGGACGGCGAGCGTGATGAGGCGCAGGAAGGTCGAGAAAAGCTCGACGACCCACACAAGCACGTTCATCGGGAAGCTCACGCCCTGCGGGGCGAGGCTCTTGATGTAGCCGATCACGCCGTGAGCCTTGCATCCGTAGTAGATGAAGTACACGAAGGCGAAGATGGCGAGCGCAGCGGTGGAGCCGATTGCGCCGGTGCCGGGCTTCATTCCCGGGATCAGGCCGATCATGTTATTGATCAGGATGAACAGGAAAAGCGAGCACAGGAACGGGAAGTGCTTCTTCCAGTTCTCACCCACGACGCCCTTGCCGATATCGTTCTCGACGTACTCGATGATGTACTCGAAACCGTTGACGAAGAAGCCCTTGGGAACCAGGGTCTGCTTCTTCTTGAACACGGCCAGGACGATCAGGAGCACGATCGTGGAGACGATCAGCCAAAACGAGTACTGCGTGATGCCGCAGCTCAGATCGCCCACGACAGGGGTGGAGCTGAACTCGCTGACCAGATGATTAATCTCATCAGGCAGCTTTTCAAAAATTTCCACGACTTACCTTTCGACCTCATGAGGATCTCGCAGCGCCTTGGCGACGCGAACCGTGCAGGCGGCCATAAAGGCCACGAAGCCAATCGCCTCGCCCAGGAGGAACATGCGAAATGCCTCTCCGAACAACGCAAACACAACCAAGGTAAAGACGAGCAGGGCGACTGCCGAGACCGCCAGACTCACCATGCCCTTGAGCATGTCCGCATTCTGCTTATCGTCAAGAACCGGCTTGAGCGTAAAGACAAAGGGAAGGAAGGCAATTGCGCCCGCGATGGCGCCTGCAACGATAGCGAGCAGATCGGCTATCTGAAACACTGGCTTCCTCGCTTTCCTTTTTAACGCCTCACAGCACAGTCCCAGCCAAACATTGGTGACTATTGTACGAGCCAATCGCTAAAGTACAACCGTAAAACAAACGGTTAATACGCACCTGTACGTTTTCTTAAGGCCTTCTTTATGCCGCAGGTACGGTAATACGTTTTTTCGAACCCCTCGGTGCAAAACGTCCGTTAACAGAAGTGCGCGTGGACGACTTTTGCTCGCCCGCGCGCACCATTTCTTCGTATTTGTGACCGTAGCCGACAAGGCCCAACGACTAGAGCGTACCGTAGATGCGGTCGCCGGCATCGCCCAGGCCGGGAACGATGTAGGCGGCCTCGTTGAGATGGTCATCGATGGCGCAGGTATAAATATGTACGTCGGGGTCCTTTTCGGTCAGTGACTTGAGGCCCTCGGGCGCGGCGACGATACACAGCATGCGAATATCCTTAACACCGCGCTCGCGCAGGTAGCTGATGGCCATCTCGGCCGAACCGCCCGTGGCGAGCATGGGGTCGACAACCAGGCAGATGCGCTGGTCGATATCCTTGGGCATCTTGCAGTAATACTCATGCGGCTCGTGGGTAACCTCGTCACGCTCCATACCGATGTGGCCCACGCGAGCGGAGGGCACCAGGTCGAGGATGCCATCGACCATGCCGAGGCCCGCACGCAGGATGGGAACAATGGCGAGCTTCTTGCCGGCAAGCTGCTTAAACATGGCGGTGGTGATGGGAGTCTCGACCTCGACGTCTTCCATGGGCAGGTCGCGCATGGCCTCGTAGCCGTCAAAGAGCGCAAGCTCGCGCACGAGCTGGCGGAACTGGTTGGTGCCAGTGCTCTTGTCGCGCAAGATCGACAGCTTGTGCTGGACGAGCGGATGGTCGACAAGCGTCACGCGGGACGTATCGTAGGTGACGGTCATGGGTTGATTGCCCCTTTCGTTGCGGCCGGAAGATGGCCTTGCTGACAAGACGCCTGGCGACGTTGTTGCCTCGTGCCGTGCATAAGTTTAACGGTTTGTTGTATCGAGCAGCTCGTCGCAACCCTACTGAGCGGTGTTGAGCGAACGCTTGACGGCATCACGCCAACCAGCGAGGTTGCTCTCACGGCGCTCGGCGGACATGTGAGGATGGAAGACTTTGACGATCTGAGCGTTTTGCTCCAGCTCCTCCAAATCCTCCCAATAGCCGACAGCAAGGCCCGCCAAGTACGCGGCGCCAATCGCCGTGGTCTCCACCGTCTCGCACTGCAGCACGGGAATATCCAGCAGATCAGCCTGGAATTGCATGATGAACTCGTTGCGCGAGGCACCGCCATCGACGGACAGGCGCTCAATCGAAAGTCCCACGTCCTGCTCCATGGCGCGTAGCACGTCATAACTCTGGTAGGCCATGGACTCGCAGGCCGCACGCACAATGGTCGCGCGACTCGAGGCGCCGGTCAGGCCGCACACGATACCGCGAGCATGCGGGTCCCACCAGGGAGCGCCCAGGCCTGCGAAGGCGGGGACGAAGTAGCAGCCCTCGTTGTCGTTAATCGAAGTGGCGAGTTGCGCGGACTCGCTCACGCTCGAGATGATGCCCATGTTGTTGCGCAGCCAGTTCATGGTTGAGCCGGCGGCAAAGATAGAACCCTCGAGCGCATAGCTGATCTTGCCGTCCGCGGCGATACCGATCGTGGAGACCAGACCGTTCTTGGATTCGACGATCTCGTCGCCGGTGTTCATGAGCATAAAGCAACCCGTGCCATAGGTGTTTTTGGTCTGGCCGGGATGGAAGCAGCAGTGGCCGAACAGCGACGCCTGCTGGTCGCCCGCCACGCCCATGATGGGTGGCATGTTGGTCATGATGTCGCTCGCGACGCGGCCGTAGTCGCCCGAGCTCCAACGAACCTCGGGCATCATGGAACGCGGGACGTCGAAAAGCGCCAGCAGATCGTCGTCCCAATCGAGCGCATGGATATTAAAGAGCGCGGTGCGGCTGGCATTGGTGTAGTCGGTGGCAAAGACCTGACCGCCGGTGAGGTTGTAGATGAGCCAGGTGTCGATGGTGCCGAACATGAGGTCGCCCGCCGCCGCGCTCTCACGCGCACCATCGACGTTGTCGAGGATCCACTGCACCTTGGAGGCCGAGAAATACGGGTCGAGCGTAAGCCCCGTGCGGGAGCGCACCAGCTCTTCTGCGCCCTGCTCGACCAGCTCGTCGATCAGAGGTGCGGTGCGACGGCATTGCCACACGATGGCGTTATAGATGGGTTGGCCGCTTATGCGGTCCCACACCACCGTGGTCTCGCGCTGGTTGGAGATACCGATGGCGGCGATGCGGTCAGAATGGATGCCGCTCTTAAACTGGACCTCCATCATCACGCCGATCTGACTGGCAAGCACCTCCGTGGGATCCTGCTCCACCCAGCCGGGACGCGGGAAGCTGGTTTTGACGCTACGACGCGCCTGGGCGACGATGCAGCCGTACTCGTCGACGATAGTCGCGAGTACCGAGGTAGTGCCGCAGTCGAGCGCCATGATGTAGGAACCGCCAAAGCTAAACGAGGCGTCTTCCATACCCAGGCTACCTAGATTCAACGACATCGCTTACACCTTTCTATTGCATCGGGTCGGACAGGACCCGCTCGATCTCTGATGCGGGAAGCGCGCCTTGGCGCAGGATCTGGAGCTCGCCGTGCTGAAACGACACGATGGTTGAGGCGTCGCGACACGGGGTCTCACCGGCGTCGACGGCCACATCGACCCCCTCCAGGATGCGCTCCTCCACCGTGACAAAACTTGCCGGCGCGGGCGCGCCATGCGTGTTGGCGCTGGTGCAGGCAAGAGGGCTGCCGCAGGCGCGGATGAGCGCCTGCACCACGGGCGAGGCCGAAGCGCGAAGTGCCACCGTGTCGTCGGCGGCGCGCATAAAGGTCGGCACGCAGGGGGCCGCCTTAACCACGATAGTCAGGGCGCCCGGCCAGCATCGTCGGGCGAGCACGCGGGCCTCGTTAGGGATATCCACGCCATAGCGGTCGAGTGCCTCGGCATCATCGACCAGCCAGGCAACCGTTTGGGTGAGCTCGCGCTGCTTGAGGGTAAAGATACGACGATAGCCGGTGCCGAGTGCGGGGACCGCGGCGCCGTTGACGGTGGCCTGCGGATCGCGCGGCCACGGCAGAGGTTCACTTGTATCTTGTGGAACGGCATCCGAGAAGGCGTTGACCGCCACGGCGACACCGTAGACCGTCTCGGTTGGAATAAGCGCCAGGCCGCCGCGACCGAGTAGCTCGGCCGTGCGCTCGACTGCAAGCCGATGCGGCTCGCGCGCTCCCTCGTATACCCGATAGACCGTCTGCATGTGTATGCCAGCCCCTTACGCTCTGGTGCAAGTTTGTTTACTGTGGGGCATTCTCGCACGAAACGTTCAACCTATTTGCCCAGAGCGCATGTTGGTTTGGTGAGCGGCTCTAGTAGTCGGTGAAAGTGAGGGGGTTAATTGAAGATTTTTAGCGCGCAAGCGTAACGGTACGATCGGGAAACTCGATGCTTGCAACCAGTTTTCCGCCGAGGCTCTCTGCGTACCTGCTCAGCGTGTCAAGCCTCATCGAACCCAATTCCCCACGCTCGAGCTCGGATACGCGTTTTTGAGAAACGCCCATCGATTGGGCGACCGACGCCTGTGTTAGATCTTTTAGCCTGCGAATCTGAGCAAGCTTATAGGCTTCGATACGATCGCGAGTCCTCTCCTGCTCGGCGGTAATGGAGTCGCGTGTTATCCCGCGAGATTCCATATACTCATGCAGTTCCATCTCGATCGAGCCTCCTTACGTGGCGACGGTATATTTGCTCGGCCTTTGGAATGTTGATCGCATACCAGCCGTTCCATTTTGCCCTTGACGATCCCGCTCGCGACTTATCACCCGCCAATAGCAATACCGCCTGGCGCTTGGGGTCAAAGGCGAAGAGGATGCGGATCACCTGCCCACCACATGAAGTCACTCTCAGCTCCTTTAAATGATGAAGCTTCGAGCCCTTGACACGGTCAACCAGTGGACGACCAAGGCTGGGACCTTCCTTTTCGAGCACCAAAAGGTCTGCATAAATCTGCTTCAGCGTAGCTTCATCCTGCTCATCAAGCCAAGGTTCAATGTAATCAAGCACGATACGGTACCGATGCAGCTGATTTGACATACCTTTCTCCTTCTATAGTAGAAGTTTTACGGTATATTGCAAGAGCAAACTTGAGCAAATGTCTATTAGTTCAGCTTAATTACGCTGCTTGGGCTCGGTGACGATGGCTCGGACGATGCGGGGGCGATCGGTGAGGTCGTGGACGATACGCACGTCCGAGAGACCTGCCTGGCGGCAGAGCTCGGCGGCGGCATCGAGGGCACCCTCGTAGAGCTCGCAGGCAAAGAGGCCGCCGGCGCGCAACATGTAGGGCGCCGCGTTGAGCAGGCGGCGGAAGATATCGAGGCCGTCGGCACCGCCCTCGAGCGCCAGATCGGGCTCAAAGTCCTTGACCTCGTGCGGCAGCGAGCGCATGACATCGGTGGGAATGTAGGGCGGGTTGGAGACGAGTACGTCAAAGGTGCCCCACTCGTCGTGGGGAATGGAGCTCACCAGGTTGGTGAGGCTAAAGGCGACCTCGTCGGACGTGAGGCCAAGCGCATCGCGGTTTTTGGTAGCAAGGTCGATGGCGCGCGGCTCGATATCGGTAGCAGTGCAGGCGACGTGGCCGCGACGCTCCCAGGCAAGCGAGAGCGAGATGCAGCCCGTGCCGCAGCCGACCTCGAGAACGCGGGCGATGCGGGGCTCGGCTGGGGCAGGTACGTTGGCCTCGGCGGCATCTTGCGCGGGAGTCGCCTGTTGGTCGTTGTCCTCAATGGCGATGCCGTATTCGTCGAGCTCGGGCTCGGGGGTTTCCACGGCCTCTGCTTCTGCCGCCTGCGCGGCGGCTTCCTCGGCCTCGCGATCGGCAAGTTCCTCGGCATAGGCGCGGCTACCGAGCACGTCGCTACCCAGCGCCGCCTCATCGGCAGCCGTCAGGTTAGCGGCACGGCGCTCGGCGGTCGCGCGTTCGTCTGCCAGCGCCGCCTCGGCTTTGCGAGCCTGCTCGACCTCATCGTTCCAAGGCAGCTCCACGCGCTGGCGGGCAGCGGCCTCGGGGCTCAGTACCTCGGCATCCAGATAGTCCAGGACTTCCTCGACGAGCATCTCGGTCTCGGGGCGCGGGATGAGCACGCCGGGGGCGCACGCGACGTCGATCATGCGAAACTGCGTGCTACCGGTGATGTACTGCAGCGGCTCGCCCTTCGCGCGTCGGACGACTGCCGCGTGCATGGTCTCGAGCTGCGCTGCGTCGAGCGTCTCGTCCATGCGCATATACAAGTCGATACGCGCCAGGCCCGTTGCCGCACACAGCAGCCACTCGGCAGAAAGACGGGGATGCTCCTCACCGCGCTCGGCCAGGTACTCCTTGGTCCACTCGAGACAACGCTTGATGGTCCAGATCTCGTTTGCCATGGGGTCCTCCCCTCTTAAGCGCCAGGCGGCGCGCGAATGTCGGAGCAGATTGTACGCGAGGCCAGCGCTTGGCAAGGGACGATTGAAGGCGATTATCGAGAATCAGCCCAGATTTTTGCTTGGATTGCAATCGAAGCGTTCATTCGCCGACGTCTAAATCTGCATCCGTCAAGCTTTTGGCAAGGTTGCCCCAAAACTGACCAATATCTAACCAAGAACTTGCCAAATCACTTGACGCGCGACGCATCAAAAATCGCCCCGCAACTTCTTGAACGATTTTTTGAGCATTATTTTCAATAGCAGATGCACACCGTTAATTGCTTTAAGCAGGTAAGCAGCTCAAAGGCCATCACAGCTTATTGAATAACATCTCAAAGCAATGTGCCCAACCTAGTCATTTAAGAACGTCCCCAATGACTACCTCTAAGGCGCCGCAGGTTGAGCATACCGCATCCGGAGCAAGGCAGCGCCGCAGGTAGAGGACGGACAGCGAGCGGGTCGCATTTGAGACAAGGTGACGTGAAACGAAAGGGCGCTGACCTTCTGGTCGCGCCCTTGAAGTTGAACGT
>UQUG01000041.1 GCA_900544205.1 uncultured Collinsella sp.
ATCCATCATATAATGGAGCGACGCAACCAGAGAGGTCACCCATGGAATTTTACGCAAGCTGCCCCGAGGGCTTTGAGTCCGCACTCGCCGATGAGCTTAAACGCCTCGGACTTTCGCATGTCCGCCGCCTGAAAGGCCGCGCTACATTTGAGGGCGAGCTCGAAGAAGGCTACCGCGCCTGTCTGTGGTCGCGCCTGGCGAGCCGCGTGTTCGTGGTACTCGGGCGCTTTGAGGCGCAGGATGCCGACGAGCTGTACGATAGCGTTTACGACATCGCCTGGGAGAACATCGTCCGCCCCGGCGCCAGCATCGCCATCACAGCCCGCGGCGTGACCGAGCAGCTGCGCAACACGCGCTTCTCGGCCCTGCGCGCCAAGGACGCGCTGTGCGACCGTCTGGCCGAGACCACGGGCCGTCGCGCCGATGTCGATGCCGCCGACCCCGACGTTCACCTGCTGCTTTCGCTGCGCCAGCGTCGCGCGAGCATCAGCCTGGACCTTTCGGGCGACCCGCTGTTCAAACGCCTGCCGCCCGCAGCGACCCGCGCCGGCGAGGGTGCGCACGTGCTGCGCCCCGACTACGCCGCTCTGGTGCTGGCGCAGGTCGGCTGGACCGCGCTGTGCGAGCGCGAGCTGACGGCCGATGATTACGAAAACGAAGCCCTGCCCACGCTGGTCGACGCCTCGTGCGCCGGCGGCGGCCTGCTGCTGGAGGCCGTGAATATTCTGACCGACCGCGCCCCGGGCGCCGCACGCGAGCACTGGGGCTTTGAGGGCTGGCAGTTGCACGACGCCGCTCTGTGGGAGCAGTTGCTTGCCGAGGCACGCGAGCGCGAGGCGGCAGCGCGCGAGCGCCAGGCGCGCATCGTGGCCGTAGACATCGACCCCGCCGCCCGCAAGACTGCCGAGCGCATGGTCAAGTGCGCCGGCTACAAGCGTTTTGTCGACTTTTGTGCCGCCAAGCCCGCCACCGTGCTGGACCATGCGGGCGCCGTCGCCGGTGCCGCCCTGGTCGCGGACACGACCGAGACCCCGCTTTCGCTCATGCACGATGCCATGACGCTCATCGGCGAGCTGCGCCGCGCCCCCGAGCTCGCTTCGGCGCCGGTCGCCGCTCTCACCCGCGACGGCTTGCTGGCCCGCGCGCTCCACGCCGAGCCCGAGCGCTCGATCGCCGTCATGCCCAATAACGAGGAGGCGGCTCTTGAGGTTTGGCCCTCGCTCGACCACGCCGCTGCGGCATTCGAGGCTGCGACCAGCATAAACGCCGAGGAACAGTCCACGGACGCCGAAGACGAAGCCGCCGCTTCCTCCATGCTCGAGCCTGCCGCCACACTCGACCTGGGCGACGGCAAGCCACTGCCCGTGCTCATCCCGGAGTCGGAGCAGTTCGCCAACCGCCTGCGCAAGAATGCCCGTCTGCGCCGCAAGTGGGCCAAGCGCGAGGGCGCGAGCTGCTACCGCGTCTACGATGCCGACCTGCCCGATTACTCCGCCGCCATCGATCTGTACGAGGGCTGCCCGCAGACGCCGGGCCGCTGGCTCGTCATCGCCGAATACGCCGCGCCCAAGACCATCGACCCCGCACTAGCCCAGGCCCGTATGCTCGACATCTTGGCCATCGCGCCGCGCATCCTGGATGTTCCGGCCGAGCACGTGCACGCCAAGGCCCGCATGCGTTCGCGCGGCGGCTCGCAGTACGGCAAGCAGGGCGCCGGCAAGGGCGGATCGGGCGAGCGCACCAACATCGCTCGCCGTCGCCTGCCGCTCATCGAAGAGGGTGGACTCACCTTTGCCGTCAACTTTGACGATTATCTGGATGTGGGCATCTTCCTGGATCACCGCGTCACCCGCAACCTGGTGCGCGAGCACGCCAAGCAGGCGCGTCGCTTCCTCAACCTGTTTGCCTATACCGGCACCGCCACCTGCTACGCGGCGGACGGCGGCGTCGAGGAGACCGTGACGGTCGACCTCTCCAACACCTACCTGGACTGGGCCGAGCGCAACATGCGCCAAAACGGCTTTGTGGGGCCGCAGCATCACTTTGTGCGCGACGACGTGCTCGCCTGGATTCGCGACCAGCGCCAGACGCGCAACCGCTGGGACCTGATCTTTGTCGACCCGCCCACGTTTTCGAACTCGTCCAAGATGGGCCGCCGCACCTGGGATGTCCAGCGCGACCATGTTGAGCTTTTGGCCGGCGTTTCACGCCTGCTTGCACAGGGCGGCCATGCCATCTTTAGCTGCAACCTGCGCGGTTTCCGCCCCGAAACGCGCAAGCTCGCGCGCGCGGGCGTCGTGCTGGAGGACATTACGGCGCAGACCATCCCCGAGGATTTCGCACGCAACCAGAAGGTGCACCACTGCTATATCGTGCGCCGCCTGCCCATCGAGGACGCCATGGCCGAAGTCGGCTTTAGCGCCGAGGAGATTGCCGAGCGAACCGCGGAGCTGCGCAACCCCGAGGCCCGCAAGCCCCGTGCAGCAGCGCCCGCGCACGCGCAGGCCGGCCACGGAAAGTCCAACTTTGCCAGCAAACCCTCCCCTGCCGGCAAGTCCAAAAAGAAGAAGTTCTACGCCAGCAAGCCCAAGGATAAATAGACAACGTTGCGGTGGAATACGGACTGTTTTGCCTGGAATTAGGTAAATTTAGACCGTATTTCACCGCAACTCATATTGGGATGGCGGATGCCGACCTATCCCTGGATGACCAATCGGTAACCAATACCCACGTGCGTCTGGATATAGCGCGGATGCGCGGGGTCGGACTCAATCTTCTTGCGCAGCGTGCCCATAAAGACGCGCAGGCTCGCCAGGTCGCTCTTGGTTGCCGTGCCCCAAATCTCGTGCAGGATAAACTGGTGCGTCAGCACCTTGTCGGCGTTGTGCGCCAGCAGGCACAGGAGCTTATACTCGATCGGCGTCAGATGCAGCTCCTCGCCATCCATCGTGGCGATGCCGGCATCAAAATCGATATGCAGCTCACCGGTATCGAACGAGCCCTCGGAGACAACGCCGCCCGTCTGCGCATACGAAAGGCGCCTGAGCGTCGTGCGAATGCGCGCGAGCAGTTCCTCGACCGAAAACGGCTTGGTCAGATAGTCGTCGGCACCGGCATCGAGCGCGCGGATTTTGTCCGCATCTTCGCTGCGCGCCGAGACCACGATGATCGGCATGCCCGACCATGCGCGCACCGACTCCACCACCTTGACGCCGTCCATATCGGGCAGACCCAGGTCGAGCAGCACAATGCTCGGTGCCTGCGATGAGGCGGCGGCGATGGCGGCATGGGCGGTCTCCACGGCCATATGACGCAAGCCGTGCGCCTCGAGCGCGGCAACAATAAGATTGCGAACGGCGGGGTCGTCCTCAACGACCAAGATGAGCGGTTTTACGGCAGAGTTCGGCACAGCGCTACTCCCTATCAAACGAAACGTCGGCGACGGGAAGCTCAATCGTAAAGACCGAGCCGTGCGGGTCCGCCGCGGCAACCTCTATGCTACCGCCATGCGCCAGCGCAATGGAGCGGCAGAGCGAAAGACCCAAGCCCACGCTGCGGTGGCTGTCGGCCAAACCGTGGTTGGCGGTATAGAACGACTCAAAGATCCGCTCGCGGTCCTCGGGCGCAATGCCCGGGCCGTCATCGGCCACCGAGCACGCCACGCGTCCATCGTCGACGCCAATCGAAATCACGATATGCGAGCCTGCGGGCGTATAGGTGATGGCGTTGTTCACCAGATTGACCACCAGCTGCACCATCAGGCGCGCATCGACGTTGACGAGCGCCGGCTCATCGCACGCCACTACCTTAAGGTCGTGCTCGCGCACGGCAGGGTTCACGTGGCGCAGCGCCTCCTCGACGATATCGTCCATGAGCTCGAGTGTGGTCGACAGGCGCATACCGCCACCCTCGAGCTTGGTGATGGCGAGCAGGTTCTCGACGGTGGCGTTGAGCCATTGCGCATCCGAGCGAATGGAAAGGAGCAAGCCGCGGCGCGTCTGGGCATCGAGCACCGCGGTACCGGTCGAGCCCTGGTCGAGCAGCACGTCGGCATTACCCGAAATACTGGTAAGCGGCGTGCGCAGATCGTGCGAGATGGAGCGCAGCAGGTTGGCGCGCAGCTGCTCATTTTTGGCAAGCACCGCCGCCTCCTCGCGGGCCTCCATGGCGCGGGCGCGATCGAGCGCCAGCTCGCCTTCGCTCACGATAGCATCGGCAAGTGTCCGCTCCTCGTGCGTCAGCACGTCGGGCTCGGCAACGATAGCCAGCACGCCCACCACCGAGGCGGGGTCGCCCGAGCGCGCGAAGCCGTCGCCTGTGCGAACCGTCAGGTAGATGCCATAAAACGCCGAGCCGCCGAACGTAGCATCGAGCGGCGTTCCCACATAGGCGGACGCCGAGAGCCGCGGTGGCATCTGCGGCGCCAGCTCGTGCACCGGCGCGGCATCGCCCACGGCCGTGTATGTCGCACGCGGCAGCAGGTCATCGCCCTCGGCGTCGGCGCTGTACCACACGACCGGACAGCCCGAAAGACGCGCCAGCTGCGTGGCCATGGCGTGAACGATCTGCTGCTCGTCGGCGCAGCGCTGCAACATGCGATTGGTCTCGAGCACCATATGCGTGCGGCGGTCGCTGGCGGCAGCCTGTGCCAAGGCGCGGCGCAGGGCCAACGCAATCGAGCTCGACACAAGCGAGACCACGAACATGATGAAGAACATGCCGGGATAGCCGCGGTCGATAAGCGACAGCGAGTAGCGCGGGTCGACAAACAAGAAGTTGTAGAGCGCCACGGCGGCAGCCGAGCTCAGCAAGCAATACAGGCGACTCCAGGTAAAGAATGCGCACAGCTGAACGGCGAACACATAGACGATCATGATGCTCGGCGCGAGACCCGGATGGTCGAGCAGCGCGCCCACAATCGTCGCCGCGACCAGCAGCCCCACCGACACGCAGATATCGTACAGGGGGCCGCGACGCGTCATCGTAGTGCGCCGCCACCAAAAGTTCTCGGCAATATCACCGTCCGCACGGACGTCCATCAGCGCCCCGCCCCTCTCTCAAAAACAAAAACCACCACAAAGGGACAGGCACCTTTGTGGTGGTTTCCCTTGTGGTGGTTCCAAGTGTATAGCCTTTGCAACCTGCGGTCGCTAGACAAACAGCACGTGCGCGAGCAGGGCACACACGCACACCGCTCCAAATACCAGTGCCACGATCGAAATTACGCGATCGGCCATATCCATGTTGGCACGATTCGTAAAGAACCGATCTTCGGCGGCGTCGACGCGCGCCTCACGCACCATTTCGACCACCGCCTCACGGCCATCGAGCGCCTTTGTATCCATGTTTACCTCCCCGGCCTCAATCTTGTCCATCGAAAACCAACTCCGTGCAACCTGTCGGCGCCTACGGCCGCTCGTTGGGGGCCAGGCGCTGCATCTTGTTCACGGCCTTGAACTTGGTGAACAGCGGCACGTACTCAAAGCTCACGTTGGAGTTCTCCAGGCCGTACCAACGCGCAGGCGTGCCGGCGGCGCGGCGGATGATGTACTTGAGCGTGATGGCCGTGCGCTCGCTGGGCTCCACATCGCTTTCGGGCGCCAGAAGCTTACGGATCAGGACGAACTTGAACGTACCGATGTTACCCGGATCCTTGTAGACCGAGTAGTCATGCGTCTGCGGCGGCAGCTCGCCGGTGGCAGCCAGGTCCTGAACAACCTGACGCAGGTAGGCATTGACGCGCTGGTTGATCTTGTAGCCCAGGTAAAGATGCACGCGGAACACGTAGTCGGTGCCGAACGTCTCGACCGAATAGGCAAAGGTGTGCGGTTCGTCCATGGTCTCGACGTTCACAAACCACCAGGCGTGGGCACGCTTGGGATGCTTGTCCAAGATCGAGTAGACGATATCGCGGTCGATGTAGTCGGTATGGGTGTCCTTGGTCAGGTACACGACGTTGTCGCTCATGCGCTCGTAACGGTCGTCGTCACGCAGGCGCTTGAGCTGCGGCAGGTAGCTGCGCAGCGGCAGCAGCGTAAACTGGCGCTGCTCGACCGCCGTGCCGTTGTACCAGCACACCATAATGCCCATGATGAGTGCAGCCATGAGGATGGTGAAGTAGCCGCCGTGGAAGAACTTGGTGAGCGAGCTCACGAAGAAGAAGCCTTCGAGCAAAAGGAAGAAGGCCGCGAAGATCCACGGAGCAACCTTGAGCTTGCGCTCCTCGTGCAGGTAGAAGAAGAGCAGCAGCGTGGTGCACATCATAGTCAGCGTAATGGCAAGGCCGTAGGCGGCTTCCATATGCGCCGAGTTCTGGAACAGCAGCACCACGATGACGCAGCCGACAAGCATGACGTTGTTGACCATGGGGATGTAGAGCTGGCCCTTGGTCTCGGCAGGGTAGAAGACCTGCATGTGCGGCATAAGGTCCAGGCGGCTGGCCTCGGACACCAGCGAGAATGCGCCGGTGATGAGCGCCTGCGAGGCGATGATGGCCGCGACGGTGGAAAGGCCGACGGCAAACGGGCGCAGGCCCGGGGCGAGCATCTGGTAGAACGGGTTGAGGTCGGCAATGCCCATGAGCTCGGGGTTGGCAGCGTTGTTCATAAGCCAAGCGCCCTGGCCCATATAGGAAAGCAGCAGACAGCACTTAACGAACGGCCAGGTGGCGTAGATGTTGCCGCGGCCGACGTGGCCCATGTCGGAGTAGAGCGCCTCGGCACCGGTGGTGGCGAGGAAGCAGCTGCCCAGAATCATGATGCCCGCGTGGTTGTTGGGGCTCAGCAAAAAGGCGATGCCGCGCACCGGGTTGAGGCACAGCAGCACGGCGGGGTGCTGGAAGACAAAAAACAGACCCGTGCCGCCCAGGAACAGGAACCACAGCGTCATGATGGGGCCAAAGGCGTGACCGATCTTGGCCGTACCGATGCGTTGCACCAAAAAGAGCGCGATGATGATGGCGAGCGTAATGGCGACGACGCGGCCCTGGTCATCGCCCAGCACGGCATGGACCGCCGGGATGGTGCGCAGGCCCTCGATGGCCGTGGTAACGGTAACGGCCGGCGTCAGGATGCCGTCGGCGAGCAGCGCGGCGCCACCCAGCATGGCGGGGATGATAAGCCACTTGCCGCAGCGCTTGACCAGGCTGTACAGGGCAAAGATGCCGCCCTCGCCATGGTTATCGGCGCGCAGCGAGATGAGCACATACTTGATGGTGGTCAGCAGCGTGACCGTCCACACGACAAGGGAGAGCGCGCCGAGCACGAACTCCTCCGTCACGCTTCCGATGCCGCCGTTGCCGGCAACGAGCGCCTTGGTTACATACATAGGGCTGGTGCCGATATCGCCGTACACCACACCCAGCGTGACGAGCATCGCCGAAATGCTCACAGGAATCGCAGCGTGCGAGGCTGCCTCCTTGGCCTTCTGTTCCATAAGCCGGTTTCCTCCCAACTTTAATGTTCGAAGGAATTATAGGTAATCGGCCTATGTTTGAATGGCACTGTTTTCCCAGCTAGATAAACATTTATACGGCCTTTAGGCCACCGCGGCGATATGGAATGTGACAAAGGGGCTGTCCCTTTGTCACATCCGTCATTTTCCGAGCCAGTTTTTGAACCACCACTCCATGGAGCGGCTCATCTCGGCCATAAAGGGACTCGTGTGCTTGCGGGTATAGATGTCCACGACGCGCTCCCCCGCCTCGCGGGCATGCGGACGGAACATCGCGTCCATCTCGGCCACCTGCGCGTCCATGGTCGCGGCATCCGCGCGGCAGTAGCGCTCCTCGTGCACCAGGTTCACCACGGGATGCGCGATTGCCGGACGCTCCTTACGGGGCGTGCCGATGATGAGCATCGATAGCGGCATGGTATAGGGCGGCAGATCGAGCAGCTCGGCGACTTCCTCGGCATTCTCGACGATATCGCCGATGTAGCAGCTCCCCAGCCCCAGGGCCTCGGCGGCAACCACGGCGTTTTGCGCGGCGATCACGGCATCCTGCGCCGCGATGGCAAAGTCGCCCAAACCCGGCGCGCGGCGGGGTGCCTTGCCCGTGCGCTCGACAAACTCGGGCTCAAAGCAGCCCATGTGCTCAAACAGATCGATCCACTTGGCATAATCGACCACAAATATGAGTGCCCAGGGCGCCTTGGCAATCATGGGCTGGTGGTCGCACAGGTCGGCCAGGCGGTCGAGCGTAGCCTGCTCGCGGATGCTCACGATGGAATACATCATCATGGCGCCTGCCGACGGCGCACGGCTCGCCGCGTGCAGAATCGCCGCCCGCTGCTCGTCGGTCACCGCCACGGGACGGTCGTCGTCATCGCGCGCAAAGGCACGCGTGGACGAGCGGTGCTCCAAGATGTCCAGCACAGCGTTACCCGTAGTCTCGACCGGATAACCGTTCGCATCCACGCCCGCAGCTCCGTCGCAGCACTCGGCACCCGTCATACAAACCTGCTCGCCCATAGCTCTATCCTCGCCAATTCTTTAAGAAGCCTTTACGTTTCCGTGTAATTCCCGTCCATTATCGCGCAGGTCGCCACTACATTGCGCCACACCGCCACACGCGCGCGTTAATATGGCTGGTTGTTGTGCGCAGCCACCAATTGCAACGCATATCTTGGTAACAATCGGGTAAACCCCCGCTTTCGTAGGTTTTAAGTTTGTGAGGAGTCTCAGCATGTTCGCTGCCGCCATCTCGCTCGTCGGTCTTGCGGCGACCGTCTACCTTGTTTTGCGCGAGGCCAAGGCCATTCGCGCTCAGTCGGGCACCGTTGCCAAAAGCGCTTTTGGGTGGAGCGTCGCCTTCGGCCTGTTCCAGCTCTTTTTGACCATTTGGGGCGCTATTGGCCTCGTCGCGCAGAACGAGCCGCTCGCCTTCGTGATGCTCATCCTGACCAACGCCATCCTCACCGGCTGCGCTTGGGCCAGCATCGCCCGCGACCGCATCGCCCCGCGTGTCTTTGCGTTCGCCGGGCCCGACGCCCCCGCCCCCACCGGCAAGCTCGCCCGCCTGCGCGGCGCCTTTGTGGGCAAACCGCTCGTCGCCGCCGTCTTGTGCCTGTTGCTCGCCGGCGTCTTTGCGCTGCTAGGCATGGAGGTATCGTCCAACCACGACTTTACCTGGGTCTACCCCCTGTGCATCCTGCTCGAGTGGGCCATCATCACCACGCTCATGGTCGGCCTGTTCTTCCTGTTCCAGCGCCACGGCGCAGCTCCCGCGGTCCTGGCCTTTGCCCTCTTTGTCCTGGGCATTGCCGAGTTCTTCGTCATCACGTTTAAATCCATGCCCATCCAGCCGGGCGACCTTTCGGCCATCTCCACCGCCGCCGCGGTCGCCGGCACCGGCTACACCTTCTCGATCTCACTGTTCTGCGTGCTGTCCATGGGCTTTACCGCCATCGCCATGCTGCTGTGCGAGTACGCCGGCCTGGTGGCACCGCACCGTCAGAAGGGCGCCGCCAACGCCAAGCGCATGCTGCTCACCAACCTGCTCGTGGCGGTGCTGTGCCTGGGCGGCGTGACCGCACACGTCACGCTCATCGACTACTACAACACCCTCGGCATCACCGTCTACACCTGGCGCCCGCTCGAGAGCTACTGGCGTGAGGGCTATCTGCCCGCTTTCATTAGCGCAGCGCAGTCCATCAAGCCGCCCAAACCCGCCGACTACTCCGTCGACGATGCCAAGGCCACGCTCAAAAAGTACGCCAAGGCCTACGACAAGTCCGACGCAGCCAAGAGCGACGAGCGCGCCGCCGCAAAGGAGCAGTTCGATAGCGAGAAGCCCACGGTCATCGCCATCATGAACGAGACCTTCTCGGATCTTTCGATCTACCAGAACATGCGCGCCGGCTACGAGGGCCCGCAGTACTTTAAGAACCTGTCCAACTGCCTCAGCCGCGGCAAGCTCTACGTGAGCGCCTACGGCGGCGGCACCGCCAATACCGAGTTTGAGTTTATGACCGGCAACTCCATGGCCAACTTGGGCTCGGGCGTGTACCCCTACACCATCTACAACATGGAAACGACCGGGAACCTGGCAGAGCAGTTCAAGTCGCTCGGATATTCCACCACGGCCATGCACCCCAACCACGCAACTAACTGGAACCGCGAGAACGTGTACAAGGACTTTGGCTTTGACCGGTTCCTGTCTATCAACGACTTCCAGGGAGCCGACACCCTGCGCGGTATGGTGACCGACCAGGCTACCTACGACAAGATTCTTGAGCTGCTCGACCAGAACGCCGATCCGCAGTTTATCTTCGACGTGACCATGCAGAACCACTCGGGCTACGACACGGGCCTGCTGCCGGCCGACAAGCAGATGCACCTGAACATCGACACGACCGACCTGGACACCAAGACCGTCGAGGACGGCACGCTCTCCGATGTTGACGAGTACGTCTCGTGCATCGAGCAGTCCGATCAGGCGCTGCGCTACTTCCTCAACGCCTTGAGCAAGCTCGACCGCAAGGTAGTCGTGGTGTTCTGGGGCGACCACCAGCCGTTCTTCCCGTCCAAGTTCAACGATAAGTGGTTTACCGGCGAGGACGACGCCACGCATCAGGAGCGTCTGTGGCAGACCGACTACATCATCTGGGCCAACTACGACGTTGCCGGTTGCAACCAGACGAGCGAGGTCGACGACCTGTCCACCAACTACCTGTCCACCCAGCTGATGCAGCTGATCGGCGCACCGCTGACCGACTACCAGAAAGCGCACATGACGCTGCGCGAGTCGCTGCCCGCCATCAACTCGGTCGGCTACGAGGACGCCAGCCTGCGCTGGGCGCTCTCCTCCAACGTCACCGGTGACGACGCCGCCGCAGCAGCCGCCACCAAGGCGCGCGAGGATTACGCCAAGATGCAGTACTACGAGATGTTCCGCGATGGCAAGAACGTCTATACGGAGCACTTCCAGACCGAGGCCAACGAGACCGACCCCAACCTGGCACCGGGTACGACCAAGATCAAGTAACGACTAGCTGCGAGTTCATAACTGAAACGTCTGTCCGGGCGGAGGCATGTAAGGTTCCCTGCTCGGACAGTCCTGCGCAAGACGGAGGCCACGTTATGTGGCCTTCTTTGTTTGCGGAAAGTGTGTCCCGGAATTCTTGTCTGGAATGGGATGCAGTTTCCGCTTGCGGAGTCTCCACTCAACAGAAAACCCGGGTGGCCTGTTTTTTGGCTACCCGGGTTTTTGGGTTGTCGATATGTTCGACTGGCTACTAGTGGGTCTTGCGGCGCTTGATTAGCATGATGAGGGCTATCACTACGAGCGTTGCTCCCGCTGCTGCTGCGGTGGCGACTAGGGCGAATGTTTGGTCGCCGGTGTTTACGAGGTTCTTCGCTGTGGTCGTAGTCTTGACCTTGGTGTCGGTCTTAGCTCCGTTGTCGGACTTGGGCTTGTCCGGGTTCGTCGGGGTCTCAGGAGTCTCGAGGTCCTTTGAGCCTTCGGAATCGGTTGGGCCGGCGGTGTTTACCAGCGTATGGTCCAGGAACTTCTTGGCGCCCGCACTTGCCTGTGAGAACAGGCGGCGCGTGCGGATCGGGGTGGCGTTCACCGTTGTGGGCGCCGTCTCCTCGGCCTCGATATTCACGAGCGTCGTGCCGGTGTCGAGGCCCACGTCGTTGTATCCCACGTGGCAGTAATACTGCGCACCGTCATCGTCTGCGGTCAGGTCAATCTCGAGCTTTGAGGCCGTTCCAGCCGCGAGGTTGCCATCGGCACCCACGAGCTTAAACTCTGTCTCGCCGCGGCCCTTGCGGTACCACATATAGGTCGGTGCCAGCCCTGTTTCGCTATCGTCGGCACCGAGTTGCTTCACATGGCCAATCGCCGAGAGCGTCAGGTGGCTTCCCGCCGTGCGCTCAACCGAAGAGTCGTATCCAAGATCCGACCCCTCCGCAGCATCCGCCGCAGGTCCGCTCACGGTCATCGTCATGCCATCGGGCATGGTCTTGACCGTGATGATTGCCGAGCGAATACCTGTTTCGGTCGTGGATCCATTCTTAACGGCGGCGATGGCGAATCGATACTCCGTATTGGGCTGCAGCCCATCCCACTTGAGCGAGGTCTGCGTGTTGTCGGCAATCTTCCAGCTATTGACGACCGCATCCGCCGCATTGCTCTGCAGCATGCCCACGCCGTAGCTAAAGCCACTCTTGTTTGCGAGTACATCGTCCCAGCTAAACGTAACGCTGGTCGAATCGACGGCGTTTGCCGTAAAGCCCGTCACGGCCGGCGCGTCGGGCATCTCGACGTCCTTAACGTCATAGCCCACGATCCAGAACTGGTCGGTGTCCTTGGTGCCGAGCTTGTCGCCCGAGTCTGCCTCGAACTTGTCGACATCCACCGCGTTGACGCCCAGACGCCACACAAAACCGTACTTGCCCTGCGCGGCCTCGGGCAGGTTGTCGACGGTGCCGCCGTATTCGGTCGATTCACTCGAGGAGTTACCCGTAGTAAAGCCGGCGTTGGCACCAAAGCACAGGCCGCCAAACAACTCGTGCTTTGCGAGCTTCGCGCCCATGACAACGCTGCCGTTCAGCGTCAAGCCGAGCTCGAGCTCCTGCTCCTTGCCCTCCTCGACTTCGATGGTCTGCTCAATGCTCGCCCCCGACTGCGCGGCGGCGCCGTTAAACCCATCGTGCGTGTAGGCGCGCGTTACGCCAGGCTTGCCCAGGCCAAAGGAATCCCCAACGGGAGTCTCGCCGTTGAGCGTCGTTTGATAGGTTCCGGGTTCTCCCGACCGGTTGGTCAAAAAGTAGCTGAGCGGCGTCATATTGTGCTGTTTGGCAATGCGGTCATAGGCCTCGACATTAACGACCGAGGTCTGCGCGCCGAGCGACACGGGCGCCGCCATCACGCCCTTGCCACCAGTTTCCTCATTTTCGATCTCATACTCGTAATAGACCATCGGAATCGTGTAGAGCACGGCCTTGTCACCCTCGCCGGCATGCGACTCATAGCTTACGCTTGCGCTGACCGTGCGCTCGCTCCGGTAGTCATAGCATCCCTCGGCGGCAAAATCGACTGAAGCATTCATCGCGACCAGGGGCGGACCGGTCTGCACCTCGACGGCAACGCCCAACTCGGCGCCAATGGTATAGCCCTGGGATGTCCCCGTGCCCTTTTCCTCTCCGTATGACGTGCCGCCCAACACCAGATAGCCGTATGCCTGCTCCAGATCCTCAACATAGGGCGCATCCTGCAGCACGGCAAGCACGCGCGGGTTGGTATAGACCTTGTAGCGGTCCTTGTACGTGGTCTTGACGCTGTCGTTGTCGACATCGGGCAGCGCGAGCGAGATAAATGTGCCGTAGGTAGTGCCGCGACGGTTGCTCTCGCTAATCACCTGCTCCTCGCCGCGGCGCACCTTTCCGTTCTCGTCGAGCGAAAAATGCGAGGCGGTCATCCAATAGTAGTCATCGTTCTTGCGCAGGTCCTCGTCGCGGTGCTTGCCCACCACAGCGATAAAGCTCTCGTTATAGCGGTCCGAACCCGAGACGCTGCCCGCCTTGACGTCGCTGATCCACACCTGCTCTATACCCTTGTGGTCATGCTTGTTGCTGCTGTTGTATTGCTGACCGCTCATGCTCATGGTTCCGACCATGGACCCCAAGCCCTGAGCCCCGCTCTGTGCCGTGTTGCAGGCAAAGTCGCGGAACACATCGCCGCCCACGAGCACCTCGTCGACCGCCAGCTGCTCGGACAGGCCGTCAAGGTTGGCAGTGGCAAGGGCAATAGGCGCCAAGGTGCACGGATAGCGCTTATCCTGAGCGCTATCCTTCCATGCGCTGTTGGGCACATGCATCAGCCCATAGGAGGCGAGGAGCCCGTCTCTGTATTCCTTGCAATCGGAAAGCTTGAACTCGCCAGACTCCGAGTCAAAATACGCGTAGCGGTACAGCGCGCCGTACAGCCCCTTGCTGCCGTCAGAAGCGCCGTAATCAAAAGCGCTGCGTTGCCAGTCATAGCCCGCAAGAATAAGGCCCGTGACGGTTTCACCCGTCTTCTTTCCTTCTTCATCGTAGGCGGCAAACGTGCCGAACGTCGCATTCGCAGCGACCATGGTCTTGCCGTTCGCGGAGAGGGAGATTGCGCCCGCGTCGCCCAGAGCATCGACATGGACGAGCGCACCCTTGGATGCATCCCACGAAAACAGCTCGCAATGCGTCGACTTATCAATATTCTTCTTGCCGTAGGGTGCCGAGACCACGATGGCGAGGTCATCGCAAAAATCGCGATCGAGGTCGCCGGCCGCTAGCGAAACGACAGGAGCTGACTGAAGCTGCGTCCAGGAGTCGTTCCCGCCCTTGTTGTGCGTGGTGTAGTCCGTGGCGTTACCGGCATCGATCTTGACGACGCTTTGCTTCCAGTTGCCACCCTCCAAGTCATACATGTCGACTACAGCCTTGCGCACGCCGTTCTCGTCGACATAGCAGCCCGC
Source organism: uncultured Collinsella sp. (assembly GCA_900544205.1). Lineage (GTDB taxonomy): Bacteria > Actinomycetota > Coriobacteriia > Coriobacteriales > Coriobacteriaceae > Collinsella. Next base: position 14,460 of record UQUG01000041.1, read on the forward strand.
GTAGACAAAAAGCTCGTCGACGCCGTCGCCATCGACATCGCCCGCCTCGACATCAAAGACGGCGTCGTGCTCTTGCAGGTAACCGGCATCCAGGTACTTAAAACGGCCTTCGTACATCATATTAGTGTTGACCGTCACCGGCAGGTGTGTGTCGAGAGTGCGCGTACGCCCGTTGCTAAACGAGTAGAGGACCAGCTCAACCTTTCCGGCGTATGACTTGCCGTCAATCGTCGTGGAGGAACTGTCGCCGTAGGCACGGAGCTCGGCAACGCGGCTCTTTTTGCCCGTGCTGGCGTCGCTGCAGAACTCAACACTCGTGGCGTGAATGCCCGAGAAACCGTTGTTGTCGTTGGCGAGTACTGTTGAGGACTCATTGTTGCTTAGGTACGACCAGGTGCCGCCACCGTAGTCGCTATGCTTGTAGAGATCGCTGTTCGTATCGAAGTTGTTGACGTTTTGCCAGAACTTTGCGGCGCCCCACACACTTCCATAGCCATCGGTGAGTTTGCTGCTGCCGCCAATGTCACCGCGCTCGACGTTCTCGAGCTTGTCGCGCAGAGTGTAGCGATTGCCATGGCTACCGTTAGCTGCCATATAGACCTCGCTGCGCGTGGCAAACGTCGTGGGGGTATCAGTGGAATAGGGGCCAACGGTATCGGCCGGAATGTCCTCGCTCGTGCCCAGACCCAGGGCTTGATAATCCTGCTCGGTCATATCGGTGATTGCGGGCGCGTCTGCCGCCTGGGCAACCTGGGGCGTGGCCGTGAAGCAGGCGACGCTCGTGGCGATCAACGCAGCAAGCGCCGCCGTCCCAACAAGCGGGATTTTCGACAGCCTACGGATACGGGGGTGTGGAACGTACATGAGGGACCTCGCTTTATTCGAGTGGAGTTGACTCATTTTTGCAAATGATACGTCCGATGCCCGATATCACGTGTCTCATTTTCGCCAACGGCGTGTCTCATTTTTGAGAATCCGAGATGCCGCGGAAATCTTATCCCAGCTCAAAGGCCATTTCTGGGATGTATTTTCCGTCGAGTGCCTCATCGGGAAACTGCATCCCATTTCAAGCGTCGATTCTGGGACGCACTTTCCCCTTAGACCCTCAACCGGAAACCGCATCCCACTTTGAGCGCAAATTCCGGGATGCATTTTCCGCTTGAGCCTCATTGGGAAACGGCGTCCCACTTTGAGGGCTGATTGTGGGATGCATTTTCCGGTTTTGCTCTCATTGGGAAAATGCATCCCGTTTCTTGACCGAATAATGGGACGCAATTTCCCGTTGGAGCGCCTTTGGGAAAGTGTGTCCCACTTCGACCGCCCAGAGTGGGATGCACTTTCCGCAAAGCACCTCAACGGGAAACTACGTCCCATTCCAAAGGCAAATTCCGGGACGCATTTTTCGAAAGCCTGCCCATCCGGAAAGCCCGTCCCACTTTGGACGCATCCGGGCACGGAACCATCGACCTATCAGGCCTCCCATCAATAAAGAGGCGTCCTCCCGGACGGCGGGGCACGAAGTTCATCGCGAGTTCCGCACGCAAAGAAGGCCACTTAATGTGGCCTTCGTCTTGCGCAGGACTGTAGAGCAGGGAACTTCGTGCCCCGACGCCCGGGAGGACGTTTCATTTAGAAAGATGGACCGACCGCCGTCAGCGATGGGAGCTACTCTCCCAGCACGGCCTTTTTGGCGGCTGCAGCCATGTTATCCAGATCTTCCTTGGTGGGATGGTCCTTCGCGGCAACCCAGTTGTCGAGCAGCATCTTAAATCGGGCGTTGTCGGGATCTTGCTCGAGCATGGCCTCGTAGCGCTGCTTGACCGCGGGACCCATCTTGCCCTGGCACATCGCCCAGCCCGCAAGCTCGGCATCCCCAGCCAAATTGGAAGTCACGCGATCAATAATCTGCTGGTAATAGCTCTGGTCGGCGCCAAAACCGCAGGTGCCAAACAGGAACACGCGCTTGCCGTGCAAGGCGGAAAGCAACGCCGCGACCGAAGGCGTGCACGCGCCCTTGTCGCACCAAAAACCGACGAGCACCGTGTCGGCCGCGCAGGCGCCCTGCGCCTCGAGCGCAACCTGATCTGCATCCGCATCGTCGCTCAACGCCGCGGCATGGACAAACTCAACACCCGCAGCCTGCAGCGTACGCTTGATCGCACCCGAAACCATCCTGGTATTACCGCTCTTGCTGTTAACCACCAAAGAGCACGTCATAGTCACGTTGCCTCGTATCCCCCAAAACTAAAGCCACTAATGCAATTTATTAGATGAATATCTTAGTACTAACG
>UQUG01000042.1 GCA_900544205.1 uncultured Collinsella sp.
CTTGCAGCGACGGACCTCAGGACACTCTTACACCACGTCTGCGCGCGCGACCCGCCAGGGGTCCTAAGGTGGAAGAATTGCAGACGTTTATCGGCTAAGTACTTGGACATATGTTGTGTAACACTGCATATTTTGCAAAAAGATAATGCTACAGGACTTGTGACAGTACTCATATTTGACGTTTTTTGCCCATAGCCCTTTATACCTAGGCAAATCGGTAGCAAAACGGGCTTCAAAGCGCCCTTCGCAAACAAAAACCGGGGCCCGCATGATGCGGACCCCGGCTCAATACCGTGACGATATGTCAGTTACGCCCTACACGTAGAACAGGATGTCGTCGTAGGTCGGGACCGGCCAGTAGTCGGCTGCCACGATCTCCTCCATGGCGTCCACGGCGGCACGCAGCGCATCCATAGCGGGAACGACCTCGTGCGCGTACACGTTGGCCTGCTCCTGGCCATCGAGGGCCTCAGCCTTCTGATGCACGGCGTCAAGCGCCTTGATGGAGTCGTTGATGGTGGTGATGCCGTTGCAGAGCTTGTTGAGCGTGTTCTGCTCACACTGCATGGCGGCCTCGGCGCCGGCGGCACGAATAGTCTCAAGGCCCTTAGCGACCTTGGTGGCATAGGCGGTAATGACCGGGCGATAGGTACGACGCGCCTCGCGAACCATCGTGGTAGCCTCGATGTTCATGAGCTTGTTGTACTTCTCGAGCTTGCAGTCGTAGCGGCACTGAGCCTCGGCCTTGGTCAGGACACCCGTCTCCTCAAAGAGCGCGATTGCCTTATCGGAAACAAAGGCGGGCAGGGCGTCGGCCGTGGTCTTGTTGTTGGCAAGGCCGCGCTTCTCGGCCTCGACGGGCCACTCATCGGAGTAGCCATCGCCGGAGAAGAGGATGCGCTGGTGGTCGGTCAGCACCTTCTTGCAGTACTCGAGCGCGGCGTCCTGGAACTCATCCTCGGGCGTGCCCTCAAGCGCGTCGGCGAAGGACTTGAGCGACTTGGCCACGGCGGCATCGAGCACCAGGTTGGAGTCGGAGACGTTCTGCTCGGAGCCGCAGGCACGGAACTCGAACTTGTTGCCGGTGAAGGCAAACGGGGAGGTGCGGTTGCGGTCGGTGTTGTCCTGCATCAGCTTGGGCAGGGTATCGGCGCCCAGGTCGAGCACGCCGCGCGTGGCATGGACGGAAGCCTTGCCATCGATGATCTTCTCGACGACCTCGGTAAGCTGGTCGCCCAGGAAGATGGACATAATCGCCGGAGGAGCCTCGTTGGCGCCCAGACGATGATCGTTGCCGGCCGAGGCAACGGAGGCACGCAGAAGCTCCTGATAGTTATCGACGGCCTCGATCACCGCGGTGAGGAAGACGATGAACTGCAGGTTGTCGAGCGGGGTGTCGCCCGGATCGAGCAGATTCTCGGACTCGGTGCCAAGCGACCAGTTGTTGTGCTTGCCCGAGCCGTTGATGCCCTCGAAGGGCTTCTCGTGCAGCAGGCAGACCAAGTCGTGGCGGGAGGCGATGAGCTTCATCTTCTCCATCATGACCAGATTCTGGTCGATGGCCTCGTTGACTTCGCCATAGACGGGGGCGAGCTCATGCTGGCAGGGAGCAACCTCGTTGTGCTTGGTCTTGGCGGGAATGCCAAGCGCCCACAGCTCATCGTCCAGATCCTTCATATAGGCCGAGACGGTGGGGCGGATAGCGCCAAAGTAGTGCTCCTCGAGCTCCTGACCCTTGCAGGGAGCAGCGCCAAAGAGGGTGCGGCCGGTGATGACCAGGTCCTTGCGTTTGCGATAGGCGTCCTTCTTGATCAGGAAGTACTCCTGCTCATCGCCCACGGAAGGAACGACCTTCTTGGGGGTCTTGCCAAACAGCGCCAAAACGCGCTTGGACTCACGCGAGAGCGCGGTCATGGAGCGCAGCAGCGGGGTCTTCTTGTCCAGGGCCTCGCCCGTGTAGGAGCAGAAAGCCGTGGGGATGCACAGGACGTCGTCCTTGATAAAGGCGGGGCTAGTGGGGTCCCAAGCGGTGTAGCCACGGGCCTCGAAGGTAGCACGCAGGCCGCCGTTGGGGAAGCTCGAGGCATCGGGCTCGCCCTGGATGAGGTTCTTGCCCGTAAACTTGGTAATGGCGGTGCCGTCGTGGTTGGGCTCCAGGAAGCTGTCGTGCTTCTCGGAAGTAATGCCCGAAAGCGGCTGGAACCAGTGCGCGTAGTGCGTCGCGCCCTTGGAGATAGCCCAGACCTTCATGGCGTGGGCAACGGCGTTGGCCACATCCAGGTCGAGCGGCTCACCGCCCTCGAGGGTTGCAGCAAGGCGCTTCCAAATGTCCTTGGGGAGGTAGTCCTTCATGACTTCCTCAGAGAACACCATGGTCCCGAAGCGGTCAGTAAGTTCGGCCATACGGAACTCCCTTCGTATCGGCACCGCGTGAGAAGCGGTGTTGATTACTAACGAACGAGTCATAGCTTAGACTCGCCGTGTTTCCGCGACATTACCGTTATGTTGCTGTCGCGAAACCAATCAATGAGGTTACCCTATCGAGGCGGCGTTGCCACCCTCAACAGCCAATCAACTGCATAAATTGCAGACCTCTCCCCATGGTTTAAGGGTAGTCAATTTGGGATGGAGCTCTATTAACTGGTATTTTGCATCAGATACCAGTCTTTATAGTCCGTGCCTAGATTAGCCGCTCTGTTATAGAGAAAGCCGATAGCAAGGCATCTTTGATTGGTATCCCCGAATAACGAGTGAAACTCCACCGTGACACAGTGGTGCTGTAGAATCCTTACAACACATCACACTATTACGTATCTAGAGGAGCACGATATGCGCGTCGACGAGGTTTTTAAGCAGGCAGCATCCCAGGGCACCGCGCCCGTTTCGTTTGAGATGTTCCCGCCCAAGGGCGAGCTCACCCTCGACACGGCTCGCGAAGTGGCAGGCAATCTGTGCAAGCTTTCGCCGAGCTTTGTCTCGGTCACCTGCTCGGCCGGCGGCTCGGGCAACGGTGCCACCACCGCCCCCATCGCGCATATGATTTCGAGCGAATTCGACACGCCCTCGGTGGCACACCTCACCTGCGTGGGCCGCACCCACGCCGACATCGCCGCCAAGATCGACGAGTATCGCACCGCCGGCGTTGAAAACATTCTGGCCCTGCGTGGCGATCTCCCTGCCGGCGCGACCGAGGACGACAAGCCCGCCTCGGACTACGCCTACGCCCGCGACCTCATCCCCGAGCTCGTCGACGCCGGCTTTTGCGTGGGCGCCGCAGCCTACCCCGAAGGCCACATTGCCTGCGAGGATCTCAACCTCTCGGTCGAGCACCTCAAGCAAAAGCAAGACGCCGGCGCGAGCTTCTTTGTGACACAGCTCTTCTTTGATAACGAGTGCTTCTATCGCTTCCGCGAGCTTGCCGACAAGGCCGGCATCACCGTGCCCATTACCGCGGGCATCATGCCGTTTATGGGCAAGTCGCAGATCAGCCGCATGGTCTTTATGTGCGGCGCGTCGCTGCCCTCCCCCGTCATCAAGATCCTCGCCAAGTACGAGAACGACCCCGAGAGCCTGCAGGCAGCCGGTGTAGATTATGCTGCTCGTCAGCTTTGCGACCTTAAGGAGCACGGTGCCGACGGTCTGCACCTGTACACTATGAACCGTCCTGCGATCGCCGCGACCATTATGGAGCGCCTGGGGTAATGGAAAAACCGCACATCGATACAACCGCTGTCGAAGTGCCGGCCGACCTTGCGTCGCCGGCGCTTTACCGTGTCGATGCCGCGCACCATCCCCGTGTCGACCGTGCCGAGATGCTGCGGTATCTGGGTTACGGCGGCCAGCAGATTGAGCCCGAACTGTCACGACGTATTGAGCTTGTCGTTGAACGTCTGGAACTGGACATTGAGCCCCGTGGCGTGCGCCGCGTGTTTGCCGTCGATGCCACGGGCGTGGACGAACAAAGTGAGCCTTGCATTCGCTTGGTCGGCACCAACGTTGAGCTGCGAGGTCGCGATATCTATCGACATCTCAAAGATGCCCGCTTTGCCGCGCTCATGGCATGTACCCTCGGCATGGACGCCGAGCGTCGCCTGCGCACCACGGGAGCCCAACATCCCCTGGAGGGCGCCGTGCTCGACGCCGCGTGCTCCGCTTACGTAGAAGCCGCCGTTGAGCAAATGGACCAGCAGGTCAAGACGGACGCCGCCGCACACGGGCTCGCCGGCAACTGGCGCTTTAGTCCCGGCTACGGCGACTGCCCGCTCTCGGCCCAGCGCTCGATCGTCAATGCGCTCAACGCCACGCGGCTCATCGGGCTTACCGTCACACCCACCAGCCTGCTCATGCCCACCAAAAGCGTGACCGCGGTGATCGGCCTATTCGACGGCGAAGTCCACGACGCCCAGAGCCGCCCCACCTGCAATATCTGCCGCATGCGCGAGCACTGCCGCTTCCGCGCCGCCCACACCACCTGCTATTCCAGCCATTAGGAGCCCTCAATGTTTACTCCGCTTATCACTCATGATTCTGACGGCACTGCATTGGCGGCACCCGTTGATGCCGCACGTCGCAACGGTGCCACGTACAAGACGCGCACGATCGGCGATCTGCGCATTAAGGACGATCGCTTGCGTGCGGCCATCGAGGGCACGGGACACCTGCTGTTCGACGGCGGCATGGGCACCATGTTGCAAGCGGCCGGCATGAAGGCCGGCGCCCTGCCCGAGCTGCTCAACTTTGAGGAGCCCCAGGTTATCACCGATATCCAACGTCAATATGTCGAGGCTGGCTGTGACGTGATCACCGCCAACACCTTTGGCGCCAACGCCCACAAGCTCGACGGTGCTGCCACCGTGGCAGACGTCTTTGCCGCGGCCGTCACCTGCGCCCGCGAGGCCGGCGCCCGCTACGTCGCCGGCGATATCGGCCCCATCGGCGCGCTGCTTCGCCCCCTGGGTACTCTGAGCTTCGACGAGGCCTACGACCTCTTTGCCGAGGAAGTGCGCGCCGGCGTCGCCGCGGGTGTGGACCTCTTTATTATCGAGACCATGACCGACCTGGCCGAGATCAAGGCGGCCGTCCTCGCCTGCCGCGAGAACTCCGACCTGCCCGTCTTTGCCACCATGACCTTTGAGGAAGACGGTCGCACCTTCCTGGGCACGAGTCCCGAGGTTGCCGCCATCACGCTCGATGCCATCGGCGCCGACGTTTTGGGCATCAACTGCAGCCAAGGACCGGCCGAGCTCCGAGGACTCGCCGCACGCATGCTCACCGTTACCGACAAACCCGTTATGGTGCAGGCCAATGCGGGACTCCCCCATGTGGACGACGACGGCAACACCGTCTTTGATATCCAAGCCCCCGAATACGCCAAGGCCGTCGCCGGCATGATCGAGGACGGCGTGAGCGTCGTGGGCGGCTGCTGCGGCACCACGCCGGCGCACATGGCAGCGCTGCGCACGCTTATCGATAACCACACGCCCAGTTCGCGCCACCGCAAGCCCAGCATGTCGGTCACAAGCGCCCAGACCGTGGTGGACCTCCCCTGCGATGGCCACAAGATCGCTGTCATCGGCGAGCGCATCAACCCCACCGGCAAAAAGCGCCTGCAGCAGGCCCTGCGCAACGGCGACCTGGACTACGTCGTGAGTCAGGGCATCAGCCAGCAGGAACAGGGCGCCGACATCTTGGACGTTAACGTGGGCCTGCCCGAGATCGACGAGGTCAAGATCATCCAACAGGCGACCGAACAGCTCCAGGGCTCCACGCTCCTGCCGCTGCAGATCGACTCCACCGACCCCGCCGCTGTCGAGGCCGCCGTGCGCCGCTACGCCGGCAAGCCCATCATCAACTCGCTCAATGGCAAGCAGCAGATCATGGATGAGATCTTTCCGCTGGTCGCCCACTACGGCACCAACGTTGTCGGCCTTACGCTCGACGAAGGCGGCATCCCCGATACCGCCGAGGCTCGCTTCGCCATCGCCGAGCACATCGTGGCCGAGGCTGCCCGTTACGGCATCGGCCCGGACCGCGTCCTCATCGACTGCCTGGTCATGACCGCCTCGACCAACCAGCGCCAGGCCGAGCAGATCCTGCGCGCCATGTCCCTGTGCAAGGAGCGCCTGGGCGTCAAATGTGCGCTCGGCGTGTCGAACATCAGCTTTGGCCTGCCTGCCCGCCCGCTGCTGGGCTCGGTCTTTTTGGCTGCCGCCTTCGGCGCGGGCCTGGACGCCCCCATCATGAACCCGGGTTCCAAGCGCTTTATGGATACCGTCTACAGCTATCGCGTGTTGAGCGTTGAGGACGAGGGCTCGACCGGATACATCGAGCGCTATGCCGGCTGGACCGATCCGTACAAGATCGCCGCCAACCCGGCAGCTGCTCAGGCAGTATCGACCGACGCTGTGCCCGCTGCTGGCACCGCCGGCACCGACGACCCGATTCGTCGCATGGTCGTCTCGGGCCGCAAAGGCGAGATCGCTGCCGAGACCGAGCGTCTGCTGGCAGACCACGACGCCATGGACCTCATCAACAATCACTTTATCCCCGCCCTCGACGAGGTCGGAGTCCTCTTTGACCAGGGCAAGTTCTTCTTGCCGCAGCTTATGGCCTCGGCCGAGGCCGCGCGCGTGGGCTTCGATACCATCAAACGCCTGATGCCCGCCGGCGAGATTGCCGACAAGGGCAAGATCTGCGTGGCCACCGTCAAGGGCGACATCCACGATATTGGCAAGAACATCGTCAAAATGCTGCTCGACAACTACGGCTACACCGTCTTTGACCTGGGCCGCGACGTCGATCCGCAGGAGGTACTCAAGACCGTCAAGGAGCGCGATATCAAACTCGTCGGCCTCTCGGCGCTTATGACTACCACGGTCGTCGCCATGGAGGAGACCATCAAGCTGCTTCATTCCGAGGTGCCGGGCGTCAAGATCATCGTGGGCGGCGCCGTACTCACCCCCGAATACGCCAAGCAGATCGGCGCGGACTACTACGCCAAGGACGCCGCCGAGAGCGCGCGCATCGCCGAAGAGGTCTTTGGGCAGTAACACAACGGAAACAACCGAGCACCAAAACGTGCCGCATGCGCCACTTGGCACGTGCGGCACGTTAGAATAGATAAGATTATGCTCGTTTTGGCAGATAGGAGCGCAAGGATGGCGATCACGCCCGCAGAAATCGCGGAAACCCGCGGCATGGTTGAGGAACAGAACCTCGACATCAGGACCATCACCATGGGTGTTTCGCTCATGGGTTGCGGTGACGAGAACCTCGACCGCATGTGCACGAAGATCTACGACCACGTGACGCACACGGCTGAGCATCTGGTCGAGACCGCCGAGAACCTCGAGCGCGAGTACGGTATCCCCATCGTCAACAAGCGCGTTTCCGTCACCCCGGTGGCGCAGATCGCCGCATGCTGCAAGGATGAGGACCTCACCCCCATCGCGCATGCCCTCGACCGCGCGGCCGAGACGCTCGGCATCGACTACCTGGGCGGCTTCTCCGCACTCGTCCAGAAGGGCATCGGCGACGCCGACCGCCGCGTCATCCAGTCCATCCCCCAGGCGCTCGCCACCACGAGCCGCGTCTGCTCCAGCGTCAACGTCGCCAGCCTGCGCGCCGGCATCAACATGGACGCCGTGCTCATGGCCGCCCAGACCATCATCGACGCTGCCAAGCTCACGGCCGACCAGGATTCCGTTGGCGCCTCCAAGTTCGTCTGCTTCGCCAATATGGTCGAGGACTCCCCGTTTATGGCGGGCGCTGTCCACGGCGGTGGCGAGGCCGACGCCGTCATCAACGTTGGCGTCTCGGGCCCCGGCGTTATGGCCGCGGCTCTGGAGAAGCTGCCCGACTCCGCCTCGATGATGGAGGTCGCCGAGAAAATCAAGCAGACCGCCTTTAAGATCACCCGCGCCGGCGAGCTCATGAGCCGCGAGGCCGCCCATCGCCTGGGTGTCGAGAAGGGTATCGTCGACCTGTCGCTGGCTCCTACGCCTGCCATCGGCGACTCCGTTGCCCGCATCCTCGAGATCATCGGCGTGGGCACCTGCGGCGGCCCGGGCACGACCTGCGCGCTCGCCATGCTCAACGACGCCGTCAAGAAGGGCGGCGTCATGGCCAGCTCCAGCGTGGGCGGTCTCTCCGGCGCCTTTATCCCCGTGTCCGAGGACGCCGGCATGATCGCCGCCGTCGAGGCCGGTGCGCTTTCGCTCGAGAAGCTCGAGGCCATGACCTGTGTGTGCTCCGTCGGCCTGGACATGATCGCCATCCCCGGCGACACCCCGGTCGAGACCATCGCTGGCATCATCGCCGACGAGATGGCCATCGGCGTCATCAACAACAAGACCACGGCCGTCCGCGTGATTCCTGCCATCGGCAAGGGCGTGGGTGACTGCGTCGAGTACGGCGGCCTGTTTGGCCGTGCGCCCATCATGCCGGTGAACCCCAACGCCGGCACCGTGCTTGCCCATCGCGGTGGACGCTTCCCGGCGCCGCTGAACTCGCTGAAGAACTAGCCTAGGGATACGAGGCGAGGAGCCCCGCCGCCGGGCGGCAGACATATAAGGTCGCCTGCTCGGACAGTCCTGACTCGCACGGAGAGCACATTAAGTGCTCTCCGGCTCGTGCGGAACTCGCGATCGACCTTATATGTCTGCCGCCCGGCGGCGGGGCTCCCGCACATCTCAACCTTGGCTGGGTTCTGGCTCAGTGGCAGTCGCTTCGCTTCTGCCCGCCTTGGTTGGTGTGGCGGTTTGGCGTTGGAACGGTTCTTTTTCTGATATATGCTGGTTGCGGCTCTTCTTTTGGGAGGAGTCACTTTTTTGTTGTTAGGAGGTTGGCCCGTGGCTGATGGGGAGAATCGTTCTGAGCTGCTTTCCACAGATTGGAATCTGGAGTGGATGCAGATGCAGGCTGATCGGCGGCGGGCTGATGATTCTTTTGAATGGGATAGGCGGGCTCGGCATTTTCGGCCGTTGGAGACTGCCCCATATGCCCGGGACTTTATCAAGCTGTTGGCGTTAAAGCCTGGTGAATCCGTGCTCGATATGGGGTGTGGAGCTGGGTCGATTGCCATTCCGCTTGCTCAGGCTGGGCATCCTGTGATTGCAGCCGACTTTTCCCCTGCTATGTTGGGCACGCTTGATGCTGGCATTGAGTACTATGGGCTCGAGGATCGCATTACGCCGCTTGAGCTTGCTTGGGATGATGACTGGGATTTGGTTGGACCGGTCGCGAAAGCGGTAGATGTTGCCTTTGCCAGTCGCTCTGTCACCACGACCAACCTAAAAGGCGCGCTTGCTAAGCTTGATCAAACGGCTCGTCGGCGTTGTGCTGTCACGATGGTCGCCAACTCCAGCCCACGCTATGACCTGCACCTAATGAACGCCATCGGTGCCTCGGTTACCTGCAGTAATGGCTTTGTGTATGCCTTTAATATCCTCATTCAGATGGGTGCCCTGCCGCAGGTTACGTACTTTGAATCGCCTCGTCGCGATACCTTCGATAGCCTTGAGGCGGGCGTGGCGGACTTCTCCCGCATGCTCGAGCACGGTAACGAGGATAAGATCGACCGTCTGCGCGTCTACGTCGCTCAGCATATGATTGAAAATCCCCATGCCGGCGAGCCAGGGTCCAAGGGCGTGCCGCAGGGGCGCTACATGCTCGACCACGTCCGCAAGGTCCGTTGGGCGTTTATTGCATGGGAGCCGGTCTCTTCGAGCCGTCCATAGACCGCTTTCGGCCGCCGTACACGTCCGCCTGCAACCCGCGTTGTTCTCCCGTTCGGCATCCGCATTCTTTGCGAACTGGGCAAACGCGCTCCACACCGCGCCGTTCCTGCGCTATCGTGGGACAGCTCACGTAGATTAAGGCCCCGTCGCGGGGCGCCCCATACATAGAAAGCGAGAACCCATGGCACTGACAGGAGCACAGGTCAAGCAGCTTCGCAGCATGGCCCATCACCTCAACCCCGCCATCATCATCGGTAAGTCCGATGTCAACGAGGGCACCGTCGAGCAGACGGTCGCCTACCTGGAGAAGCACGAGCTCGTTAAGTGCTCCGTGCTCGATGGCTCCAGTCTTTCCGCCCGCGAGGCCGCCGAAGAGCTCGCTGAGCGTTGCCACGCCGAGGTCGTCCAGGTCATCGGCCGCAAGTTCTCGCTGTATCGCGAGTCCTCGCGCAAGGACATTGAGAAGATCAAGCTCGTCTAAGAGCCAATGATCCGGCGAGCGAACACATAGCAAGCTTACGGGTGCCCAAGTACTTCGGACGCCCGTTTTTTATCGCTCGACCAGCACGCGATTGAGCCGCCCCTCCACCAAGCGCTCGTATAGACGCCGCGTCTCGGGCTCGGGCACGCCATTGACCTGCTCCCTCAGATGATGCATATGCCCGCTGTACAGCTCGACGATATCGCGCCGCCGCCCCGCCGCACTGTAGACGCGCATGGCGCAGCGCACCATATCCTCACGCGCCGTCTCTTGCCGCAGCCCCGACTCCACCAGCCATACCGCCGACTGCAGGTCGTTTTCTTCTAGGGCGGCATTCGCGCCCCGAATCATGCAGTCGATATACTTCGATTCCATAATGCGTCGCATACGCAAAAAGTAGGTGGGGTTACAGCCATTGGGCACATACAGCGGTCCGGCATAAAGTTGCTCAATCTTAAGGCACAACTCGACCAGATGGGGCCCGCGCGCACCCGTGCGATTTCCCAAAACCTCGCGGCTTATCTGGTCAAACAGCCGTACATCGGTCTTGACGTAGTCACCGTTGAGTCCGATGCATTCATTTTGGATGAGCACACACGACTTGCCATCCGGCGTCGGTCCCAAAGCCGACCGCAAGCGCGATATCGTCGAGTACAGGTTGTTGCGGGCGCTATTGAACTCGGCATGGGGCCACAACTCCATGGCCAGCGTCTCACGATCGACGAGCGCATCCATGCCCAGCGCAAGCCGCTCGGCAAGTGTCGCCGCCTTCTTGCGGCGCCACATTTTGTCCGTGATGGGAAACCCGTCGCGCTCGGCGCGAAACGCGCCAAACATGCGAATCTCGATATGGTCGATGGTATCAACGGCTTCAACCTCGCCGGCCTGGAACAGGCGCTCGCCCTCCCCTTCCAAATCGTCGCGCAGCGAGTACCGCGACAGCTCGCGCACGGGAAGCTTCTTGCGAATCCTGGTCGCCGGCTCGCCCAGACAATGCATGGCAAGGCGCGCAAAGAGCCGATACGATGGCTCTAGAATCCCCGCGCGATTCATGGACATCCAGGCCGCAAGGTCGCTGTCTCGGCCCGCACAGGCCAAATGCAGCGCCACCATCCAGGCTTCTGCGCCACCAACCTGCGTCTGGCTTATATCGAGCAACTCCGCTTCCTCGCGTACCGAAACCATCGAAGTGTTACGCAGATATGCCGCGCGCTCCAGCAGCAATGCGTTATCGCGCATGTACGCAATCGACTCCTCGGCAAGTTTGAGCACTTGGACCGCACGGAACTTTGCATTAACCGGCCGTCCCTCTGCCAGCGACTGCCAGCCTTCTAGCAACAGGCCAAACAGCTGAATCTGGTTGTCGCGCATGCGCACGGCAAAACGATCGAGCTCGTTGAATGCCGCGTCGTCGGTTACCGGCAAGCCGGAAAGGAGCCGCCGTGCCGCCAACACCATGCGCACCCAGATAGCCATCGCCTTAAGCCCACGTACGTCGAGCGCCTCCCGCACCACCGTCATCTCGTCGTCGCGCTCGTCGGTTCCCGTAAACGACCCGTCAAAGAGCTCCACCAGCATGCTATCGGCCCGTATAACAATCCCCGCGATGTCGAGCTCACAGTCGTAGGCCTTGCTCGTTTTGAGCTGCTGTAGAACGCCGCCGTCATCTCCCCGCTCGGTCAGGCAGCGCTTGACCTCGATATGCGCAGACAACATATCGAGTGCGGTATGGGATGTCTCGATTTCTGGCACGGCCAGGTTCGTAGGAAGCCCAAGCCCGTTGTCCCCATAGCAAACAGCCGTCAGTGTCTGGGCCACCCTCCATGAAACAGGGTCTATTTCGCAGGCCGCCCGTTCGCCCCCGCGCTCGATAACCGATGCCATATAGCGAGCAAGCTTTGTATTGGACACGCTGACAGCTGCCAGATATACGCCAAGCGCCTCGGCAGGCGTTGGCTCTGGAGCCGGATCCTCGGCATCGATCGTGCCCAGCGCTGCTCGGCAGATATCGGCCCCGTGCCCCGTCAGAGCCAGATCGACCCCATACTGCCCAGCAAGTTCAAGGACCGCATCACGGTCCAAAAAGGCGTCCGCCAGGCCCATCGCCGCATCGCATCGGCCCGCCTTAAGCAAAATCCGGGCCGCCCTCGGAACAAGTTCGGGGCGAACCTCGGCCACCAACTTACGCAAGCGCAAGCGTCCGTTATCCTCCGTGCCCAGACACGTAAAACTCCGCTCGGCGGGGTCCAAGCCAAAGATCGGGTAGTCGCGTACGAAGTAGGACTGGTCGGCCATCGATAGCCTCACCCCGCAAGCCTCGAGTTCTGCGATATTGCCCTCGCCCATTAAAATCATGAGACATGCCACGCAAAACAGCGCATTATTGTCGAGCGAAGCCAGATCGACAAGTGCCGCGCCATATACGTTGACAATCTCGTTTTCGAGCAGACCGGCTACGTCGCCTTGGCCATACAGACCCGTCTGCAATGCCGAGACGAGCTCGGGCACACCCTGCGTGAGCTGATAAAAGTCGAGCGATGTGCTGATCGAAAACGCCGATGCCCACGCCGAATACTCATAGGCATGCACCTTGAGCATCTGCGCATTGATCTTAACCGAATCGCCCAGCCCATGAATCAGCTGACGATTTGAAGGACGGCAGGAGATAAAGACCCCTACCCCCATGGCGCGCAGGCCGCGAATCCTGTCGATGAAGTCTTCGGTATCGTGCTGATCGAGGTTTGGCACATTATCAATCGCAATCAGGGAGTGCGGTTTGTCTTTGAGTTCTTCGGTGACCACCTCGAGCTGCATAAACACCTCGCGCCCAGTGGCGCGATCGGCCTCGATAATCCGCACGGGACCTCGCGTCGGGTCGCATTTAACCTCATGGGTGTACTGCAGCAGCACCGAGGTCTTCCCAAACCCGTCAGGCGCATAGAGAACCACGATGCCGGCCTTTCGGCCCTTGGCGAGAAGCTCATTCATCAAGCGTTCGCGTCGCACCATATAGCCACCGCCCAGCGGCATCAGCTCGAGGTCGTCTATACCGCTCAAATCGTTTACCATGCCCGCTCCTCAACTCGACTGTATGGACACTGTAGCCGCAAGACCATACAAGCCGCGCTATGAATAGAGCGACCTTGTGTTTTAGGTTGTCTTTTGGTACGCAAGCGGCAAGTTTTTGTACAGCGAGGGCCGATTGTTATTAATCCCCCGACTAATCGGTCTTTAAGCAGGTAAATGAGCTTGTCAGCTTGTCCCATCTAAGCGGCAGTGTAACGCAAATGAACAAGGTTCAGCTATGTCATTCAACTCGCCTAGCACCCGCTACCGTCTACGACCTTTTAGTGGCATTTTTGCATAGAATCTGGTATGGAATGAATCAAGCTGTTGGGCATCCGGCATTCGTCAAGCTTGCGGCAAGATTTTGGTCAAGCGGGCGGACAGGGATAGCAAAAAGGCCCCCGCAAAGCGGAGGCCTTAGGCAAGGCTATGTCGAGGTGCAGGATTCGCGCTACTCGCAGAGCGAAAGGGCGGCCTCGTCGGCAACGACAACGCAGTTGGTGTGCAGCTGCAGGATCGAAGCCGGGCACGCGGGCGTAACCGGACCATAGCACATGTCATGCACGGCCTGAGCCTTGGCCTCGCCGTTGGCGACGACCAGGATCATGCGGGCATACATGATGGTCTGGGTACCCATGGTGTAGGCCTGACGGGGGACGTCGTCGATGCTGTCGAACAGGCGGCTGTTGGCCTGAATGGTGCTCTCGGTGAGGTCGACGCAGTGCGTGCCCTTGGAGAAGTGGTCATCGGGCTCGTTGAAGCCGATGTGGCCGTTGTTGCCAATGCCGAGCAGCTGCAGATCCGGGTAACCGGCGGCGGCGACGATCTTGTCGTACTCAGAGCAGGCAGCGGCGGCGTCGGGGTTGGAACCGTCGGGCACATGCGTGTTGTTCAGGTCGATGTTGATGTGATCGAAGAAGTTCTCACGCATAAAGTAGTGATAGCTCTGGGGATCGTCGTGCGAAAGGCCGCGATACTCGTCCAGGTTGTAGGTGCTGACCTCGGCAAAGTCGACGTCGCCCTTCTCGTACCAAGCAGCGAGCTGCTTGTAGGCACCGATCGGGGTGGAGCCGGTGGCAAGGCCCAGCACGCAGTCGGGCTTGAGAATAACCTGCGCCGAGATGATATTGGCTGCCTTGCGGCTCATATCCTCGTAGTCTTTAGCTTTAATAATCTTCATTACGCGTCCTTTCTCGTACAAGAGAGGCAAGGCTCCCCTTACAAGCACTTGCCCGCGGCCCGCGTCGGCCGCAACCAACGTGTGCGGCCACCAGGGCGAGGTCGCGTAATGTATGTGTCTCGTGTCTAGCCGCGTCGAGGCCCCTGCCCGTCCACGGTGACCCGAAGCCTTTTAGCTTCGGACAAATCCCATCTTGCCACGGAGGGCGCCCTCTTTCAAGGGCGCCCTCCGTAAACGTGTTTGAATTGTAGGCTAATGGCCACGTGCACTTGCTAGCGCTCGCGAGCAACGATGAGCTGGTCCATCTCTTCGACATGCACGCCAACGGAGCCCTTGATGCTCGAGAACTCAACGGAGTTGCACACCAAGATGGGAACCGTCACATCATAGCCCTCGGCAGCAATTGCCTCGCGATCGAACTCAATGAGCACATCGCCCTTGTGGACGATGTCACCCACTTGCGCATGTACGGTAAAGTGCTTGCCCTCAAGCTGAACAGTGTCCAAACCAACGTGGATGAGCACGTCCAAGCCATCGACCGTGTTAAGCGCAACAGCGTGTCCCGTGGGAAAAATGGCCTCGACCTTGGCATCAGCCGGTGCAATCACACGCGTGCCGGTAGGCTGAATCGCCACGCCCTGGCCCAAAAGGCCGGTGGCAAATGTCTGGTCGTTTACCTCGGAAAGCGGAATGACGTCGCCCGAGATGGGAGCATCCAGCGTAAGGACTCGACCACGCATACCAAAAGACCTTAGGACTTTAGTGAACATGCTCCCCCTCGGACATACCAATCGACCAAAATAGCCTTAACAGTTTACCACTTGGCACTCGTTTTTGACCATTAGGGAAGTTCGCGCTTGACAACCTCGACGATGTCGTCGACAACGCGCTGGGTCAGCTCGTGCGTCTCGGCCTCGGCCATAACGCGGACCAGCGGCTCGGTACCGCTCGGACGTACCAGAATGCGGCCGCGGCCGTCAAGCTCCTTCTCGGCAGCAGCGACGGCATCCCAGATGGGCTGGCAATCGTCCAGGCCGGCCTTGTTGTCGGAATGCACGTTGACGAGTACCTGCGGGTACTTCTTCATGATGCCGGCAAGATCGGTGAGGGTACGACCGGTGCGCTTGAGCACGGCCAGCAGCTGCAGAGCCGTCACCAGACCGTCACCGGTGGTGTTGTGCTCCAGGAAGATGATGTGGCCGGACTGCTCGCCGCCGATGACGGCGCCATCCGCGAGCATACGCTCCAGAACGTAGCGGTCGCCCACGGCGGTCTGAACCATCTCGAAGCCCTGCTCCTTCATAGCGATGGAGAAGCCCAGGTTGCACATGACGGTCGAGACGATCTCGGAGTTGGCGAGCTTGCCGCGGGCGGCGAGGTCAGAACCGCAGATAGCCAGGATGTAGTCACCGTCGATCTCATTGCCCTCGCTGTCCACGAACAGCACGCGATCGGCGTCGCCGTCGTGGGCCAGACCGATATCGGCGTGGGTGCGCAGCACGAGCTCGCGCAGGGGCTCAAGGTGAGTGGAGCCGCACTCAACGTTAATGTCAGTGCCGCAGTAATCGGTGTTGATAGCGTGCACCGTGGCGCCCAGGCGCTGCAGCGCGGCGGGCGTAGTCTGGCAGGAAGCGCCGTGGCCGCAGTCGACGGCAACGACTAGGCCATCGAGCCTCAGGCCGTCGAGCGTATCGATGGCATGATCGACATATGCCTTGCGGGCGTCCTTCATCTTGATGATGTGACCCACGCCGGCACCGGTCGGAAGCGTGTCGGCAGCCATGGCCTCCTCGGACATGACCCAGGCGCTGATCTCTTCCTCGACAGCGTCGGGAAGCTTCATGCCCTTGCGGCTAAAGAACTTGATGCCGTTGAACTCCGGCGGATTGTGCGAAGCGGAGATGACGATGCCGCCGTCGAGCTCATTCTGGACGGTGAGCAGCGCCACGGCAGGCGTGGGGATGACGCCGCAGCAGTGCGGGCGGCCGCCCTCGGCCATAATGCCGGCGGTCAGAGCGCTCTCGAGCATGGTGCCCGAAAGACGCGTGTCGCGGCCGATGCAGATGTCCGGACCAAGGAACTTGGTCGCCGCGCGGCCCAGGCGAAACGCGAGGTCGCACGAGAGGTCGGCATTGGCGACGCCACGGACGCCGTCGGTACCGAAGATGTTCTGGGGCATAGGATCGCTCCTTCCCTAGCAGGCGATATACAACCGCCCACCCTAGTCGAAAAAGAAAAGCGGG
>UQUG01000043.1 GCA_900544205.1 uncultured Collinsella sp.
TGACGGGGGTTGACCCCGGCGTCAACTGCAGAGTTCATCAATATATCAACGAACGATTCCTCAGAGCGGTCGTGACCGAGCAAGATCACCGGCAGCCCGCGTAAGGCAAGGTCTTGCGCCACGTGGTAGCCCGCTTCGCCCGTCACGATAACATCCGCGCCGGCAGCGATGGCAAGCTCGCCAAAGTCGCCCAGCGAGCCGCCCAAGATGGCGACAGTGCGGCACGGGTGCTCGGCATTGCCCCATACGCGCGGGTCGCTGCCAAAGGCCGCGGCTGCGCGGCAGGCGAGCTCGTGTAGGGTGCAGGGGTCGTCAAGCGTCGCAAGTGCGCCCAGGCCGCAGGCCTCGGGGTCGTCCAAGTGCTCCAGCGAGCTTGCGGGCACGGCCCCAAGAAGCTCGCTTAGACAGGTGCGCGCCTCGTGCGAGCGGTCCAGGTTGGTGTGGAGCGAGATAATGCTCACGCCGCAACGCGCTGCCTCGTAGAGCGCCGCGCTGCATTGGGGGCGTGCGGAATCCGACGGACAAAACGCCTCGGGCGCCTTGATATAGATGGGATGATGCGTCAGCAGCACGTTGGCGCCGGCTTCTTGGGCGCGGCGAACATTAGTCTCGGTCGCATCGAGCGCGCAGGCGACGCCGGTAATCTCCGCGGCAGGGTTGCCGACGGAGAGTCCTACATGGTCCCAACTCTCGGCATCGGTCTCGGGATAGCGTGCCAGCAGCGCGCGCTCAAGCTCGGCGACGATCATGCGGCACCCACGATCGAGAGCAGCGTCTGGGCAAACTCGTCCAGGTCGGCTGGGTTCACGCGGTCATCGAAAGAAATGCGCAGTGCACCCAGGGCCTGTTCGCGGCCAATACCCATGGCGCTGAGCACATGGCTCGGATCCATGCTGCCGCTCGAGCACGCCGAGCCTGCCGATACCTCAAAGCCAGCGGCATCGAGTTTGATGATGAGCTCCTCGGAGTCCATGCCGTCGACGTAGATCGAAACCATACCCGGCAGACGATCGGCCTGTGCGTAGTCGCCCATGGTGGCATGAATACGCGGATGAGCCGTAAGCGTGGCATAGAGCTTGTCGGAAAGGGCTTGCAGCGTCGTACGCTCCTGGGCCACACGGGGCGCCAACGTGCGGGCGGCAGCGGCAAAGGCCAGCTGCGTGCGCAGGTCCTGCGTGCCGGCACGTCGTCCGGCTTCCTGTCCTCCGCCAAAGATGCGCGGGCGCAGCGGCGTGCGGCTCTTAAGGTAGAGCGCGCCGGATGCCACGGGGCCGCCGATCTTGTGCGCGGCAACGGTCATAGCATCGACGCCCAGCTCGGTGACATCGAGCGGGATATGCAGGTAGCCCTGGATGGCGTCGGTATGGAACAGCGCGCCGACAGCGTGGGCTGCGGCGGCCAGCTCGCGGATGGGCTGAACCACGCCTGTCTCGTTGTTGGCGACCATGATGCTCACGAGCGCGACGTCATCACCCAAAAGCTCGGCGAGCGCAGCGGGTTCAACAAAGCCCGCGCGGCACGGCTGTACCAGGTCCACGGTAAAGCCGGCCGCTCGCAGCAGCGGTAGGTTGTCCAGAATCGAATCGTGCTCGATGGCCGAGACGATTACACGGTCGCGTTTGCGATCGCGCTGACGAGCGCCCTCGGCAAGGCCGAGCAACGCAAGCTGGTTGGCCTCGGTGCCGCCGTTGGTCAGAACGATCTCGGACGGGCGAACACGTGCGCCAAAGCTACGGGCGATCTCGCGACGGGCGACTTCAAGCCGTGCGGCGGCCTTGCGGCCGAGCGAATGCAGCGAGTTGGGGTTGACGCCGGCAAGCGCGCTGTCGTCATATTCGCGCTGCGCAAGGAGCGCCTCGGCGCGCATGGGCGTCGAGGCGGCATAGTCAAGATTCACGGGTATGCGGTTTTGACCTGCGGTCATAAGGGTTTATGCCTCCTGTGCAGCCTCGTTGCCCAGCTTCTGCAGCAGCGCAACCTCGGCAGCGGGATCTTCGGACTTAAATACGGCGGAGCCGGCCACCAGGACATCGGCACCGGCCTTGACGACCTCGGCGATGTTTTTGGAAGAGATGCCGCCGTCGACCTCGATCATGGGCGACACGCCGTGGCGCTCGCACATGGCTTTGAGCTCGTGGAGCTTGGCGATGGTGCCCGGGATAAAGCTCTGGCCGCCAAAGCCGGGGTTCACGCTCATCAGCAGCACCATATCGACAACGTCGATGATGCTTTCGAGCACGCAGACGGGCGTGGCGGGGTTGAGCACCACACCGGCCTTGACGCCGCGCTGCTGCAGATGGGTGAGCGTGCGGTGCAGGTGCGTGGAGGCCTCATAGTGCACGGTGATCATGTCGGCACCGGCGTCGGCGTACCAATCGACCGTCTCGTCGGGGTTCGATACCATCAGGTGCGCGTCGACCGGCACGTCGGTGGAGCGCTTGACGGCCTTGAGGATGTCAACGCCAAAGGTGAGGTTGCCGGTAAAATGACCGTCCATAACGTCAAAGTGCACGTAATCGGCGCCGGCGATCTTGTCGAGCTCGCCCTTGAGGTTGGCCATGTCGGCCGAAAGGACGGACGGAGCGATTTTGATGGAACCCATGGTAGTAGCCTTTCTGCGCTAGTCGTTGAGTCCGTAGAACTCTTGAGAGGGGACGCGGTCGGTAAGAATCTCGAGCGCCCTATCCAAAGTAACACCGTTGTAGAGCGTTTGCTCCACGGCAAAGGTGAGCGGAATGTCTACGCCCAGTGAACGGGCAAGCTCGCTGACGCTGCGGGCCGCGACGGCGCCCTCAACCACCATATGCGTGCGCGTCTGATACTCGTCGAGCGACACGCCGTGGGCAAACTCGTAGCCAAAGGTGCGGTTGCGCGAGTGCTCCGAGGTGCAGGTGGCAATGAGGTCGCCCATGCCGGCAAGTCCCATGCAGGTCATAGCTTGACCGCCGCGGGCATGCACCAGACGGCTAATCTCGGCCAGGCCGCGCGTCATGATGAGGGCGAGCGTGTTGTCGCCGGCACCGGTGCCGGCGGAGATGCCGCACACGATGGCGATGACATTTTTCATGGCGCCGCATACCTCGACGCCGGTCATATCCTGCGACAGGTAGATGCGGAAGGCCGTGGACAGCAGCAGCTCCTTAAAGGTCTCCCCTGCCTGCGGGTCTTCGCTGGCGATGACGGCGGCAGAGAGCCCGCCGCGGCAAATCTCCTCGGCATGGTTGGGACCCGAGAGGGCCGCCACACGCCGCTCGTTGCCGATCTCGCTGGCAATGACCTCGCTCATGAGCAGGCCGGACTCGGGCTCGATGCCCTTGGTGAGGCACAGGACCGGGGTATCGGCGGCGATAAAGGGCGCGGCCTGGTGGCACACGCTGCGAAGGTGCGTCGAAGGAACGGCAAAGATGATGGCCTCGGCACTGTCGAGCGCCTGCACCAGGTCCGTGGTGGCGACGACGTTGCCGGGCAGCTCGTAGCCCACAAGGTAGCGGGGGTTGCGGTGTTCGCCATTGATGCCGGCGGCCGTCTGCTCGCTATGGGCCCACATGGTCACGCGCTCGGATCGCGCGGCGGCAAGGCCGGCGATGGCGGTTCCCCAGGAGCCAGAGCCAATCAGCGCAACATTCATGACTCTCTCCTACTGATCGTCGGGCTCGGTGACGCGCTTGGTAAACGAGAGCTTGGACTCCTTACCGGCCATGAGCTTTTTGATGTTCGCGCGATGGGCCCACACCACGGTGATGCCGATCATCGCCATGCAAAACTTGAGGCCCAGACTGCTGTACGGAAAGACCGCGCAGGCAGCGAT
This sequence comes from uncultured Collinsella sp., assembly GCA_900544205.1. Classification (GTDB taxonomy): domain Bacteria; phylum Actinomycetota; class Coriobacteriia; order Coriobacteriales; family Coriobacteriaceae; genus Collinsella. The sequence continues at coordinate 3,809 of UQUG01000043.1, forward strand.
GGGAAGGCCGATGGCGGCGGCAAGCGAGCCTACCGACACGTACTTGGTGATGGCGACGGCCACGATAAACATGCCCAGCAGCGACAGGCCAATGGGCCAGTACCAGGCAAGGATCACACCCAGGCCCACGGCGATGCCCTTGCCGCCGTGGAAGTTAAGGTAAGGCGAGAAGATATGACCCCATACGGCTGCCAGGCAGATGACGCCGAGCATCCAGTCGCCGGCGGCGCCGGGGGCCATGATACTCACGGGGAAGCCAAAGCCCACGCTCGCAATGAGCGGGCGCGCGATGATGACACAGATAGCGCCCTTAAGGCAATCGCACAGCAGCGTGAGCGCGGCCACTTTGGGGCCGGCCACGCGCAGCGCGTTGGTGGTGCCGATGTTGCCGGAGCCCGCCTTGCGAATATCCGTGTGGTTGAACACGCGGCCCAGGATCAGCCCAAACGGAATCGCTCCGATTAAGAACGAGACCACGGCGCAGATGGCGGTCAGCAGAATCGGATTATGCATCCTTTTGCTCCTTCTTCCTAAAGAAGAGTCGAATGGGCGTGCCGGCGAAGTCGAAGGTCGAGCGCATGCGGTTCTCTACGTAGCGCTGGTAGGTGTCGTTGACCAGGTCGCTGTGGTTGACGAAGAACGTGAACGTCGGCGGGTTGACGCCCGTCTGGGTCACGTAGTGCATGCGCAGGCGGCGCTTGCCGTCCACCACGGTGTGGCCGAACTCGCGCAGATCGGTGAGGAACGTGTTGAGGCGCGAGGTGGAGATCTTTTGAGAACGCGTCTTCTCGGCGGCGTCGACCATCGCCCAGATCTTCTCGATACTGCGGCCGGTCAGGGCCGAGATGCGCAGGTACTGGGCCCAGGGAGCCATGACGCCCAGACGGCGGTCGACGGTTTCCATGCAGGCCTCGCGCTTGCGGTCGTCGTCGAGCAGGTCCCACTTGTTGAGCAGTACCACGATGGCGCAGCCGCGCTCGATGGCGAGGCCCATGACCTTCTGGTCCTGCTCGGTAACGCCCACGGAGGCATCGACGACGAGCAGCGCCACGTCGGCGCGGTCGATGGCGCGCAGGCCGCGGACCATGGAGTAGTACTCGATGTTCTCGTAGACGGTGCTCTTCTTGCGGATACCCGCGGTGTCGACCATGCGGTAGTGCTTGCCGTTACGCTCGACGACCGTGTCGATGGCGTCGCGCGTGGTTCCGGCGATGTTCGACACGATGGAGCGGTCGGCGCCCAGGATGCGGTTGAACAGCGAGGACTTGCCGGCGTTGGGGCGGCCGATAATGGCTACGTTCAGCGCGTCGGGGAATTCGTCGGCGATCTCATCCTCTTCCTCCGGAAGCAGGGCCACGATGTCGTCGAGCAGATCGCCCGTTCCGTGGCCGTGCAGGGCCGAAAGCGGCGTGGGCTCGCCGATGCCGAGCGAATAGAACTCCCAGATGCTGTCGTTCTCGCGATCGGGGTTGTCCAGCTTGTTCACCAGTAGAAAGACCGGCTTGTCGCAGCGCTTGAGCATGCGAGCGACCGACTCGTCCTCCTCGGTGACGCCGGTGCGGCCATCGACCACAAACAGGATGACGGCGGCTTCCTCGGCGGCGGCGAGCGCCTGGTCGCGGATGGACGTGGCAAAGACGTCGTCGCTCTTGAGCGGCTCGATGCCGCCCGTGTCGACGATGGTGAACTCGCGGCCGTTCCAATCGGCCGTGTGATACGAGCGGTCGCGCGTGACGCCGCGAGACTCGTGGACGATGGCGTCCGAGGTCTGGGCCAGGCGGTTAACGAGCGTGGACTTGCCCACGTTGGGGCGTCCGACGACGGCGACGATAGGTTTCATCTGCACTCCTTTAATGGGTAGGGTCAGCGGAATTAGTAGAGTCGGCAGGCACAATGCCAAGGATGTGCTCCAGGGTATCGAGCAGCTCATGCGGCATGGTTGACACCACATGAACCTCGGCGCCGCGACTGGTAAGGCTTGCGAGTAAATCGTCACGATGATACTCGTCAAGCGTCATGCCGTCAGCATTGAACATGAGCTTAGGCACAAAGAGCATAACCCCCGACAGGTCCTGCGACAGCTGTTCCAGGATATCGCTCGCAACGATGAGGCCGGTCACGTCCACGTTGCCGCCAAAGTAGCGGTTCTTGATGGCCGTGACGGTGCCGGAGAGGCCCTGCGGAGACTCCACGAAGCGGGCCACGGTGTCGCGCGCGCTGGCGCCAGAGAGGCACAGCAGGCGCTGGCCGCGAGCGGCGATTGTCTCACGGATGCGCGCTAGGCGCTCGGCGTCGGCGGCAAGGACGTCGTCCGTCTCGTCCAGATACGAGCGAATCATGCCAATGCCGTCATAGTACTGTGGGTAGCCGTCGTAAAAATCGGCCTCGGGCGGCTCGATGCCGGCGTCCAGGTAGAACTCGTCGCTCATCTGGAACGTGTGACGGCCAAAGCGCTCAAACGCACGGTCCTGATAGGGCCGGATCATGGCAATAGTCTCGCGCGCGAGCTCGGGCTTGTCGCTGTAGGACCAGCTAAAGCGGTTTTGATGCTTGGTAAAACCGAGTGGCACGATACCCAGGCTCGTGATTTGCTCGTGCTCCTCGCAAAAGCGCAGGGTCTTTTCCAGCTCTTCGCCGTCGTTCATGCCAGGGCACAGTACGATCTGGGCGTGGATCTCGATGCCGGCGGCCATGATGGCCTCGAGTACGTCCATGCCGCGCTGGGCGTTGCGGCCCATCATACGACGGCGGACGTCGGGGCTCACGGCATGGACCGACACGTTCATGGGGCTCATGTTACGGGCGATGACGTTTTGCACGTCCTCGTCGGTGAGGTTCGTGAGCGTGACGAAGTTGCCCTGCAAAAAGCTCAGGCGGTAGTCGTCGTCGCGAATATAGAGCGTTGAGCGGCCGCCCTTGGGCAGCATGGTCATAAAGCAGAACACGCAGGCGTTTACGCAGGTACGCATGCCGTCGAAGATGGGACCATCGAACTCCAAACCCCAATCCTCGCCGGGAAAGCGGTCGAGCTCGACGGGGGTGACGGTACCGTCGCGCGGGTCGAATACCTCCAGCTCGACGGTGTCGTCGTCGGCCTCCCAGAGCCACACGATCATATCGGTCAGCTGCTCACCGTTGACCGTGAGCACGCGCATGCCCGGCTCGATACCCACATCCCACGCGGGCGATTCGGGACGCACGTTCTTTACGAGCGCGCCCTCACCCGGCTCGGGGTCGCGGCTGCGCCCGTAATCGGCCACCTCGGCGGCGTATGCGGGTACGGTCTGGTCCATGATTAGCGGCAAAGCTCCTTGATGCGCGTGACGGCGCGTTCGATGTGTTCTTGTGGGGTGGAGGCTCCGGCAGTGATGCCGATGTGGTGAGCGTCGGTAAACCACGCGGCCTGGAGCTCGGATGCCTCCTCGATGTGATGTGTATGCTCACAGACGTTGGCGCAGATCTGTGCCAAACGACGTGTGTTACCCGAGTTCTTTCCGCCCACCACAACCATGCAATCACAGCGTTTGGCAAGTGATGCGGCTGCCTGCTGGCGTTCGCTCGTGGCGGCGCAGATGGTGTTGATTACACGCAGCTCCTGCACGCGCGGGGTGATGGCAGACACGACCTCGGCGAGGTTCTGTGCGGTCTGGGTGGTCTGCACGACGAGGCCTACCTTGCCCTTGAGCGACAAGGCGTTGGCGTCGGCGGCACAGCTCACGACCTGCGCATCATTGCCGGCGTGGCCCAGGATGCCCTCCACCTCGGGATGGCCCGGCTCGCCTACGACCACCACGTGGTAGCCCTCGCGCACCAGGCGCTCGGCTGCCACGTGAACCTTCTTGACGTAAGGGCAGGTGGCGTCGATGACGTTAAGGCCACGCTCGCGAGCGGCATCGATGACCTGCGGCACCACACCGTGGGCGCGGATGATCACGGTGCCGGTTGCGGCATTATCCAGGTTCTCGGCCAAGCCAACGCCTGCCTCAGCGAGCTCGCGTACCACGATGGGGTTATGAATGAGCGGACCCAAGGTATGGACCTGAGTGCTCTCCCCTGCCTGCGGGGCGGCGGCCAGCGCCATATCGAGCGCACGCTGTACGCCGTAGCAGGTGCCGGCGTGGGCTGCGATTTCGATGGTGGGAGCGTCTGCCTTGCCAGGCGCAGGCTCGGCAGTGTTCATGACTTCCTCGCTCATGGCTAGAACCTGCCCGGATGCTCGGCGCACAGCTCGTCTCGCATAGCGTAGACGCGGTTCATGGCCTCGGACTCAAACCATTCCAGGCGCTCCGTGCGCTTAAGCCCAGCCGGTGCGTCGGAAAGCGAGACGGCCTTGCCGGCGCGGATCCAGCACTTCTTGGGACGCATGAGCTTTTTGCCTGCGGGCGTGATGTCGGACCAGCCGCAGATGGCGAGCGGGTTGACGGGCGCCTTGCCCATCTGGGCGATGAGCGCAAAGCCGCCGTGGACCTCGGGCTTGATCTCGCGCGAGCGGATGCGCGTGCCCTCGGGGAAGATCAGGACGTCCTCGCCGCGCTGCAGCGCATGCTGAGCGGCGCGCAGGCACTTCATATCGGCAGTACCACGCTCCACGGGGATGCCGCCAACGCGGCTAAAGGCCCAGCGCACAATCTTGCTCTTGGCGAACTCGGACTTAAAGATGGGACGAATGCGGCGGCCCCCAAAGAACAACGCCGTCTCAACGGCCAGGAGCTCGGCCATCGAGGTGTGGTTGCAGATGACCACGCTGCCGCGGCCTTCCTGGCGCTCAAACAGCAGGTCAGCGTCCTCGACTTTCCAACGCCACATGAACTTGGAGAAGGCCCAAAGGATGGCCATGACTACGACGACGGTGCCGCGGATGAACGCTGGGAACTCGGCGTAGGGGGCGTTGTAGTAATCCTCGGGCGTCTGCTTAAACAGGCGCATGGGTTACCTCCTTTGGTTGATGAGGTCCTCGATTATCGAGACGACCTCATCGATGGTGTGGGCGGTGGAGTCGACGTGCACGGCGTCTTCGGCGGGCACGAGCGGGGCGACCTCGCGGCTGCTGTCGAGCTTGTCGCGCTGCTTAAGGGCGTCGAGGGTCTCGTCGACTTCGGCCTCGAGTTGCGTGGGCGTGAGCGGCTGGGCATCGTTTTGGTGACGCTGAAGTACGCGGCGGAGGGCACGCTCACGCGGGTCGGCGGTCAGGAACACCTTGACCTGCGCGTTGGGGAACACGACGGTGCCGATGTCGCGACCCTCGGCGACGATGTCGCGGTCCTCGGCGGCACGACGCTGGTGGATGAGCATGGCGGCGCGCACGCCCGGATAGGCCGAGACCTTGGACACGTTGGCGTCGACCTGCGGGGTGCGGATGGCGGCCGAAGCGTCCTGGCCGTCAATGGTCAGGCGCGTGTCCTCGCCGGTGCCGTTGGTAAAGCGGATCTCGATCTGCTCGGCAAGGGCGTCGATGGCCGCCTCGTCGTCCAGGTCGATGCCGCGGTCGAGCGCAGCGAAGGTGACGGCGCGATACATGGCGCCCGTGTCGAGCTTGTTAAAGCCCAGCTGGCGGGCAATCTCCTTGGCGATGGTGGACTTGCCGGAACCGGCGGGGCCGTCGATGGCGACGATCATGCAATGCTTCCTTTCGGTGGTTGATGTGCTGGTATGGTTCGCGGGCGTTGGGGCGCGGCGGGTTGCCTAGCCCGTGTAACGCTCGCGGTAGGTGTTGCGCTTGGGCGCGGAGCCGTGGCTGCCGTGATGACGCGTGCGGCTGGCGGGGGTTTCCTGGGGCTTGTCACCGCGCATGGCGCTGGCCTGCTTGGGAGGGATGCCACCGGCCTTAAGGATCTGCACCTCGCGGTCGGTGAGCTCGCGCCACGAGCCCTTGGCCACGCCCTCGAGCTCAAGGCCGGCAAAGTTGCAGCGATGCAGACGGATTACCGGATGATGAATCTTGCTCAACATGCGCTTAACCTGATTCTTGCGACCCTCGCGGATGATGACCTCCACGGCGGTGGTGCCGGGCTTGACGCCCTGCGGAGCTACGGCCTCGGCCTCGCGTGCGGTGATGACGCGGCAGATAGCCGGCTGGCACAGACCGTCGTCGAGCTCGATGCCGCGGCGGAGCGGCGTGAGATCGCGGTCGGACAGCTGTCCGTCAACGAGCGCCTGGTAGGTCTTGTAGACGTGCTTGCTGGGGTGCAGTAGGTCCTGCGACAGGTCGCCGTCGGTGGTAAAGAGCAAAAGGCCCGTGGTGTCGCGGTCCAGGCGGCCCACCGGGAAAAGTCCCGGAAAGCGGTCGCGCGGGACCAGGTCGGCCACGCAAGGGCGCTCCTGCGGGTCGCTCATAGTGGTGAGGTAGCCGGTCGGCTTGTAGAGCATCAGGTACACGGCGCCCTGGTTGAGCTTGACGGGCATGCCGTCGACCTCAATGTGGTCGCGGTCGACATCGACCTTGGTGCCCAGCTCGGTCGCGACCTCGCCGTTGACGGTTACGCGACCGGCGGTCATCAGGTCCTCCGAGCCGCGGCGGCTCGCCACGCCCGCGCGCGCCAAAAAGCGCTGCAGGCGCATGGTGTGCCTGTAGACGGGCTGGGCGTCGGGCGCGGGCGTGCCCGGGGCGCCAGCGTTGCGCGTCTCCCCTGCTTCGTTAGTTCTCGTCATGCATATCCTCCGAAGCCTTGTCGCTGACCTGGATATCCTCGTCTTCGACTGCCTCAACATCCTCAACATCGGTATCGAGCAGCTCGCGCTCTTCGTCCAGGTCCTCGGCTTGCTCCTCGAGTGTGGACTGAATGCTGCGGCCGCTCAGGCGCTCGCGGATAAACTGGCGCGACTGCTCGTCGGGGGCAAACTGCTCCAGATCGGGCAGGTCGCGGGTGGAGCGCAAACCGAACTTTTCCAAGAAGGCGTTGGTCGTGCCGTAGATGATGGCTTGACCGCGCTGGGGGTCGCGGCCCAGCTCGCGCACCAGACCCTTGTCCACGAGCGACGCGATGACGCCGTCGGAATTGACGCCGCGGATGCCCTTGACCACCTCGCGCGTCACAGGCTGGTGGTAGGCGATGACGGCCAGGGTTTCGAGCGCCGCTTGGGACAGCTTTTGCGTATCCCAGCTCAGCACATAGGCCTCGACAACATCGTGGTAGGCGGGGTGCGTAAACAGGCGCCAGCCGCCGGCGACCTCGCGCAGTTGAAAGCCGCGGTTGGCCTCCTCGTACTCAACCTTGAGCTCGGCGAGCAGTGACGCGCACTCACCGGGGGCGATATCGAGCGCACCTGCCAGCGCGGGCGCGCTCACCGGGTCGCTCGACACCAGCAGCAGCGCCTCGAGGGCGCCCTTGAGGCTGTTTGCCTCCAGCGTGGACAGGTTTGACATGGTTGGTCGCTCCTATTCGGTGAGCTCGGGGCCCTCGCCGGGCACGTAGGCCTCGGCGCCCTCGACGCGGTTGATCTGAATGGTTCCGAAGATTTCGTCCTGGCTTAGCGTGAGCGAGCCGCGCTTGGCGAGCTCCAGCATGGCCAGGAAGGTGACGACGAGCTGCTCGGTGGTGGCGTCGCCGTCCAGCAGCTCGCGGAAGGTGCAGGTTTGGTGTGACATGGTAAAGCGGTCGACTGAGGCCACGGTCAGGTCGAGCGGTACGCGATGCGGCGCCACATGCTCGGCCTCCAGCAGGAAGGTCTGGCGCTTGCCGTCCAGGTCGGCACAGATGACGGCCAGGCCGCGCAGCGTGATGCCGGCCAGGTAGTCGGGCATGAGGCCCAAGAACTCGGGATCGGGGCCGGCCACACGCGGGTGCATGCGGCTCTCGGCCTGCATGCGAGCACCAAGGGCTGCCGCCGCGCCTTTAAACTGCTTGTAGGCAATCAGGCGCTGGATCAGGACCTCGCGCAAGGCGTCACCGTCGAGCGTGCTGAGCTCCTCGAGGTCTTCGTCGAACTCGTCATCGTCGTCATCGGCTTTGCGCGGGGCCTCCTGCGGCACCAGAGAGGCAGCCTTGATGTCCAAAAGGGTTGCCGCGACTAGCAAAAAGTCGCTCGCCACGTCCAGGTCCAGCGCCTCGATGCGCTCGGCCTCGGCAAGGTACTGCTCGGCCACCTCGCTGATAGAGATGGCGCCGATATCTACTTTTTGGCGGGTTACCAGCTGCAGCAGCAGGTCGAACGGTCCGCTGTAGACCTGCGTCGACACGCGATACGACATCTTCGACCTCCTTTGACGGCGCCTTCGCGGCGCGGTGTGGGTGCACATTGCGACCGTTTTGCACGGTCGACCTGTAAGTTTACCCTAGATGCCGGCGATTGCGAAGTTGAGCAGCTGCTCGGCGAGCGGATACACGGTAACGTCGAAATACCGTCCGATCACGTCGATGCCGGTCCACATGGGCAGCAGATACAGCACGCAAATGAGGATGGGCATGGCATATTGCTGCAGTCGGTAGTAGTTGGCGAGCGCCTTGCCTTTAAGGAACGGCACGACAATCGACGAGCCGTCGAGCGGCGGGATCGGGATGAGGTTAAAGAACGCCAGCGACAAGTTGACCACGATAAACGTGGCGCCGAAGTTCATGATCTGCGAGGCCACGGTAAAGGACATGCTGGCGTAGAGGTTGCCGTATGCCAGGTGCATGAGGGCTGCGGCCATGCACGCGAGCACGATGTTCGATGCGGGGCCGGCCGCGCTCACCAGGACCTCGTCGCGCTTGGGGTGTTTGAGGTTGTTGAGGTAGACGGGCACGGGCTTGGCGAAGGCGAACACCGGGCCGCCGGCGGCAAGCATCAGCAGCGGCAGGATGATGGTGCCAAACGGGTCGATGTGGTTGAGCGGGTTGAGTGACACGCGGCCGCGCGAACGCGCCGTCTTGTCGCCGAGTGCCCAGGCCGCCGCGGCGTGCGCGCTTTCGTGAATAACGATGCCCACGATGACGGCGACCGCGCTGGCGAGAAGGTTCATGAGGTAGCTGCCGGACATGGCGCTCCCCTAGCGGATGCGACGCGAGGCGCGCGTGAGCAGGTAGTCGGCGGCAAAGAGGATGACGGCCACGATGGCGTAATCCAAGCGGAAAACGCCGCCAAAGGGTGAGGTGATGACGCCGTAGCCGGCGATGGCGCTCGGCAGCGCGCGAGAAAGCTCAACGACAAAGCCGACAATCTGCAGCTTGGCGGTCAGGCCGCTAAAGCACAGCAGCACGGTCATCGCGCTCATAAAGATGCCGCAGATGCGACAGGCGATGGCGATGACGCTCATCGCCACGGCAGCGGCCTTACGAGAATTCACGCGCGGTCTCCTCTTCGATCTGGGTGGAAAGCTCCAGCCATTCGTCCTCGAGCTTGGGCAGTTCTTGCTTAAGGCCGTTATATTCCCCCAGCGCGGCATTGAACTTGTCCTGATCGGCATAAAGCTCTTCGCTCGCCATCAATTCCATAAGCTCGTCATAGCGGGCGCGCTTTTTGTCGAGCTCGGCCTCGATCTTCTTGAGCTGGTTGCGCACGCCCTTGAGCTTTTTGTTGAGCGCGGCGCGGGCCTGGGCCTCGGCGCGCTTTTGCTCCTTGGTCTTTTTGCCCTCGGCCGGCTTGGGGGCCGCAGCGGGGGTGTCGGCCTGAGCGGCGCTGGCCTTGGTGGACTTGACCGCGGCCGGTGCGCTCTCCCCTGCCGCATCGGCCGCGGCGCGGGCTGCGAGGTCCTCGCGCTTGTAGAGGTAGTAGTCGTAGTCGCCGTCGTAGACCGTGACCTTGCCATCGCGGATGTCAATGATGCGGTTGGCCACAGCGCGTACCAGGTGCTCGTCGTGGCTGATCAGCACGATGGTGCCGGGGAAGTTTTGCAGGGCGTTCTCGAGCATGTCTACCGAGTCGATGTCCAGGTGGTTGGTGGGCTCGTCCAGGCACAGGAGCGCCTCGGGGGCCACGAGCATCTTGGCAAGCGCCAGACGCGCCTTTTCGCCGCCGGAGAGGACACGGACCTGCTTCTCGATGGAGTCGTTGTCGCTAAATAGGAAGGCGCCCAGCAGGCTGCGCTGCTGCGGCACGGTCCACTTGGGCGTGACGGTGTCGATCTCTTGCAGGACGGTGTTGGACTCGGTCATGCCCTCGAGCGCGTGCTGGGCGTAGTAGGCCACACCCACGTTGGTGCCCAGGTCGCGGGTGCCGGTGGTGGGCGGTTCCAGGCCGGCGAGGATCTTCATGAGGGTGGACTTGCCGGCGCCGTTGGGGCCGACGAGCGCCACATGCTCGCCGCGGTAGAGCTTGAGGTCGATGTCACTGTAGATGTGCTTGTCGCCGTATGACTTGGAGACGCCCTCGAGGCCCACGACCATATCGCCCGAGCGCGGCGGGTCGGGGAACTTAAAGTCGATATGCTTGTGGCCCTCGGGCAGGATGACAAGCTCCTTCTTGATCTGCTCGATCTTGCGGATACGCTCCTGGGCCTGGGCGGCCTTGGTGGGCTTGTAGCGGAACTTATCGACGAAGACCTGCATGTGGGCGATGTCGCGCTCCTGGGCGGCACGCTTGGCGCGCATCTGCTCAAGGTTGTCCTCGCGCTGCTTGAGGTAGCTGCTGTAGTTGCCGGTGTAGGTGGTCACGCGGCGGTTCTCGAGCGCGGCGACGTGGTCGACGCAGGCGTCCATGAAGGCGCGGTCGTGGCTGACGATGAGGACGGCGCCGTCGTAGCTGGCGATAAAGCCGCGCAGCCACTGGACACTCTCGAGATCCAGGTGGTTGGTGGGCTCGTCCAGGAGCAGCAGGTCGGGGTGGCGCAGGAAAAGCTTGGCGAGCGCGATGCGCATCTGCCAGCCGCCGGAAAACTCGGAGCAGGGACGCTCAAAGTCGGTGACCTTAAAGCCCAGACCGGACAGGATTTTGCGGGCGTTGCTTTCGAGCTCGTAGCCGCCTAGGTGCTCAAAGCGGTCCTGGACCTGGCCGTATTCGTTCAGGAGTGCGTCGACGTCCTTGCCCTGCTCGGAGAGCTCGGTGATTTGTGCCTGAAGCTCGTTGGCGCGCTCGCCCATGCGGCGGATTTCCTTAGCGGCCGCCATGACCTCGGCAAGGATGGTGGTGTCCTTGTGCTCCAGGTTGGTTTCCTGCTCTAGGTAGCCTACCTGGCAGTCCTTTGCGTACTGGATCTGGCCGGCGTCGGGGCTGTCGATGCCCATGATGATCTTGAGCATGGTGGTTTTGCCGGCGCCGTTGGGTCCCACGAGCGCGAAGCGCTCGCCGGGGTTGATCTGGAAGGACGCGCCGCTAAAGAGGACGCGTGCGCCGAAGCTTTTTTCGATCTTGTCGACCAGGAGGATCATGCTGCCGTCTTTGACCTTGTGTGCCTTTATGAAAAAAAGCCCCAACTTGCGTTGGAGCCTCATTCAATGCTCGGGTGGAGACGAGGGGGATCGAACCCCTGACCTCTTGACTGCCAGTCAAGCGCTCTCCCAGCTGAGCTACGCCCCCGTGCGAAGAAGTACTATACGGGAACTCGGACGGCGATGCAAGGACAATTTTGGAAAAACTTTCGCCGGCGCATCCCGCGCGGTAGCCCCAAGGCGTCCAGAAGCGGGCAACCTGGCCGCTTGCTGGCAGATATTGTTGCCTTTAAAAGCAAACAGGCCAGACAAATTGCCTGGCCTGTTGAAAAACCTGGTGGGCCCTCCGGGATTCGAACCCAGAACCCAGGGATTATGAGTCCCCTGCGCTAACCGTTGCGCCAAGAGCCCTTGTAAGTGATGAACTCGCACAGCCTTAGTAAAGACAATCTTGACAGTTCGCCACGTCGAAAAATACTACCATGCGATCGATGCTCATTCAACGCACGATCTTTCTCGTGGTCTTCGAGCGAAGTAGTATTTGACTGATATGAAAAAAGGCCCCAACTTGCGTTGGAGCCTCATTCAATGCTCGGGTGGAGACGAGGGGGATCGAACCCCTGACCTCTTGACTGCCAGTCAAGCGCTCT
>UQUG01000044.1 GCA_900544205.1 uncultured Collinsella sp.
AAGAGAAGAGGCGGGGCATGCCCCGCCTCTTACACCACATCTCTGCGCGCTACCTCGAAATGACGATGAAAGCACGATTTTGATCTAACTGTTAGTCCTTATAATGGACATATGTTGCGTAACTTAAGCAAATACTGTCTATTTATATGTTGCAAACAAAGTAGCAGTACTCATTTTTGCCATTTTTTGACCACGGCCTTTGTGACAGACGTGCTGGCGGGTTCGAATCCCATGCGCTGGGCCCAAAAAAGAAAGGCTCCCATTGCTGGGAGCCTATCAAATCAGTGGTGGGCGATGAGGGATGTCCGCGTGCGGCTCCACCGCCCGCATCCGCTTCGTCGCTTCGCTCCTCGCGTGCTGCGCTGGAAAACGCTTCGCGTTTCCTCAGCTCCGCACCCTTGCGGGTTCGAATCCCATGAAATGGGCCCAAACAAAAACGGTCCCCTTTCGAGGACCGTTTCCAATTCAATGGTGGGCGATGAGGGATTCGAACCCCCAGCCTTGTGCGTGTAAAGCACCTGCGCTAACCGTTGCGCCAATCGCCCGTGCGGAGAGAGTATAGCAAAACAATCGCCTCATTCACCTCATATCCATTAAAGGTAACCGGCGCGTGTCACAGCGGAGCTGATTCAGTTGAGATTGCCTGAACATTCCGCCCCTCTTTACGCCCTCGGGTATACTCAAAAGCTACTGATTCGATTTGATGCCCAGCAACAGCAGAGGGGATAGTATATGTGCGGTTTTGTCGGTTTTGTCGGTGGGACGGATAACCAATCCGAGGTGCTCACCAAGATGATGGACCGCATCGTCCATCGCGGTCCCGACATGGGCGGTCAGTTTATCGACGGCCGCGTTGCCCTCGGCTTCCGCCGCCTGTCGATCCTCGACCTGACCGAGGCTGGCGCCCAACCCATGGCCAACGAGGACGGTAGCGTCGTCATTGTCTTCAACGGCGAGATCTACAACTTCCAAGAACTCCGTTCCGAGCTCGAGGCCAAGGGCTACAAGTTCCACTGCGGCGCCGACACCGAGAGCCTCCTGCACGGCTACGAGGAGTGGGGCGAGGCCGTTCTCGATCGCCTGCGCGGTATGTACGCCTTCGTCATCTGGGACAAAAAGAAGAACAAGCTTTTTGGCGCCCGCGACATCTTTGGCATCAAGCCGCTCTACTACTATCCCATGGCCGATGCGGGCGACGGCGCTCCGGGCGTGCTCTTTGGTTCCGAGATCAAGAGCTTCCTGGACTACCCGCACTTCCACAAGGCGGTCAACAAAAAGGCCCTGCGTCCGTACATGACGCTGCAGTATTCGGCAACCGAGGAGACCTTCTTCGAGGGTGTCTACAAGCTGCCGCCGGCGCACTACTTTACCGTCGATATCCCGACCGGCAAGATGAACATCGAGCGCTACTGGGATTGCGATTACTCTGCCGTCGAGAAGCCGTTCGAGGAGTACGTCGACGAGCTGGACGAGGTCGTGCACGAGAGCGTCGAGGCCCATCGCATCGCCGACGTCAAGGTCGCGTCGTTCCTCTCCGGTGGCGTCGACTCCAGCTACATCGCCGCTTGCCTCATGCCCGACAAGACCTTCTCGGTGGGCTTTGACTACAAGAACTTCAACGAGACCAACTACGCCAAGGAGCTTTCCGATAAGCTCGGCGTCGAGAACGTTCGCAAGATGATTACCGCCGACGAGTTCTTCGGTGCGCTCGAGGACATCCAGTATCACATGGACGAGCCGCAGTCCAACTTGTCTTCCGTGCCGCTGTGGTTCTTGGCCGAGATGGCCCGCAAGGACGTCACCGTCGTGCTTTCGGGCGAAGGTGCCGACGAGCTCTTTGGCGGCTACGCCTACTACGAGGACACGGTCCCGGTGCGCAAGTACAAAAAGATGGTGCCGCTGCCCATCCGTCGCGCGCTCGGTAACCTGGCGCTGCATATGCCGTACTTCAAGGGACATAACTTCCTGGTCAAGGGTGCCGAGATCCCCGAGAAGTCGTTCCTGGGACAGGCTCTGGTATGGCCGGAGCGCGAGGTCGACGGCGTGCTCAAGCCCGAGTACAACACCGGCGACGGCGCCTTCGAGCTTGCCGCTCCCATCTACGCGCGCGTGAAGGGTCAGCCCGAGCTGGTCAAGAAGCAGTACCTGGACATGAACATGTGGCTCCCGGGCGACATTCTGCTCAAGGCCGACAAGATGTGCATGGCGCACTCGCTGGAGCTGCGCGTGCCCTTCCTGGACCGCAAAGTCATGGAGTTCGCCGAGCACATTCCCGATCGCTACCGCATCAACGAGAACGGCAACAAGCAGGTACTCCGCCACGCTGCCAACAAGTCGCTGCCCGATGAGTGGGCCACCCGTCCCAAGGTGGGCTTCCCGGTGCCGATTGTCTACTGGCTGCGCGAGCAAAAGTGGTACGACTATGTCAAGGAGTACTTCACCGCGCCGTGGGCAAGCGAGTTCTTCAATACCGACGAGCTCATGCACCTGCTCGATCTGCACTTTGCGGGCAAGGGCGATTTCCAGCGCAAGATCTATACGCCGCTCGTGTTCCTAGTGTGGTACAAGCGCTTCTTTATCGACGAGGACCAGCCCGCTGTTCAGGCTGCCTAGCCTCGGCTTACGAACGCCTGCGCGTAACGGCTCCTCCGGGAGCCGTTTTTGCGTGGGTGCGTTTCAGTTACTATAAAACCGTCCCTGCCAAATGGCTGAGAAAGGTGAAAGATGCACCATTCGGATTCCGCGACCGTGACCACGGTCGATACGCTTGCCAAGCTTCTCGATGTGTGCGGCGAGCTGCGCGCATCAGAGCAGGTTGACGAGCGCGCCGTGACCGGCTGCTCGTTTGATTCGCGCGCGGTCTCGGCAGGTGACGTATTCTTTTGCAAAGGTGCTGCCTTTAAGCCCGCGTTTTTGCGCATGGCGCTCGATGCGGGTGCCGTCGCATTTGTGTGCGAGGAGTCGCTGGTCGAGTCTCTGGAGCCGCTGGCGCAGGAGAGCGGTGCTGCGATGCTGGTCGTGGACAGCGTTCGCACGGCCATGGCCTTGTTGCCGCCGGAGGTCTACGACCGTCCCGACCGCGACGTCAAGATCGTGGGCATCACCGGCACCAAGGGAAAGACCACGGCCGCTTTTATGCTCCAGTCCATCATCAAGGCGGCGGGCGAGTCCTGCGGCATGATCGGCTCGGTGAGTACCGACGATGGTATCGAGTGCTACGAGAGCACCAACACCACGCCCGAGGCTCCCGAGGTCTGGCGCCATATCGCCAACTGTCGCACGTCCGGTCGCCAGTCCATGGTCATGGAGGTCTCGAGCCAGGCGCTCAAGTACCAACGCGTCGAGAATCTGCCGTTTGACGTGGCGTGCTTCCTCAACATCGGCCGCGACCACATCTCGCCGATCGAACACCCCACGTTTGAGGATTATTTTGAGAGCAAACTCAGGATCTTTGACCAGGCAAAGACCGCCGTGGTGAATCTGGGCACCGAAGAGGTCGACCGTGTGCTGGAGGCAGCGTCGACGGCCGAGCGCTTGGTGACCGTTGGCGTCGAGCATCCCGAGGCAAGCCTGTGGGCGAGCGACGTACGCATGGTCGGCTTTAGCATCGAGTTCAACTTGCATGGCCTGTGTGCCGACGAGTCCGAGGCGGGGGAGAAGGTCCTGTTGGGTATCGCGGGAGACTTTAACGTGGAGAACGCGCTGGTCGCTATCGCCGCTGCGCGCGAGATCGGCATCGGTATCGAGGCTATCAAGAAGGGCCTCTCCAAACTGCGTGTGCCGGGCCGTATGGAGGTCGTGGAGTCGAAGGACGGCCGCGTGATCTGCGTCGTCGACTATGCGCACAACCAGCTTTCGTTCCGTTCGCTTTTCTCGTCGGTGAAGCGCGCGTTTCCCGCTAGCCCCGTCATTGCGCTGTTTGGCGCTGCCGGCGGCAAGGCGCAGGAGCGCCGCGAGCAGCTTCCGCGCGAGGCCGCACCGTATTCCGACCTGATGATCTTTGCCAACGAGGATCCAGCTCACGAGGACCCGATGAAGGTCTGTCGCGAGCTTGCCGAGCATGTTCCCGACGATACGCCGAACAAGATCATCCTCGACCGCGAAGCCGCTGTGCATGCGGCGTTCAAGGCGGCGCGCGAGGAGTACGTCAACCCCGATGCTCCCACCATTGTCTTGCTGCTGGCAAAGGGTGACGAAGAGCTCATGCACGTGGGCGACGAGTTCGTGCCCATCGAGAGCGACCTTTCGTTGGCCAATCGCCTGATCGATGTTACCCAGTTTGACTAATGAACCATGATGGCGGCGGCGCCCTGAGTACGCTGTCGCCATAAGCGTGTTCCCTCAATCAAAACATGCCGTCCAAGTCCAAACCCTTCTACGTAAACGGAGTAACCATGTCCCACAATACCCTGCCGACCGTCGCTGAGCTTTCGGGCGAGATGCGCGAGCGCTTGGCCAAGGTCAAGTACGTCTTTACCGACCTGGATGCCACGATGCTCGCACCCGGCTCGTGCGTGCTGCGCGACAACGACGGCAACCCCTCGACCAAACTCGTCGAGGCCGTCGTGGCGCTCGCTCGCGCTGGTATTCAGGTGGTTCCCACCTCGGGCCGCAACCGTACCATGATCCACGAGGATGCGCGCGTGCTCGGCCTCAACTCCTACATCGGCGAGATGGGCGGCCTGGTCATGTACGACCTCAAAGCCAACGATTGGGAGTATCTGACCGGCGACATGCCCTACGACTCCTCTTGCGGCCTCACGCCGCACCAGGTGATCGAGCAGACCGGCGTGTGCGAGAAGATCCTCGCCCGCTGGCCGCACAAGATCGAGTATCACAACGACATGTCGACCGGCTACAAGTACCGTGAGGTCACCGTCGGCATGCGCGGCGATGTGCCCGACGATGAGGTTCAGGCCATCCTGGACGAGGCCGGCTGCGGTCTGATCTGGGCTTGCAACGGCCACCTGACTCACCTGTCCAAGCCGACGACGCTCGAGCTCGATCGCGTCGAGGACGGTCGCGCATTCAACATCAACCCCGCGGGCCTCAACAAGGGCGTCGCCATTGCGCACTTCTGCGAGCACCTGGGGATCGAGCGCGAGGAGACGTTGGCGCTCGGCGATTCCGAGTCCGACTTCTACATGGCCGATCACGTGGGCATGTTCTGCCTGGTCGAGAATGGCCTGACGAGCGCCGGCGCGCCCGAGTTCCTGGCTGCTTGCGAGAACGCTTTCGTTACGCGCGGCAAAATTGTCGACGGTTGGGCGGCGACGGCAGAGCTGCTGGTCGCGGCGCGTTCGTAGCGCGGCGCCGCCGCACTTGGACATGTCTTTTCGAGAGAGACTGGTGAGGTAATGTCCGATATCGAGAATCCGGCAGGCGACACGCGCCCGATTGGCGTGTTCGATTCTGGTTTGGGCGGTCTGACGGTTGCGCGCGCCATCGCGACGGCGCTGCCGCACGAGTCCGTCTACTACTTTGGCGACACCAAGCGCTGCCCCTACGGCACGCGCACCGAGGATGAGGTGCGCTCGTTTGCGTTGCAGGCGGGTCGTTGGCTTTCGAAGCACGACGTCAAGATTATGGTCATCGCCTGCAACACGGCGACCGCTGCGGCCTTGCGTCTGGCCCAGCAGGTGCTCGACGTTCCCGTGATCGGCGTGATCGCGCCGGGTGCCCGTGCGGCAATCAACAGCACCCGCTCGCGTCGTGTGGGCGTGCTCGCCACCAACCTCACCATTCGCTCGGGCGCCTACACGCGCGCCATTCAGGATCTAGATGCCGGCGTCGATGTATACGGCTGTCCTGCCTCGAGCTTTGTCGAGGTTGTCGAACACGAGCTCGCCTCGGGTGCACATCTGCAGGAACAGTGGCTTGAGAACGAGGACATCTTCGATACGCCTGCCGTGCGTGCGCTGGTGGGTGCCACGGTTGAGCCGCTGCGCGACCACGGTATCGATACCGTGGTGCTCGGCTGTACGCATTTTCCGCTGTTGGTGGGACCTATCCGGCATGCGCTGGGGCCTGGGGTGCGCGTCGTGAGTTCCGCCGAGGAGACCACGCGCGAGCTGACCGATATCCTCACGCGCCGCGAGCAGCTGGCGGGCGACGCCGCCGAGCCGCAGCATCG
The DNA here is from genome assembly GCA_900544205.1 of uncultured Collinsella sp. Taxonomy (GTDB): domain Bacteria; phylum Actinomycetota; class Coriobacteriia; order Coriobacteriales; family Coriobacteriaceae; genus Collinsella. Next base: position 6,134 of record UQUG01000044.1, read on the forward strand.
TTTTGCCACGACGGCCGATAACATTGCCGAGTTTGCGGTGGCGGGCAGCTTTATCTTTGGCCAGCCGCTCAAGAGCATCGAACACATCGATATCGATGAGCTGAAATAGATGTAAGGCAGCCGCCAAAGCCTTCGCCACATCTTTTGCCGAAAGGATATTTCTATGGAGTACATGCAGGTCAACCGCGCCAACGGTCGCGCCGCCAACGAGTTGCGCCCCGTTAAGCTCACCCGTGGCGTCATGAAGCACACCCACGGCTCGTGCCTGGCCGAGTTCGGCGACACGCGCGTGCTGTGCGCCGCCACTATCGAGGAGGGCGTGCCGGGCTGGCGAAAGGGAGCTAAGGCCGGCTGGGTGACCGCGGAATACGCCATGCTGCCGGCGTCGACCGGCAAGCGCTGCAAGCGCGAGCACGCCAACCGCAAGGGTCGCTCCATGGAGATCGAGCGCCTCATTGGCCGCAGCCTGCGTACCGTCGTCAACATGAAGGCGCTCGGCGAGTACACCGTCACCGTCGACTGCGATGTGATTCAGGCCGATGGCGGCACGCGTACAGCGAGCATCACCGGCGCCTGGGTGGCGCTGCACGACGCCCTCGCCATGTGGGTCGAGGCGGGCAAGATCGATCGCATCCCGCTTACCGGCCAGGTGGCTGCCATCTCCATGGGCGTTGTCGACGGCAATACGCTGCTTGACCTCGATTATTCCGAGGACAGCCATGCCGAGGTCGACATGAACCTCGTCGCCACCGACACCGGTGAGATGATCGAGCTCCAGGGTACCGGCGAGCAGGCGCCCTTCGACCGCAAGCGCCTCAACGCCCTGCTCGACCTGGGCGACAAGGGTATCGCCGAGCTCATCGAGCTTCAGCGCCAAGCCATCGTCTAACCTGCCAAAAAGGGACAGGTTTATTTTGGTAGGTTTTATCTGCTGAAATGCTGCGTTGAAAGGTCCGATCGCCTGAGAGGGGAGAGGTCAAGTGCCCAAACGCCCCTCACGCGGCTTGCTATAGAGACAAGGAGGCCAGTCATGGCACTTGAGAAGATTGACATCGACACCCTCGACCCGGCGGCGACCATCGTCGTGGCAACGGGCAACGCCCATAAGCTCACCGAGATCGAGGCCATTTTGGGCAAGGTCATGCCCGAGGTGCGCTTTGTGGCGCTCGGCCAGCTGGGTGATTTTGAGGATCCCGAGGAAAACGGCACGACGTTTTTGGAGAACGCCATCATCAAGGCCCAAGCCGCGGTTGAGGAGACGGGCCTTATGGCCATTGCCGACGATTCGGGCTTGGTCGTCGACGCGCTGGACGGTGATCCCGGTGTGTATAGCGCGCGCTATGCGGGCGTGCACGGCGACGATGCCGCCAACAACGCCAAGCTTCTCGTTAACCTGGAAGGCGTGGCAGATGAGGACCGCACCGCACGCTTTATGAGCGTCGTTGCGCTCATCGACACGGACGGCTTGGTCACCTATGGCGAGGGCGCTTGCGAGGGCGTTATCGCGCACGAGGGCCGCGGCGATCACGGCTTTGGCTATGACCCGCTGTTCCTGCCGGTCGACACGCCGGGCAAGACCATGGCCGAGCTGACGGCTGACGAGAAGAACGCCATCAGCCATCGTTTCCACGCGCTCGAGCATCTGTCCGCCAAGCTGACGGGCGAGGAGTAGACCGTGCGTGCGGTGGTGCAGCGCGTGCTCAACGCCGGCGTGACGGTCGACGGCGAGTGCGTGGGCCGCATTGGACGCGGCTACCTGGTGCTGCTGGGTGTGGGCCATGGCGATACGCGTGCCGAGGCCGACAAGCTGTGGGGCAAGCTCCGCGGGCTGCGTATCAACGAGGACGAGAACGGCAAGACCAACTTGGCGCTTGCCGATGTCGACGGCGAGGTGCTCGTGGTGTCGCAGTTCACGCTGTTCGCCGACTGCCGCCACGGCCGCCGTCCGTCGTTTACGGATGCCGGCGCACCCGATGTTGCCAACGAGCTCTACGAGTACTTCCTGACGCTCGTTCGTCAAGATGTCGAACACGTGGCGCACGGCATTTTTGGCGCCGATATGAAAGTCGACTTGGTCAACGACGGCCCATTCACCATCGTCTTGGACACCGACAACCTTTAGGTTACGCGGTTTTACCAAACCGCGTAACAACTGGTCATGCGAGGTTGTCGTCTGGTACGTATTCGAGACCGGGCTTTTTTAGCTACTTGCGTTTGGCGGCAGCAGGGTGCTATAGTATTAGAGTTTTGTCTATCTTAGGGGTATTATCCCCTTTTTGAATTGCACCTTCTGGAGGCCCTGTTCATGGAAGAGATGGAAGTCAATCACGTCGACGACATCCACGAGAAGCTGACCGATATGGTGGGCGATCGCGTCAAGGTTAAGGCCAACATGGGCCGCACCCGCGTCGTCGAGCGCATGGGCACCATCAAGAGCGTCCACCCCGCCGTCTTTATCGTCGAGGTTGACGAGCGCCGCGGCCGCAAGTCGCGTCAGTCCTACCAGTATATCGATGTCCTCACCGGTCAGGTCGAGCTGTTCGACCCTGAGAGCGGCGAGCATATCTTTACCCCGCTCGGCAATCAGCTCGAGGAGCACTAACGGTGACCGATCGGTCCCTGACTCTTTCCGCGCCGGCAAAGATTAACTTCTACCTGGGGGTTCATACCGAGCGCGATGACCGCGGCTACCACAGGGTCGATTCCCTGATGGCAGCCGTCGGTCTTTCCGATACCGTGACGGTCACGCCGGCGCAGGCGCTGACTGTCCAGACGGTTCCGGCATCAGATTTTCCCATGCAAAAGAATACGGCGTATCGGGCTGCGGTTGCTATGGCCGAGCATTATGGTCGCGAGGCAAACATCTGCGTGACGATTGAGAAGCGCATTCCATTGTGCGCCGGCTTGGGCGGCCCCTCGACGGATGCGGCCGCGGTCATTGTCGCCTTGGCGGAGCTCTGGGGCATTGATCGCACCGACCCAGCGCTCGACGATATTGCGCGGGGCATTGGTGCTGACGTCCCGTTCTTTTTGCACGCGAGCCCTGCGTTCTACGTAGGTGGGGGAGACGTGCTGGCAACTGAGTACCCCGCGCTGCCCGCGACGCCTGTCGTACTGGTTAAGCCGCGGGAGGCGAGCGTTTCGACAATTGAAGCCTATCGACGTTTTGACGAGGCCCCGGTGCCTGCGGACAAGCTCGGCGCGATAGCTTCTGCCTTGCGTGCTGGTGATGCCGAGACGGCATATGCGCTCATCCATAACAACCTGGGTATCATTTCCGCACAGATGGAGCCGCAGATTCAAACGGTTCTCGATTGGCTGCGTAAACAGGACGGCACCGTTGCTGTAGATGTGTGCGGATCGGGTGCCTGCTCGTTTGCCATTTGCGACACCGCCGCCACGGCCGAAAGGCTTGCCGACGCTGTCCAGCAAAATGGCTGGTGGGCCTGCGCGACTGAGCTCATTCCCAACACGGTTCAAATCGACGCGCCAAAGAAATAAAAATTTCTCTAGCACGCGGCGAAAATCTTTGTTACTATAGTCGAGCTAACGGGTTGTGGCTCAGTTTGGTAGAGCACTGCGTTCGGGACGCAGGGGTCGCTGGTTCAAATCCAGTCAACCCGACCAGAGCATGAGGAGGGACCGCTTCTTGCGGTCCCTTTTTTTAGCTAGTGTTGTGATACCGCGATACCCGCGGTATACTCATTCGAGCTTGTCTCGCTGTATTGTGGAGGTCTACATGTTTGGACTGAGGGCTCCTGAGCTCATCATTATTCTCGTCGTTGTCCTGATTATCTTCGGGCCCAAGAACCTGCCGAAGCTCGGCAAGTCCCTCGGCTCTACCGTCAAGAATATCCGCGAGGGTATGGAGGGCGACGATAAGGCCGAGACCAAGCAGGCCGAGGAGGTCGTGGTCGAGCAGTCCGAGGAGGACAAGGAGATCGCTGAGCTCGAGGCCAAGCTCGCTGCTGCCAAGAAGAAGCAGGCAGAGGACAGCGACGCGGACGCAGAGTAGTCCCATCCCTTTGGGGTGAGCACCTGACCGGCTTGCCCGCAGGCTAGCCGGTCTTTTTCGTTTTGTTGACAGTTGATTGTTTGATCAGAGTTGGGGAGATATCCGTATGGACGCAAGCCAGATCGTACTGACCGCTGAGGGCCGCCAGAAGCTCGTCGAGGAGCTCGCTTGGCGTGAGGGCGATTACGCCAAGGAGATCGTCGAGGACATCAAGGAAGCCCGCGCGTTCGGCGACCTTTCGGAGAACTCCGAGTACGACGCCGCTAAGGACAAGCAGGCCCAGAACGCCGCTCGTATTGCCGAGATCCAGGCCATCCTCGCCAACGCTCAGGTTGCTGCCACCACGGGCGACCTGACCGTCTCCATCGGTTCCACCGTTTCGCTGATTGATCCCAACGGCGAGGTCATGGAAGTCACGCTCGTCGGTACCACCGAGACCAACTCGCTCGAGCACAAGATTTCCAACGAGTCTCCGGTCGGTCACGCCATCATTGGTCACGGCGAGGGCGACTCCGTCGAGGTCGTTACGCCTTCCGGCAAGACTCGCGTCTACACCATCGCCAAGATCGCACGCTAGACCACGGTCCCGCGTAAAGGTATGTTTTCGCTCCCTGGGACCGAATCCTGGGGAGCGTTTTAGTTTGAGGAGCTAACTTATGGCAGAGAACCAGAACGCCGCCGATCAGGCATCGACGCTCAACGACGAGCGCGCCACCCGCCTGGCCAAGCGCGCCGCCCTGTTCGAGGCGGGCCAGAACCCCTATCCTGAGCACTCTGAGCTTGAGGACTACGTCGCCGATATCGAGGCTAAGTACGCCGAGCTTGCCGATGGCGAGGACACCGAGGACGTCGTGAAGATCGCTGGCCGTGTGGTCGCCAAGCGCGGTCAGGGCAAGATCATGTTCATCGTCGTGCGCGATGCGACTGCCGAGATTCAGCTGTTCTGCCGCATCAACGACATGGACGAGGCTGCCTGGAGTACGCTCAAGGCCCTCGACCTGGGCGACATCCTGGGCGTGACCGGCGTGGTCGTGCGCACCCAGCGTGGCCAGCTTTCCGTTGCCCCTAAGAGCGCGACTCTGCTTGCCAAGGCCGTTCGTCCGCTGCCCGAGAAGTTCCACGGTCTTTCCGATAAGGAGACCCGCTATCGCCAGCGCTATGTCGACCTGATCGCCAACGACGACGTTCGCGAGACCTTCCGTAAGCGTTCGCAGATTCTCTCCACCTTCCGTCGCTTTATGGAGTCCGACGGCTACATGGAGGTCGAGACCCCCATCCTGCAGACCATCCAAGGCGGCGCTGCTGCCAAGCCGTTCATTACCCACTTCAACGCGCTCGATCAGGAGTGCTACCTGCGTATTGCCACCGAGCTGCACCTCAAGCGCTGCATCGTCGGTGGTTTTGAGCGCGTGTTCGAGATCGGCCGCATCTTCCGTAACGAGGGCATGGACCTTACCCACAACCCCGAGTTCACCACGATGGAGGCCTACCGTGCCTTCTCCGACCTCGAGGGCATGAAGGCACTCGCCCAAGGTGTCATCAAGGCTGCCAACAAGGCCATCGGCAACCCCGAGGTCATCGAGTACCAGGGCCAGACCATCGACCTTTCTGGTGAGTGGGCCAGCCGTCCCATGACCGACATCGTCTCCGACGTGCTCGGCAAGCAGGTCACCATCGACACGCCGGTCGAGGAGCTTGCTGCCGCCGCGCGCGAGAAGGGCCTGGAGATCAAGCCCGAGTGGACTGCCGGCAAGATCATCGCCGAGATTTACGATGAGCTGGGCGAGGACACCATCGTCAACCCCACGTTCGTGTGCGATTACCCCATCGAGGTCAGCCCGCTCGCCAAGCGTTTTGAGGACGACCCGCGTTTGACCCACCGCTTTGAGCTGGTCATCGCCGGCCACGAGTACGCCAACGCATTCTCCGAGCTCAACGACCCGGTCGACCAGGCTGAGCGCTTTGCTGCCCAGATGGCCGAGAAGGCCGGCGGCGACGATGAGGCTATGGAGTATGACGAGGACTACGTGCGCGCCCTCGAGTACGGTATGCCTCCCGCGGGCGGCATTGGCATTGGTATCGACCGCGTGGTCATGCTGCTTACTAACCAGGCTTCTATCCGCGACGTCCTGCTGTTCCCGCACATGAAGCCCGAGAAGGGTTTCCAGTCCGGTGCCGCTGCCGCCAAGGCTGCCGAGGCCGGCAACGCCGCGAGCCCATTCGTTACGTCGCTTAAGCCCACGCTCGATTACTCCAAGATCGCCGTTGAGCCGCTGTTTGAGGAGTTCGTCGACTTTGATACCTTCTCCAAGAGCGATTTCCGCGCTGTGAAGGTCAAGGCATGCGAGGCCGTCAAGAAGTCCAAGAAGCTGCTGAACTTTACGCTCGACGACGGCACCGGCACCGACCGCACCATCCTCTCCGGTATTCACGAGTACTACGAGCCCGAGGACCTGGTCGGTAAGATCCTGCTCGCCATCACCAATCTGCCTCCGCGCAAGATGATGGGCATCCCCAGCTGCGGCATGCTGATCAGCGCTGTCCACGAGGAGGAGGGCGAGGAGCGCCTCAACCTGATCCAGCTCGATGCTTCCATCCCCGCCGGCGCAAAGATGTACTAGGGGGTTACGGCGTTTTACCAAACGCCGTAACCGCTCGACGCTGCGCGCCGCCCAGAGCGACAATTTGTCATTCAAAAGGCAAGGCATGACCAGAAGGTCTATGCCTTGCCTTTTTCATGCCAACTTGTTCGCTCTGGACGTCGCTCGCTGTCCGTCCTCTATCTGCGGTGTTGCCCTGGTTGGCACTTAGGGACGTTCCTTTTCTGCCGGCACTTGGGGACAGTCCTAGTCGTTGGGGATCTACCGACGCATTGGGGGTTTGCGCCTTCCATGCATGACAGCCGTCTCTTTTATGTTTCCTTTAGCCGTTGCTGCCTAGGATGGGGGTTAGTCGGTAGGAAGGGAGCGTCTATATGGACGACGCGAGCGAGCGTTCAATCGAAGAGGACATGCTCGATCAGTTCAATTACTTTGATGATGAGGACGAGGAGCTGATCGACCGTCGCGAGCCAGCGCCGCTTGATTCCTTTGATCTGGTCGATGAAGAGCCCGACGAGGACGAGGGCGAATCGGCGGAGCCCTCACAGCCTTCGCGCCTTGACTCGCTGCTTTCGAGAGCCCCCATGCACCACGGTGTCCGTGCCGGCGCGCTCCATATGAAAACTGACTGGCACCAGATCGTGACGGCAGGCGATGAGCTTGCCGTCGATGCGCCGCTCACCGATAAATCATCCATCATCTGCCGCACCGGCATGCTTATGCTGGCAAGCGGAACGGGTGCCTGGCGCGTGCGCGATACCATGAATCGTGTTGCCGCCGTACTCGGTGTCACCATCCACGTTGACTTAAGTCTTCTGTCGTTTGAGTGCACCTGCATCGAAGATGGTCACTGCTTTAATGAGGTCGTCAGCTTGCCCACAACGGGCGTCAATACCCATCGCATTTGGATGATGGAGAGTTTCCTCAAGGAAATCGAGACCTATGGTCGTCGCTTCACGGTGCACGAGTATCACGAGATGCTCAAGACCGTTGAGAGTTCAAAACCTGATTACGCGCCTTGGCAACAGGGCCTTGCGGCGGCCTGCGCCTGTGGCGCCTTCGTTTTTTTGCTCGGCGGCGGCCCTATCGAGATGGCCTGCGCGTTCGTGGGCGCGGGTGTCGGCAACTTTGCCCGCTCCCATATTCTCAAGCAAGGCCTTGGTCAGTTCAGCGCGCTGACGACCGGCGTTGCGCTCGCTTGCGTTTCGTATCTGCTGGCATTGCTCGGCCTTGGCCAGGTCATACCGGGGGCAATGTCGCACCAAGAAGGCTATATCGGCGCCATGCTCTTTGTGATTCCCGGCTTTCCACTCATTACGGCAGGCCTCGACATCGCTAAGCTCGACATGCGAAGCGGTATCGAGCGCCTTTCATATGCCGTATCGATTATTGTGATGGCGACCCTCGTAGGTTGGATGGTTGCCGAGTGTGTTGGCCTGGCGCCGGACGACTTTGCCCCACTGGGCCTTTCGCCGCTTGTCCTTACGCTCCTGCGCGTGGTGATGAGCTTCGTTGGCGTATTCGGCTTCTCGGTGATGTTCAACAGCCCGGTAAAGATGGCCGCGGCAGCTGGGTTGATCGGCGCCGTGTCCAATACCCTGCGTCTGACCCTTGTCGATGCGCCGACGATGATTCCCTTCCTGGGCCTCAGCACGGGAATGCCTCCCGAGGCAGCAGCGTTTATCGGCGCGCTGGTATCGGGGCTGCTCGCAAGCTTGGCTGAAGTCAAGCTCACCTACCCGCGCATCGCCCTCACGGTGCCTTCGATTGTCATTATGGTGCCGGGCTTGTATCTGTATCGCTCGATGTATTACATGTGCACCTTCGACACGGTCAATATGCTCGGCTGGTTTGTGC